>JAMDDR010000265.1 GCA_023488685.1 Chloroflexota bacterium | reverse complement strand
GCTTGGTCTTCTTGGGGACGCAGTTGTAGTCGAAGGCTGCCGTAACCTTGGTGGTTTCATCGGGGTAGCTCTCGACTGTCTCATCGATCTCTTCGTCCTCGTTCAATGTCACCCAGTACACCTCACCAGCTTCCATCGTCGTGCAGGCCGCCGCGGGTCTGTCGCTCGCGGCGCCCGGATTTGATACGCTCGCCAGGTCCGCGCTGCCGGCGGCTGCCGGCGGGGCAGCGGCGGTCGTGAAGGTGATGGCCAGTAGCGAGAGGATTGAGCTCGCCGACACGGCGATTGATTTGAGTTGCTTCTTCATCACAATCTCCTTTTGGATCAAACTGGTTCAAACCTGTACGCCGCGTTGCCTAGAACGACAGGCTGTTCACAAAGTTCACAAACAACGGCTCGATCTCGCCCACGGTGTCCGGCGTCGCCAGCATTGTCACGACGACGGCGCGTTCGCCTTGCACGAAGATGTAGTCGGTGCCCTGGATCACACGTGGCACGGCGCCGGTGAAGCCGCCCGAGTCGACGTATGCAAACTGCTGCATCTGTGCCTCTTTGCCGTTCACTGTGGCCGGCTGGCTGTCGATCAGCTTATAGATCAGGTTGCCGCTGCCACGCTCGGCCGCCAACAGAGAGGAAACCGCCTTCGCGTCCTTGCTACCCTTCAGGTCCTTGATCGTGACGGCGAACTCGGCGCCGCTGCCGATCTTATCGGCCACGCGCAGCACATCCTTGTCGGTGTTCACGTTGCCGAAGTAAGCCGGGTAGGCGCCACGGATGCCGTTCTTATCGAATGCTGTCGTGCCGTTGACGGCCCCGTTCCAACCCAGCATGCCGATGACCAGCAGCACGACGAACACGCCGATGACGGCCAGGTTCGCTTGCCGGTCGCCCACGCTGGCATCCGCTGCAGCCGTCGCCGTGCTACTCGTGCTTGCTGCCACGTCCCGGTTGATCAGGAAAGCCACTACGGCTGTCACGATGACTGCCAACACGCCCGCCAGGATCAGGCCGGTGAGTGAAGGTAGAGGCGTGGCCGCGCTGGCGGCGCTGATGGAGCCCGTCTCAAGCTGGCCGCGCAGGATGAGGAACAGGCCGTTCAATACGACCGTCAACACAAAACCGAGCGGCAGCCACCAGATGGGATCGCGCTGCATCTTGGCGTGCCCGAGGAAGTAGCCAATCAGCCCGCCAAAGGCCGCGTACGCCAGCGCCACTTCGGCAACGTAGATTTCCGTGCCGCCCAGCGCGCCGCCACCATTGCCTAGGATGAAGTTCAAATTGAGCGCTGTGGCGTAGCCCAGCCCGGCCGCCGTGCCATACACCACCCCGTCGGTGCGCTCATCAAATTCTGCAGAGTCAAAGATGAAGTAGCGCACCACGGCGTAAATGATGAACGTCTCGACGGTGCCGATGAGGAGCGACCCGAGGATCATGGAGCCAGTGTCACGGTACAACCACTCCTGGGTGCGGAAGAGCGAGCTCGTCGCGGGGATGCCGAGGGCACCCGCCAGCGCCAGGCCGATCACGGCCATGCGCGCCACCTGCCCGACTGGCTCCGGTTCAACGCGATCCTGCTGATAGAAAAAGGTGAGCCAAAGTCCTGCCGGCACGATGGCCAGGATGATGCCGACGATCAGCAACCCCAGTCCGCTCAATTGAGGTTTGACCACCGCATCAATCGCGACGACGATTGCCACGAACACGAGCAATGCCACGATGGCAATGATGGCCGACCGCCAAACGCCCTTGCGGTTATAGCTTGCTTTCGCGTAACGGTCCGGCCCTGCGAGAGAAGTTTGCTGTGCCACGTCTTTCCTCCTGACTGAATCTGAATCGCTCAGAATCAAACACTTTTAATAATGATTGCGTTTGATTACGTTTGACAGGTGTCCGCCAAATGGCTGTGTGTGGCGCCCTATGTGCGGCGCGGCCCCGATCAAGCTGGATTCGTCCGTGCATCCTTCATGTGTCAACCCTCCTGATAATGTGATACGGCGCGGCCAATACCCCTACACCGCGTCGTTGCCGACAAACGTTACACTGCTAAATCTGCGCCGTATCGCCACCACAGTCTATGAGCCCACCGTTACCAGATCGTTACTGGCAGCGTTACCGCCGAGTGGCAGTCCGGCGCGCCGTCATTGCCTTGCTCGCAGAGTTCTTGTCGAGCCAGCGGCAATGGCCCTGTGCGGCGGGAGTGGTCACATGCCAACACGTGTGAGTGATCCCGCCATCACACCACACGAACACGACCAACAGTAAACATGAAATTGGTCGCGCACACCTGATATTGGAACGACACCTACGTGATAAATTGTTGACAGCACTGATGACTTACTGCGGCAGGCGGGAGCAAGGGCTGACCGCACAGCCGTCCAGGGGCCACCGGTGCTCGCGAGCGCGCTCGCTATCGCTCCGCATTCATGCTCTCGATGTAGTCTCTGATGGTGGGGAGCGCGATCAACCGTTCATAGAAGAAGTTGTTGACGATGTTGATGACCTCTGCCCGTGCGGCTTCCGCCTCGGCACTCAACCTTTCGGCGTTATCCTGCCGTGAAAGGCTGTCGCGCAGGCGCAAAAGGCGGCGCACAATCTCGCCCTCCTGGACACCTTCCAGCGCGTGCACAACCGCCAGGATGAGTTTGTCAGCCTGTGCCAACAGTTGATCGACCGGGATATCGCCGGCGGTCTGGACTGCGTCGTCGAGCGTCCGGATGAGCGACCATACCTGGTACAGCGCAGTGGTAGGTTCGTCGAACAATTCGCGCAGGAAAGCAGCTTCGGCATAGCGGCCGGTAAGCCGGAACACGTTGTACATGCGTTTGGCTGCTTTGCCGTAATTCAGATCCTTGGTCAGGTATTTTCGGACTTCTTTCTCCAGTTGTGAGACGTAGTGGTCGAGCGCATTCGCGTCGACATGCTGCGAGAGCTTGGAGAAAATAGGCACTGATTCTGCTTCCAGGTATACCTCCTGAAAGTAGGGATCGAGATAGCCGTCCAATGGGGTGATCTTGCCGCCGGGGGCTTCCCACGTGACGTCGAGCATATTACTGGCATTGGCCAGTTGCCCGCGCTCGCGGTCGGCAATCACCCAGTCCAACTTACACCAACCCGGTTGCGCGGCCACATCGTCCCATAGCACGGTGACAGGTGTGCCGTCGGGTCTAAAGCCTTCGATCTTCCCGGCGCGAATTTCATCGGAGCGCCAGGCAATCGGCGTTCCTGCTTTCATCGTGCGGGTGCCGCGCACCACCTCTACCGGGTAGGAGCCGAATTTGACTTCGATCAGTTGGTAGGTGGGTCCCTTGAGCGTGCTCATGGCCTTGTCGCGCATGATCCTGGATAAAATGCGGCAAGAATCTTCTCTTGTGGGTGCTTTGATGTTCACGCGCTCAAAGTAGTCACAGTCGCCGGGGTGTGTCTGGATCTTTGACTGTGCGGCCGACCCGGAGAGTGCCAATGCCGTCTCGACGACGCCGGGTTCATCTTTGAATTCGACCAGCCGGCCAATTGCGCGGTAGTATTCCAATTCGCCGGAGCTGAAATCGAGCATGCTGACTTTGTGCCCATAGACGCCGGTCGCTGAATCCACCACCACGTCGTCGCTATTTTGTGACGCAACCATCGCCGTCAGCCACTGCAGGGCATCGGCTTCGTCCATCTCCACGCCAAGGCGACGTGCGGACTCGATGATACGGCTCAGTTCGACGGATGCATTTGATTGCTGGTTGTCGCTCATCGAATGACCCTCCCTGGCAGGAGTATACCTGAAATTGCCATAAAAAAGGTTCTCTGCGCTCCAGCGATGGCGATTTGAACCAGCGCTCGAACACCCGCAACGGGTATCGCAAGCGCTACCTGGCTGTTTGCGCAGGCATTGAAGGCTCTGTGGTCGAACGTTTACGGGTTGAGGGTGTCTGCTGGCGAGTTGTGTGTGACGCCCCACTGCTTCAACATCCGGCGAAAAAGTTCCGCCTGGTCGAGGGCATCCTGCAGTGCGTTGTGGGTGAGTGCGCGGTCACTCTGATAGTAGGCTGTGATATGGCGCAACCCCGTTCTGTTCCAGGGTGCACCCGTCATGCCCATGAAAAAGGCTTTCATGTCGAGCGCGGAGTGGCCGAACGGATTGTGGCCGAGAAAGCGATGAAAGTAATCGTTGACGAACATCCAGTCGAACACGGCATTAAAAGCGACGAACACGGGTTTGAGGTTGCGCGGCACTTCCGCCCACACCCACTGTTCAAAGCGCGCCATGGCCTGTGCCGGCGGTACGCCATTCTTCGCCAGGTCGGCCATGGAGAGTTTGCACACGGCCAGCGCAGCAGGCACTGCCTTGTCGCTGAGTGGCTGCAACTCCACGTAAAACGTGCGCTGCGGGTTGTCGACCAGGCACGCGCCGATGGATAACAGCGAGTAGTCGCTCGAGTTGGGCCCGGCTGTTTCAACGTCGATGGAGATGTAAGCGCTATTGGATGAGATGAACGGCATTGTGATGTGATTACTCCAGGGTGATAAACCCCGCAGCGAAATCGGTGGATGTCATAGGACGAAGATATTGCCTTCGGGAATCTTGCCGGTGTAAATCACCGCAGTATAGATGGCGCTGGGGAAACTCTGTGCTTTGTGATAAACATCATCTTTGCTTTTACTGTGCCATAGAACCTTTCCCGCCTTGATACGTAAATCTGTTGTGGTTTCAGGGTCCTGGATAAGAATCCACTCCTCGGGAAAGCGAGATTCAATCTCGTCAATGGTCAGGATCTGGTTCATCTAACAACTCCCTCGCTACTGATGTGCGTATTAATTATCCCCCAGTGTATCAATCCTCATCACGTAGCACCGTCCCTGTGCTGTCCACCAAAGTAGTGCTGCTGCCAGCAGGACAGCCGCCAGCAGCACTGCTGGTGTGCTGATCCAATCTGACAGACCGCTCATCAGCGGCAATCCCCCGGCGGCGATGGCCAGCCCAAGTGCCATGCCCGCTGCAGTCGCTGGCTGGCGCGGCAGCGCTCGCGCCATCAGCACGAGCACCGCCGATGTGGCTGATTGCAGCAGCGCGACACCGGCGAGCAGTAGGACCAGGTGCTCTCCGCCGAACGCCAGCGCGTGGTTCAAGCTGCCGAGCAACAGACCCGCCGGGCCGTCGGAGATGCCGTGGGCCAGGCCCAACACGATAAGCAAAGCGTAGTGCCGCGTCATGGGGTGAGTATAGCTGGGCTGGGTCTCCCGCAGCCCTCGCAGCCCTCTCGAAAGCCGCATTGGGATATATGGACGGCGGCGCCTGTGCTATGCTGGTCCGGCATGCGCTTATCACGTTCAACGTCGCACCTTTTGGCAGCCGCCGGCAGCGTCATTCTGGTTGCACTGCTGCTGTATCTGCCATTTCGTAGCGCATCCCTGGACAACTTCGACTCGTATAACATCGTGCGCGCGCTGGAAGCGTTCAACCCTGCCCGCTTTCAGCCTCATCCGCCCGGCTATGTGCTGTACGTGTGGTTGGGCCGGGTCGCATTGGCACTGGCTGGCGATGCACGACTCGCGCTCACGACGCTGAGTGCCGCCAGCACAGCACTGGCGTGCGGGTTATTCTTCCTCGCCGCGAGCGTGCTGTTCGACCGCCGCATTGCTCTGACTGGCCTGGTGCTCATCATCATGACTCCGCTCATGTGGCTGAATGCGGAGAAGGCGCTATCCGATGCGACTGGATTGTGCGCGCAGGCCTGTGGTGCTCTCTTGTTGGCACTTGTCGCGCGGCGCCATGCGCCGTTGTGGCTGGCCGGCGCCTGGATCGGCGTGGCGGCCGGCTTTCGCCCGCAAGCCATCCTTGGTCTGATCGCTGGGTGGCTGCTGCTGGCCGGGTGGCTGCGCGCGCCAGGGCGGGCGTGGCTGGCCGGGGCGCTGGCAGCCACCCTGGGAGCGCTCACATGGTTATTACCCACATTGGCGGCGTTGAACTGGAATGTTGGCGCGCTGCGCGGGTATCTGAGTGGCGCAGCAGGCTTCGTCACCGACCAGGAATCGCTGTTCGCCATGGCGTTGACGCCGCAGTCGATCGCCGCGCGCTGGCAGGTGGTGTGGGATTGGAGCAGCCGCGCCGTGTTTGGGCCGCAGCCAGACTGGGTGCTGGCACTGTTGGGCCTGGGTGCGCTCGTGCTGGTGGTGTATGGCATTCTGTCCAGACCTGGCAGGTCCCTGGAGACCTGTCAGGTCTTCGCGTGGCTGTTGCCCCAAGCCCTGGTGCAGGTGTTGTTCCTGAACCCCGAGTTGACGCGCTATCTGCTGGCGCTGCTGTTCCCAGCGGCGCTGCTGGTCGCCATTGGGTTGCATCGTCTCGGCGCGGCGTTCACGCGCCGGTGGCCTCGTGCGCGTGCGCTGCCAACAGCGCTCGCGCTGCTCTTTGGTGGTGTCGCCGGCCTGGCCGCGTTGCCGCTCGTGCAGACGTTACACAGCGTGCCCGCGCCACCGGATCAGCTCGCCGCTTATCTGGCGCGCCGGCTGCCGCGCGAGCAGACGCTGATTGTTGCGCGGCAGTCGTACAACGCACTGGCATATCACTTGCCGGACTGGCAGGTGCGTTTTGCGGATGCCTATGACCCGGGCGCGCTGACCAGTGACCTGGCGAACGACCGCAGCCATTACATCGTGATCGCCGATCCCGAAGCAATCCAGCCCGGCGAGCAACACGTTCAGATCGAGACGGTTCAGTTCACACGCGATCCACAAGTGCATGCCAAGCATGCGGTGGTGACAGCCAATATCTACGGGTTGGTGTCATCGCTTACCGCACAGGACTTCACACTGCCCGATGACGGCACCATCCGGATCGGCACATCGCAAGATGACAAATATCTGCTGACTGGCTGGTATCGCCGTGAGGATATTGGCGGCGTGCAAGCGCGGTGGATCGGCGTTGAAGACACGGCGGTGTTGCGCGTGCTGTTGCCGCCGCGCGACGCTACGCTGACCTTGCGCGCCATGTCGCTCGTGCCAGATCAAACCATGGCGTTACGATGCGATGACCGGTTGCTGTTTGTGGTGAACGTGTATCAACAATGGACGGATGTCAGCGTGGCACTGCCGGCGGAGTGTGCGCACCCGGACCAACCCACGCGGCTGGTCATTCGCCCATCGCAGCGCCGGTCACCAGCCGATGCGGGCGCGTCCACAGACCAGCGCAAGCTGGCCGTTGCCATTGCCGAAGTGCGCATCCGCTAACCCTTGCAAAGGGTATCTGAGCGAATCGTGGTACGAGCGGGTAACCTTTGCAAGGGTCTGTGAAGAACGCTTATGCCCCAGGCTCATCCCGCCATGTGCCAGGGCGCGCGTACGTGAAGGCCCCTGGGAAGTCTGCTGCCACTTGTTTGCGCTTGCCACTCCACTGCTCGATGTCAATGCGATACACCGCCGTGCGGGCTAATTCTTCGTCGGTAATGGGGCGGTAATGCTGGCCTGATCGCAGATGCACAAAGTACTTGTCGAGCAGCAACTGTAGCCCGTGGCGCGCCTCGACCGGGTCAGTGACCACGTAGGCGCGTCCATACACGATCACACTGGCGTACTCTACACTCATCTCCAGCGCGGTATCGGCGGGCAACAGGCGGCCCATCTCGTGAACGCTGAAGCACACGCGCCCGTCCGCTTCGATGTTGCTGCGCGTACGGCCCGTGCGCGCCGTGTGTACGTAGATTGCGTGGGCTTCCTCGTCGAACGCGAACAGGTTTACGTGGCTGAACGGTTGCTCACCAGCCACCGTGGCGAGCGTTGCCGTGGCGCACTCGCGCAGCATTGCGCTGATCCATTTCTCGCCGCTGACCTGGCGATCTTTGCGCCTCACGTCGGTGAGCGATTTCGTCGTAGGGTTTGGTTGTTCTGTCATGGGTGTTTATGTGCGCGGGTGCGCGGATGAATGGTCCGGCAATTGTGCTGTGACCAGTGCGGGCAGCCGGCTCATGCGCTGCGCCAGCGCGGATAACGAGTGTTCGTAGAACGAGCCGAGGAAGGTGTGAATCTCGTCGTTAAAAGGCCGCAGCCAGCGGGGTTCCAGGTGTCCTGGCCCGAAGTATGCGCCCAGGATTGATCCCGCGGTTGCGCCAAAGCTGTCGGTATCGTTACCCTGGCTCACCTGTTTGCAGATGCCATCCCCCACGTTTTCCGCGAAACGCAGCGTGTTGATGAGCGTGCCGATCTCCTGGTACACGCGGCAGTGGCTGTACTCCTGATATTTATCGTGGATGCGCTGATAGCCGTCCAGCCAATCACTTGCCTGCGCGACGTCGTTCAAACAGTCGGTCACGACGCGGTAAAAGCGGCTGCGCTGCGGCACGAACTTGAGTGCCGTGTCGAAGATGCTGAGCCGGTCCTGCGTGACCTGTGCCAGCGCAATGACGGCGGCCACATACATCGTGCCATAAATGCCGGTGCGGCGGTGTGTCCAGCTCGCATCGCGCCATGCCAGCTCGGCTGCCAGCGCGGGGCGTCCGGGGCAGGCATAGCCATAGGCATCGGCGCGGATCGTCGCGCCGCACTGTTCGTCGCCGGGGTTCCACACTTCCACCCACGATTGCAGATCGGGCGTGCTCTGGCCGTACATCAACGCGTCGGCGCCGGCCTTGATCAGCATGGTGCGCTCCGGTCCCCACGTGTTGGTGATGGTGAGCCGGTGCAGCCACTCGTCCTTCAATTGTTGCTTGGTGAAGCCAACGCCATGCTCTTCCAGCACCAGCATGCCCATGATGGTGTAGTTGATGTCGTCGTCCGGCGCGACGTAACGGATGTGCGAGCGCTCGGTTTCGATCCACGATGGGTGGCGTTTGCCGATGGCGTCGAGCAGCCGCTCGGAGACGTAGTTGTTCAGCGGCCACTCACCACACGCACTGGCGGCGGCGCGGATGTCCTCGAGCGTTGGGTTGAATTCCAGCGGTTTGCCCAGGACACACCCGCACACGGACCCCAGGAACGCAGCCGTGACGCGTTTGGCGCTGTCGTTGAGATCGACCACGCCAATAACCCCGCCGGGGCGGGATGGGTCGCACTCAGCCCAAATCTCGTCCAACTCGCTCGGCTCGCTATACGGCCATTGGTCACGCAACGGCAGGCTGGCGAGCTTGTGCGCAAACGCGTTCAGTGCATCGTAGCTGTCGGGCAGGCGGTCCAGTTCGTCGAACAAGCCCTTGACGACGTGGCCCTGTTCATCCTTGTTGGCGATGATGCCGCGCAACATATGGCGTAGCAGGGTAAATGCTGGAAACATGTGTCGTTGCTCCTGTGGCCGGGATGATAACCCATGATCGAGCAAACAAAAAGCCTATCTTTCCTTCATCAGAACTGCATAGTGTCTTGCTAGAGTGAATGCAACAGGCAAGCGAGCCTGGACCAAAAACGAAAGAAATGGAGGTTACAGAATGAATCCAAGAGTGAAGAAAACGGTAGCAGCGGTGGGCACGGCAGCGCTCGTCACCCTGGGCGGGGTGTTCGCAGCAGGCACGGCCTTTGCCCAAACCCCGACGCCGGCAGCGCCGACTGCGCCGCCCGAGGGAAGGGGCGGTGGGCGAAGTCTGGACCTGCGGGGTGCTAACTGGACGACGCGATTCGATGCTGCCGCCGAGGCGCTCGATCTGACGACGACCGAACTGTTCGAGCAGCTCTACAGCGGCAAGACGCTCGCAGAGATCGCCGAGGCGCAGGGTGTTGACCTTGATACGGTTCAGGACGCGATCGACGCGACTCGCACCCAGGCGATGAAGGACGCCATCGCC
>JAMDDR010000521.1:9475-9823 GCA_023488685.1 Chloroflexota bacterium | reverse complement strand
GTGACGTGCCATACGCCATCGAGGCGCAATTGCGCTACGTCACCGAGCCGAGGATGGACTACCGGCAGCGTTTGTATGGCGCGCACGCGCCGGCCGCGCTGCGGAATGTGGCGCGCTGGTTGCGCGTCGACGAATGGCTGGGGGACGCCCCGGCTGAGGCCCAAACCCACACATTGATCCTGGTCGATGGCGAGCCGTTCACCCGCCTCGGCGCCGCGGCGTTGCCCCTGCGTGATGGCGGTCCCCTGGCGGCGCGTGCCGTATTGCGTTGCGCGCCGTCGTTGTCGTTGGCCGCTGAATGGTGTGCGGCGCCGCGCGCAGCAGTGCGGACGGGTGAGGCGCTGTTCA
>JAMDDR010000521.1:0-9465 GCA_023488685.1 Chloroflexota bacterium | reverse complement strand
CGCGGCGTAGGCAGCCAGTTGCCACTGCCCCATACGCTCGAACTGCTGGAGCGCTTCGCCCAACGCTTGATTGGCCGCGCCACGGTTGCGGATCAGGCTGTGCACCTTGCCCAGGTAGAGATTGGAACTGTGTTGCGCGGCCTGGCCGCAGGCACAACGGCTGGCTGGCGAGCGAGCCAGCCTGGCGGGGCTGCGGGCGATGAGCGCCGCCGGCGAACTCAACCGTTACGATCTGATTCATTTCGCCACGCACGCTTGTGTCGAGCCGGAGCAACCGCGCCTGAGCAGCATCGCCCTGTGCGACGCGGACCTGACGGTGCAGGAGCTGCTGGCGTGGTCCCTGGACGCGCATCTCGTCGTCGTGTCGGCCTGTGAAAGCGCAGCGGCGACGACGTTCGGCGGTGAGGAACGCGCCGGCATTGAGACGGCGCTGCTCGCGGCCGGCGTAGCGAACGTGCTCACGTCGCTGTGGTCCGTGGACGATGCGCGCGTGCCCGCATTCATGGCGGCCTTTGTGCACCATTACGCCACCTGCCGTGATGGCGGCCTGGCCCTGGCGCAGGCACAGCGCGCCGCCATGCTTGCTTCCGGCGACGCCGCCCAGGCACTGTGGTGGGCCGGCTGGCGCGTCACCGGTATGGGTTGATGCGCTCCGGCGCAACAGCGCGTCGTCTGGGCTAAAATAACTTCTTCACACTTGTTAAGGCGCAACAAAACCGTGCGAAGGTGGTGCCCATAAGCCGCCGTTTGCCCAGATCACTTCGCATGGACCTCTATGTCGTATGGCACGTCACGATGAGGGTGACATATGGAAGCAGACGATGGCCATCGTTATACGCGCGATCGCTATTCGCGCGATCGCTTGATCGCCCAGAGCGGAATTGACTTCATTCAACTGGCACTGGGCCGCGGGCATACACGTCATCATGCGCAGGTGGTGCGTTGCATCCTGTTGCGCAATATCCTGAGCGGGCGCCTGGCCCGCCAGATGCACAAACAATGTGTTGCCGACGAGACGGCCTGGCTGTTCAGATATATTCAGGCGCTTGGTGCCTGTTATCAGCAGGAACGTGACCGCTGGAAGCGCATGCAATCGCCCGAGATGTATCAGGCGCTCTATGATCGATTGCTATCGTTCGCGCGCAATCACGCGTTCCACCTGCGTGCGCTCGGTTACAACGTGGACGCCTGCGAAGTTGCCAGCGAGGCATTCATGCTGAGTGACCAGCGCTTAAGGCGCTATCCGTTTGACCTGCCGTTGGACCGTTGGCTGGATCGGCATGTGCGGCAGTGCGCGGAGCGATTGTGCAGTTCGGATGGCCGCGGCATCGTGGTCCTGTCCACGGATGAGATCGACGACGATCGCATCCCCGACGTAAGTGTGGGTTGCAACAGCCTGGCATGGGATGAGTCGATTGACCTGGCGCAGGGCATTGCCTGCCTGGATGCGCGCAACCGCGCCGTGTTGGCGTTGTGGGTGCGCGGCGCCTCGTTGCGCGAAACCTCTCGCGCCTTGCACCTGACCGAGAAAGCGGTGTCCAATCGGCGTGCGCGTATCCGGGAGAGGTTGTTCAACTGGATGGGAGATGCGAGTCTATCAAAGGCTGCCTGAGGTCGAGCAGGCGCTGGAGGTCTTCCTCCTGGGCGAGCCATCCCTCGCGCCGCATGTGTGGCGCGACGGGGCGGAACGACTCCCATCGCGACTCCTGGCTGCAGACGTGCTCATCACGGATGGCCTCGAACTCTGGTACGAACTGCTCGTATCGCGTCCCGTTGCCGATACGGACCGTATCGCATTCACCCTGCGGGTGGTGAGTGACCCCGGCTTGCCGGCCGGCGTGACCTTACAGGTGCACTTTGGCGAATATGTCCACGCCGTGCAATTGGACGAGCAGGGCCATTGCACGTGGACCCTGCCCGTGGATCAGGTGCTTGAGCGGCGCAACAAACGCATCCGCCGCCCCATCGCCGTCAGCCTTTCAACGCCACAGCGCTCTTAACTCAACCTCACCTGCACGTCGTCAATGATGTTTGCGCAATTCAGCATCCCTTCGCGGGGAATTGGCTTGCACACACGTCATATACGTATAGGGAAGTCACAACTTCCCTTCCATGAGCCGATCGTCGTCTGAACGGGGGTCATATTTTTCATGGGCCTTGCCTTCATGCTGGGGTAGATGGGGGCAAGGCCGCCAATCTTCGCCACAGCCTGCCAACAGCAGCAAACCAGCGATACGACGCTGGATGGACATCATTCACACCAAAGGATCTCGCAGAACGAATTTTCTGGTCATCCCGACGCGGAGCGAGGGATCTCTACCGATATCGGCTCACATCCCGAGGGGTACATCCCGCACGCGCCCTCGCGATTCCTGCACCCAGTATCCTGCTCAAACGCATCCGTGGCTCGTACTCATCGAGCCGTCGAGGCGTTAGTGGGCACCCCTGTACTACACTTCAACCATGAGCACCAGTCAACCCACCGAGCGCGAGCAACTGATCGAGCGCATTCTGCACATGAGCGATGCTGAGGTAGCGGAGTTGCTTGATCTCATACAAGCTTTGCGTGACGGCAGCGAGGACGATATTCGCGCGGATAACGAGCGCTGGGATCGTCAATTCGCCGAGTCGCAAGACCAGCTTGCTAAACCTGGCGAGGAAGCCTTGGCGGAGTATCACGCCGGCAACCCATCTACTCCGTGAGAATCGGACTCCACTGGCGTGCGCTTGGCGTACTCGAAGGCGATACGGTGATCTGGTTTTGGATCGGATCGCATGAAGAGTACGATCGCTTGCTGAATCAGTTATAACGAAGGTGGATAGCGCCCACTGCTGGCGGCGTTGCGTCATATAAAAAGTGTCGAGCAGGTTGGCTCAGTCCATCCCGCCGCAATAACCCGACTTCGATGCCGCCACGATTTCCAGCATCGCCCAGGCGATTCGATGGAGGCATCCCTCGCAAGACTACACCAGCGACATCTTCATTGACGGGATCAGCGCAACGAAACAAACCCAGTATGCCAGGGAGCTACGCTGGCTGGGGATTCAAGCGATCACAAAAACCACTCCATGTCGTTTGCGGTGCGTGGTCAGGATTTGAACCCTCCCAGCAGGCAGGGCTGCGAAGCCTGTTTCAACGTGCGACCGCGCGCTTCTAGCTGTTGATGACGACACAGGTTGTTATCCGCGTCACTCCCGGTATCTCCGCAAAGGAATGAGTGATCGCCTCATTCAGCGACTTCAGGTCGTTACATTCAACGCGAACGATCACCTCGTTGGGTGATAGGGAGGACACTAGCTGCAAGCAATTCGCCAGCGATACGTGCGCCAACTGATCCGCCGCCGAGGTGGAGCCCTCGGCGACTTCGACATACAGGATGGCCCGAACCATGCTCAGATCTCCTTTCGCTCCCGGCGAGGCTTCTCAATGCCTCTGCTGTGAACAGACCAGACTCGCTAGAGTTGAATGTGGGTGAGGGTCAGTCGCTGAGGTGTGCTTTGGCCAACCAAGTGTAGCATACCCCGCCTGGGTGCGTGACTCTTGGCCAGCTCGATACGATCCACGATGAACAGCACCCGCTCCGCGTTGCGCGTCTGCAGAAAACGGCGGATGAGCGCCGCAAGTAGTCAAAGCTGTTGGGTATACAATGCGGCAAACAGAACATGTGTTCTGTCAAGCTTTTACTTTGTGCTCAGCCGGCATGATGGAGGTCATCGAAAATGGACACCCCGTATGTGCAAGACAGCCAGGCATTGACTGGCTACAGCGTGAGATACCAGAGGCTGCCTGCCTTCGATCTGATCGGTTTCACGAAGATCGTGGAGTCGGGTGGCGAGCTGTACAGAGAGGTGAGAAGCGACGGCAGGTGGGCGGTGCTCAGGGACATGGGCGGCGATGATAAGACGATCTACGGCGTTGCCTCGCTCGACAAGGAATGCCCGAAAGGCCGTTACCGCTATACCCTTGCCGTCAAGGCGTCCGCAGCCCCCTTCGCAGAAGGCTCCTTCGCAGACGCCCGCCACGGTAACCTGTTCTCGATCCACATCCGAGAGTCCGAATGGCTCGTGTTTGAGCTGGAGCACTTCGGGGCGCAATACGGCGGATTCTGGCAGGCTGATCCCTACGCCTTGATACAGAAGCTCGGTTGGATTTTCAATGCACGGGTAGGCTTGCACATCGATGCTTATGCGCTGTCTTACGCCTCTGACGACGACGGTATGACGTTCATGATGCCTGTCAGGCGACGCGCCTGAGCGTTACTGCCGTGTCAATTTGGGAAGAAGAAGCCGCTTGATCGTGCGCCGCCGGTTGCGTTAAGCTTGTCGCATTCCCTCAGCGCGCGCCTGCGGACCGCACGCCAGCGGACCATCGACAGGCGGTCTGACGGATCGGATCGCGAGCCCGTCAAGAGCCCATCACGGCAGCGTCGGCGCGGCGACGGCGAAACCGCTCAGGCGAAACGCGTCCCTGCTCAGTGGCCCGCGAGGGGTCACTATAATCTCCACCGGCGTCTCGTCGACAATTCGGCTTAACGTCATGGATTCAAGCGAAAGATGAACAGTAAGCATTGTGTTTTTCCCTGAAAGGGTGAAAGCGTGGTGAAATATGAACCCATCCGAGCCTGCCCCCATCGTGTTTGACCCGCTGAAGCCCCCCGCGGAGCGCATCCTGCGGAACTACCACGAGTCCGCGGTCCGCATTGCCAACGCCGAGCTGCTGACCAGGCCCGACCGTCGCAATCGCATCTGGCGGTGCATGCTCGACGCTGCCGGCGCCCAAATCCCGGGCACGGTGATCGTCAAGCAGGTGGCGCCCACCGGCTACGACCCCGACAACCCGGACGCTGAAGACACACTGCGCTTCTTTGGCGACTGGGCCGGCGCGCATTTCTTGAGCCAGGTGTGCAAGGAGTTGCACGGACCGCGCTTCTTCGGCGGTGACGTACGGGCCGGATTTATCGTGCTGGAGGACCTGGGCGAGCACCGTAGCCTGGTGCAGCCGCTGCTCGAAGGGGACCAGGCTACGGCCACGCGCGCATTGCTGGCGTTTGTCCGGCGCTTGGGGCGGATGCACGCCAGCGCGCTGGGGCACGAGGAAGAGTTCGATGCGATCCTGCGTGCCATCAACCCGGCAGCGCCCTCGCCAGGCAACGTACGGCGGGATCAACACATCGACACGGCGATCGATCAGATCCATGGTTTGCTCGCCGAAGTGGGCGTGGAACTCACGGAGGCGGCGCGCCGCGAGATGCGTGCCATGTGCGACACCGTCTATGGCCCCGGTCCATTCCGCACCTTCATTCACACAGACCCCTGCCCGGACAACGTGTTCTACGATGGCGACACGCTGCGGCTGATCGATTTCGAAGCTTCGCGCTTTGGGCATGCCCTGCACGACGGCTTATACTGCCGCGTGCCCTTCCCGAGCTGCTGGTGTGCCAATCGCGTCCCGCCGGACGTGGTAGCGCAGGCCGAACAGGCGTATCGTGGCGAGTTGGCGGCGGCCTGCCCCGCGGCGCTGGATGACAGGCTGTTCTACGCAGCGGCGGTTGACGTGCTCGCGTTCTGGACCTGTGAATGTCTTCTCTGGCTGCAACGGACGTTGAAGGAGGATAACAGATGGGGCATCGCCGGGGTGCGGTCGCGCATCCTGACCCGGCTGGCGACGTTTATTGAAGCGGCCGGCACCTACGAGCGGCTGCCCGCCTTGCAAACCGCCTGCGAACAGGCCCTGGCATCACTGGCCCGGCGCTGGCCTGAGGTCCAACCTCTGCCGGTGTATCCTGCCTTTCGCGCGTCGCTCGAGGAAGTCCCATGATAGAAACACTCTCACTGGAAGAAGTCTTTGCCGCCGCGAAGCGCACCCCTTCCATTGCCGATGAACTGGAAGGGATGGCGCCAGTCTCGCAGGAATGGAGTGCGAGCGGGGCTTTACACTTTCAAGCCGTCCACCGCGCCACTCAGACCCGCGTGCTGCTCAAAGTCGGAGTCTCTCAAAACGAGATGTTTTGGACGGAGGAGATTTCGCGCTGCGCCCCTCACCTTGTCCCCACGCTGTTCCTCAGCGGGCGCCACCTGGACCATCTTGATCTGTCCTGGAAAGTAGTCGAGGTCGCCGAGGGTGGCGTATTGGGGCCTCAGTGGGGCGGGCGGGAATTCGAGATGCTGCTTGAGTCCGGGGTCGAGTTCCAGCGCATCGCGCTTGGCATACGACCGCCATCTGACCAGGCCCAACTGGACACCCGCACTCGTGACGTTGTGGGGCGCTGGTTGCACGATGCCCTGCCGCATCAGCCGCCCGGCCCAGCCCAGGCCCTCGTGGATCGGCTGGATGAGCACTTCGGTTGGATCGAGGCCAATTGCGAATTCGTGACGTGTCACGGGGACCTGCACATGTGCAACGCCGTCACTCGCACTGGACCACCCATAGGCAGTGTTTTGCTGATCGACTTTGCCCCGTGCCGGCAGCCCTGGGCCTTCGACGCGGCGCGGCTGCAAGTGCTCAACTCCACCGATCCGGCGCGTGTTGGTTTCCGTGACCTGGTGCGCAAGATGGCCGCCATCCGTCACACGAAGGGCCTCAGTATTTGCCCCGATCTGGACCGCCTATCCAGGATCACCCTGGCTTGGTTTGCGATGGTCATGTGGCACCATATCCCCGATCGGCGCTCGAATCTGGCCTACCGTGAGATATTGCGCCAGTACATTGAGGAAGGTGCACAAGAGTGAAATGGTGATCCTTCCAGGCCTTTTCTAGAACTTGCCGTAGATCAATGATCCTCTTTCTCCAGCACGACCTTGGTGTTCAGGAAGGCACTCAACCGCTCCGCCTCGGCTTCAATACCTCTCCGGACCGCTGCCGTGGGTGTGGAGAACATCTGAACCTTGACGATGGTTTGCGCGCGCCGGCTTTGATATTCCCACACCCCTTTCATATACCCGTCGACCAGTACGACAGCAGAGATCCACCCCTGCGGGCGAAAGACCTGGCTCACGTATGCCTTGGGCAGTAATGGCTCGAGAGCGCGCCCCAGCCCCAGCACGTATGCATCGAACAACGGCAGCAATCGTACTGCTGCCGTTGTTGCGAGCCTTTGCATGGGCTCCAGCGTTGTCCGCAGGGCTACCGCGCGCCAACCCTCTACCTCGACGGCTTCGAGCTCGTCCTCTATCGACTGAAAGAGCTTTCGGGCCGGGCCGATCCCAGCCCCCCCGTCCCACCAACGGGCAAAGTCTCCCGGCGTCGCCGGGCCGTAAGCCCGTAGATAACGGCGGGCCATCTCTTGCAGCGCCGGGTATGGCTCGACCGGCTGCCACTGGCCAATCCACTGGCTGGGACGCACGAAGGTGACGTTCCGGCCTTGGTTGGGCCCGAAACACAGGTCGCCTCGCCATGCCGATGGTTTCCACAGCGACCCCCAGCTTGAGGACAGCAATAGTCTGCCCAATTCGGGAGCACCGATATGCTTGGCCACCGCGGCTGCGAGTTGTTCGCGCGTCATCGGTTCACTGCCCAGGATCTGGGGAACCGCGGCGAGGAAGGCCTCGTACTGCGCCGGCGTGATGCCGTAATAAGTGAAATACTTTAACCAATTGCGCGCCTCGTACGTGCTGCGCGCTGCCGCGTACAAAGGTAATTCGCTGGCAGTGATCAGGTGTAAGGTGGCACGCATCGCCCAGGTCTTCACCAGCGTGCGCTCCTGCCAGAGCGCGGCTTGCACGTCCTGCGGCGTAAGGCCATCCACGCGCGCCCCAAGCGCCCACTCGGCGGCGGACATCACTTGGGCTTGAATACCACCGGTGCGCGTCACGGCTTTGACGTAATCCTGGCGTTTCAAACGCGGCGACAGGCCATGTTGTGACAAACGCCACGCATTCACTTGGTGCCACTTCAATGATTTCACGGTCATCCCTTGTCCTTTCGTCAAATGACGTTCACCGCTATGCCATGGATCGCGTTGCGCCGCCCCGATATCGGCTGAAGCTGCCCGCCCATTGCCTCGGCAAGCGAAGCCAGTACCACTCCACCACGCTGCCTCGGTGTCCAAGGCATCGAAAAGCGCTGCCATTCGCGTCCGTGCGGCGGTTCGAGCTCGGCGGGTCGCCATATTGCCCCGTCATCGGTGCGGAGATAGACGTTGCAGCAGCCGCCATCCGCCCAGGCCCAGCCCCATATTTCCCGCCCGGCCGATCCTTCGATCGTCTCATGGGGTGCCGGCGAGACGATGAGTGACTCTGGCGCGATCGACCAGACCGGTGTGGTTGCGCCAGTTTCGCGACCGGCGCCGTCTGGCACCGGGTCGTTGTACCAACGGGTGGTGAATAGCCCCGGCGCTCGACTTTCGGTGAGCGTCATCCGGGTGAGCCATTTAACGCTGTTGGTTCCAATGTAATGACGTCTTGTGTGTTCGTCAAACGGTCCCGCATTTGATGAGGTGGAAGTGGATCACGCTTGAAAGGACCTTGCGGATCGAGCCTCACAGGATTCATAAGTCTCCTTATTTGTCAGACGGCGGCTGACCGCCAACTCGCGGGCGATCTGGGCTTGCGACAGCCTCCCGGCCCTCAGCAGCCCCCTTCGCCGGCACTCTTCCATTTGCACACGAGTGAATTGAGAGGGTCGCCATGAAATAGGCCAAGTGTAAAGCACCATTCCTGATTTCCTGAACATCAATAAATACCCCTTTGGTTTATAGTCTCAACGCCCCAAAGAATACCTCCCAGAAAAAGACCTCTCAAGCGTCAGATGAATTCGACTGGTCATCCGTGGAGGTGTCTATGACAGAGGCTCAGACTCGGCAGTTCGCGACACTCTATCAAGCATTGCAAGGGTTTGACGACCGGGCAGCCCAGGCGCGTATCATGTGTCCTCGCCTCTGCTTCGCTGGCTCGGCCGACGAAATTGACTACGGCGAGGGATGGGGCAACGTGCACGTGAGCATGGCCGGACCACTCGTCAATCGACGAGCAGAGCTTGAAGCTCTCGGATGGGACGTTCGAGTTCTTGACGGGCTCGACCACACGCAAGCGATGCAGGCGCAACAAGTGGTACCAATCATTCGTTCGTGGTTGACTTCCAAAGTGACCGCTGCGTCCTCAACACAGTTGAATGAACGTTAAAACGCTGGAACTGAAGCTTGATAATGGAACCCACTTCAGCGGGTTTCGCATCCATAGCCTAATGCCACTCAGATTCTGGACTCAAGGCTTTAGCCGGACGACTGCAGTCTCGCCAACGTCGAGGATTCGGGCGGATGGGGCAACCGGCTGAAGCCTTGAATCCAGTAAACCGTGAAATCTGAGTGGTATTAACCCGTAGCCGCCGGTTCCAACCGGCGGCAGACCCACCACCCACGCCCGGTTTCAACCGGCGGCACTGTGTAGTCTCTACATGGTAACTTAACTTGCCTGCCTATTGACAAACCAGAACACCTGTTCTATAATCCTGCCAGCGCAATCGCGCCG
>JAMDDR010000546.1:6855-9834 GCA_023488685.1 Chloroflexota bacterium | reverse complement strand
AATGCGTGTTGCCCACACGGCAATTCTTGCAGTAGCCGCAGTAGCCCGAAGGCATGACGATGACTTCGTCGCCGGGCTTGAAGTGGGTCACGCCGGGACCCACCTCGTAAACCACCCCGCTCGGCTCGTGGCCGGGGATGAAGGGGAAGTTGACGTTGCGGCGAATGCCCTTGATCGCCTTGTAATCGGTGGCGCAAATGCCGCACGCTTTGATATTGACCACCACGTCGCCATATTGTTCGGCGCGTGGCACGGGCACCTCTTCGAGCCTGAGATCGTTAAAGTCGTGTAACACGGCTGCCAGCATTGTTTTCATTCATCCTCCAGGGAAATCATGGATCACAGGGATTGCGTCATTGCGGCGATGTAAAGATCATGTCATGTGCTCATGTGCGCAAAATGGTCACAGAGTACGGTGGGAACGCGTATTCGAGTGCAGCGCCATCCCACGCCAGGGTGGTCTCCTGTGGCGCCACGTTTGTTTTATCACAGAAGCTGTTCACCGCATCCAATGCGGGACCGTCCAGCATCCAGGCCGATATGGCGGACCCGTTCGCTTTCTGATCGCCGCGGGGGTTGAGCTCGACCACGCGCCGTTGCGCCTCGCCCGTCACGTTGACGACGAACAGCGCCCGTTTGCCCTCGGCCGAGTGCAAGGTTGCGGCGACGTACAGCACCTCGTCACGATCCACCTGCACCGAGAGCGCGCGATCGCCCGCGAAATTGGCATACGCCTTCTGCACGTAATAGGTGGGCGTAAAGTAAATGTCCGCGGCGTTGGTCTGGATCGTGCCGCTGTTGCAACTGTTGGTCATATTGGATCGGTTGGCAATACGGACCCGGTCGCCATGACGCTGGTAACAGTTGAACATGCGGGCGGCATTGAGCGCGTTGAACAACGTCAACAGCCACGAGCGCGCCCAGCCCCAGTGCCCGCCGGTGTGGTTCCATTCCGTCACGGCAATCAGCAGATCCCGGTTTTTGGCCTGGCCCTGGATCTTGTCGATCAGGCTGCACAGCTCCTGCTCGACCGCTGGTCCATACGGCACGTAGATATGCGGGCAGATGCAATCGATCTCATCGGACAGGTTCAGCAGAATGTTGTCCGACGGATAAGAGGCCAGCAACGTCAGGTGCGGGTGCCTGGCACGGATGGCGCGCGCGTAATCCACCATGCGGCGCTCGTATTCTTCGCCGGCCTGCTCGTTGCCGATCTGCCAGTACTTGACGCCGAACGGCTCGGGATGGCCCATGGCGGCGCGCACCTGCCCCCAGCGCGAGCCGGCCGCGCCGTTGCAATACTCGATCTCCTCCAGGATCTGCTCCAAGGTTGCCGAGTTGGCATTCAGGCAGATGAGGGGGTCCGCGCCGGCGAGTTCGCAAAACTGCAGAAACTCGTGCAGCCCGACGTCGTTTTCCTCCATGTTGCCCCAGGGGCGGTTCTCAAACGGGATGCGCCGCTCGCGCGGGCCGGCGCCGATGCGCCAGTCGTAGAAGATCAATGAGGAGCCGCCGAAACGGATGATGCCCGGTTTGAGCGCCCGCACAGCTTCGACCACGTCACGCCGCCAGCCGCACACGTGATCCTGCGGCATGAGCGAGACCTTGTCGATCCAAAATGTGCCGGGTTGTGAAATCCCGATGGCGAGCGACGCGCCGTCATCCGTCACCGCCGGCGCCAGCACGGCGCTAAACTTCTGCCATTCAGACGTCAGGCCGGTCAATTCCACCCGGTCATACGCGCGAAAGAACACGCCGTAGTTGCGCCCGATCAACACGGTCACCGTGCCGTTGGTCAGGCCGTCGCCGCGCAGGTACAGCTCGACATCCAGCTTCTCCCCGCGCCGCACCGCGATGGCATCCTGCGCGATGCCGGCCACGAACCCGATGCCATCCGCCCCTGCGCCGCGAACAGACACCCTGGCCGACTGTCGCCCCACCCACGGATGGTCCCGGTCCAGCTCGAACGTGGCGCCCACGTCCAGCATCTCCAACTCAGCAGGTTGATCGGGCCAATGGTCGAACCGGGGCAGTGCCGACGTAAACGATTTCCAATGCGGCTGGACCCAATTCTGCCCCGGTGGGTAGACTTGTGCCGGCTGCAGCACGCCCTCAAACGAGCGGTCCTGCACCTTCTCTGCCCACATGCCGGGGAGCAGATCGTTGAGCGGTTCAATGAATTCACCATAGATGAGCGACGACAGTGAGCCTTGGAACAGCGGCTCGGCTGTTAACGTGATATGTTTGTTCATCTCACTCGGCGTTTATTCTAGGCAGGTAAGCGTAATCGGCAACCGCGCATGGCAAACCTATAATGTTGTATGGAGGCATTCGTCCCATGCATCAACGTCCACTCATCCATACGCTATACGCGCAAGCCAGCGGCCCAGCCAATGCGCCGACCCTCGTCTTCCTGCACGGCGGCGGCAGCGCTGGTTGGATGTGGCAGCCGGTCGTCTCCCATTTGCCCGATTACCACTGCCTGCTGCCCGACCTGCCCGAGCACGGGCAAAGCAGGCACGTGCAACCGTTCACCATGGCGGGCGCAGCGGAACAAGTGGCAGAACTGATCCGGGCACAGGCGCACGGTGGTCATGCCCACGTGATCGGGTTATCCGAAGGCGCCCAGGTGCTGGTGGCCTTGCTGAGCAGCGCGCCAGAGCTGGTCATGTCGGCGATCGTCAGCAGCGCCTTGCTGCGGCCACTCCCAGGCACGGGCCTGCTCACCCCCAGCCTGCTCGCCGCGACGTACTACTCGTCGATCGCGCCGTTCAAAAACTGGGACGCCTGGATCCGGCTGAACATGAAGTACTCGGCAGGGATACCGGAGCAGTACTTCACATCCTTCAAGCAGGATTTCCAGGCACTCACCAGGGATGCCTGGGTGCATTTGATACGCGCCAACCAGGACTTCCGCCTGCCCCCAGGTCTGCAGCGCGCCACGGCGCCTGCGCTGGTGCTGGCCGGGACCAGGGAATA
>JAMDDR010000546.1:5055-6845 GCA_023488685.1 Chloroflexota bacterium | reverse complement strand
CGCGCTCCCAAATGCGCGCGGCTACAGCATCAGCCTGGGGGTAAGCGGGTCGCTGGCGCAGGAGCACAACTGGGCGTTGAACGCTCCCGACGTTTTTGCAGCCACGGTGCGCGCCTGGATTGAGGGCAAGCCACTACCGGATCTATTACAACCATTATCCTGAGCATCCAGCCACAGACCAACCACCAAGGGCACCAAGATCACCAAGAAAATAAAGAACACGAGAGCGGATAGAACGCAAAGGCATTCTTTCTTCCTATCCTTGGTGTTCTTGGTGTCCTTGGTGGTTAAGGTATTTCTTTACGAGAACGATGCCACCGCCTCTTTCAGATCGCGGTGAATATCCAGGTACATGTCGAACCCTGAGATCTTCAGCACCTCACAGACGGCCTCTGAAGGATTGAGCAACTTCAGATGAGGTGATTTGAACGTGCCATCGCGCAGGCCTTTGCTCATGGCCTCGTCGCTCTCTCGCGCCTCGTTGGTGCGCAAACGCGTGAAGATGTGGTGAAACGCGCGCAATCCCGCGCTACTGACGTAGGGAACCTCCGTCAGGTCGAGCACGAGATCGCGCATGCCTTCCGCGTATGCCTGATCGGCCTGCGCCTCAAGTTGTTCATACGTGTTGGTATTGAGCTCACCCTTCAAGTGAAAGACTGTGACGGGCTTGCGCCCTTGTTGGTGCGAAACGACGATCGACAGGCCAGCGTCCATTGAACACCCTCCTAATCCAATAAGGGTACCACGTTCAACGGCACGACCGTCGCGTTCGATGATCCAGCGCCATGAGCACAGAAACGACGTTCATCACCGTCTCAGCATGGGCACGAAGGTACGATACGGCTCGATCCGCACAGACGTCTGCTTGGTGCTGACACTGCCCGTGTTCGTCGCCGTCAGCACTGCCGTGTAGGTGCCGTAGGTTGCGTAGGTATGGATGACCGGGTTGCCCACTTGGAGCGCCGTGCCATCGCCGAAGTTCCACTGAAAGACAATGTTCGTGCCGTTCGCGGTGGCAGTAAAGGCCGTCGCGTGATGCACCAGGGTCGGGCTGCTGTTGGCGGCCGTGAGCGCGGTGATGGGTATGTCGTTCACCACATGCCCCCCTGGCAGCGTCGCACTGCTTGGGCCGAATGTATTGTCGCCGCGGTACGCCGCTGTGACTGCATGCGTCCCCAGGGCAAGCGTGCTCGTGACGTAGCTGGCCTTGCCGCTCGGGTTGAGCGGCAACACGATGGCGGTTGTGTCGATCGTCAGAGTCACCGAGCCGGTGGGGATGATGACCCCAGGAATGCCACCCGTCACTGTGGCCGTGAAGCCAGCCGCCTGGCTCAGAATGGACGGATTGGGCGCAGATACGAGCGCGACCGTCGTGCTGGCCCTGGCCAGGGTTGCCTGGGCAGAGGCACTGTTGTTGCTGTGATTGCCATCCGCCAACGCCATCGTGATCACAGCCGTATTCGTGATGGTTTGCGGCAATGTGGCCAGGTCCGTGCGGACGTTGCCGGTGATCGTGATCACACCTCTTGCGCCGGAAGCCATATCCTGTGCCTGCCACGCATAGGTCACACCGTTCACAGGCGCGATGGACACACCGCTGCTCAGCACCGCCAGCGTGGCCGGGTTGATCTGAGATGGGATGAGGTCGGTGATGACGACGCCTGCTGCCGGCAACGACCCGGCGTTGGAAAACACGAGTGTGAACGTGACCACCCGCCCGGGTGCGACGCTCGCCGGCGCCACCGACTTCGCGATGGCGAGATCGACCACCGCAGCTTCGTAAGCGCCCA
>JAMDDR010000546.1:0-5020 GCA_023488685.1 Chloroflexota bacterium | reverse complement strand
GCGGCGCCGCGGGGCACGCCTGTTGGGCACGCCTCGCCCACCAGGCTGTAGGTGATGGTGACAATGGTGCCCGTGCTGGCAACGATCTCGGAAGGGCCGTCATCCCACAGGATGCTGTTCGCCAGCGTCGCATCGCTGCCCGCGGCCGTGACGACGCCGCCGCCGCTAGTGGCATCGTTGGCGGTGAAGGTGGCGTTCACCAGGTTGGAGCTACTATTGGTGTCGTTGTACATCCCACCGCCGCTGTTCGCCGTATTGCCGATGAAGATGACGTTGACCAGCTCCGGATGACAGCCCCACAGGTTATACATGCCGCCACCGGTGCCGTCGCCGGCCGAGTTATCGATGAAACGGGCGTTGTACAGCACCGGGTTGCTGTAGTTCCAGTTGGCCATGCCCCCACCACCTTCGGCCGTGTTACTGATGAAAGTAGTATTCGACAGCACCGGGCTGCTGGTCGTGTTGTACATACCACCGCCGGCCCCTCCGGCAACCAGGTTTATGGTGGTCGAATTCTCCGCGAAGGTAGCGTCCTTCACCGTTGGGCTGCTCTGATAGTTGTACATCCCGCCACCTTCCCCAGCCGTATTCCCACGGAAGGTGACATTCTCCAGGTCTGGGTTACTGCGATCGATATACATCCCGCCGCCGGCAGTGACTGCCGAATTGCTGATGAAAACAGTGTTACTGATAGCGAGCTGGCTCTCACTGACGAACAGCCCGCCGCCGCGATCATCCGTGGCACTGTTGTCATCGTCGGCATTACCGCCGCTGATGGTGAATCCATCCAGGATGGCTGTCTCGATCACGGTGTTGTCGCTGGTGACAACGTGATAGCTGTCGTTGCCATCCAGGCCGTTATCGTTGAGATCGCCGGTGAGCGTCACGACGTTCGTGTCCCAGTCACGCTCCTCACGTAACGTCTCAGTGACGGCGAAGCCACCATAGACAGCCACACCGCTCTTGAGCGTGAAAGAGGCCATGCGGTCGCCGGTGTCGCTGGGTTTGTACGTGCCTGCGGCCACCCAGATCTCATCACCAGAGACCGCCACGTCGCCGAGGGCAAAACTCAGATCACAGGCGTTGACCCAACTGTCGCAGATGCCGGTGGTGGACCCGCCCGGCTTCACGTAGAGGGTCGCACCAGCAGCGCGGGCACGTCCTGCCCAACTTGGTATCAAGATGACGCTTGAGACCGCGAGCGCGACGGCGATCAGGGGCGAAAACAATGCTCTGAACATCATTGGGGTGTGATGATTGTGCGACATGTTTCTCCGGATGATGAACCATACTCGTGGCGCGAGGACGTGCGGGGGATTGCCAGGATTGGCACAACTGATACACTAATGAACGCTTCATGACTGGTCGCCGTAACATCCTTAATGATAGCCTCGATTATGCGTCACAAGCAGTGAGATTATGAACAATTTCCGCAACAGAATTGATTATAGTCCTACAATACGCTCCCTGCCTGCACGGTCATGACGCGTTGTTTCCCCCCGCCAGCCCCCTACAGCCGGCACCTATCCTTTCAGACTGCCTGCGAGCAGGCCGCGCATGAACAACTTGCCGAGCAGCAGATAGACGACGATGGTCGGCAGGGCGGCAATGAATGCGCCGGCCATCTGGATGTTCCATTCCGTGGTGAAACTGCCCGCCAGGTTTTGCACCGCCACGTTGATGGGGGCCAGATTGGGATTGCTCAAGACGATGATGCCGATGATGAAGTCATTCCAGATGGTGGTGAACTGCCACAACAGCACCACGGCAAAGGCCGGCGCGGCGATGGGCAGCAGGATGTACTGATAGATGCCGAAGAAGCCACACCCATCGATCTTGGCGGCATCGGTCAGCTCGTCGGGGATGCCCTGATAGTAGCTGCGAAACATGAGCGCCGTAATTGGGATGCCGAAGATGCAGTGGATGAAGATCAACCCGGTCAACTTGCCATACAGACCGAAGGCCTGCAACGTTTGCACCAGTGGGATGAGCACGCCTTGATACGGCAGAAACATGCCGACCAGGAAGAGCAAAAAGATCGTGTTCGAGCCCCGGAACCGCCACTTCGAGAAGATGTAACCGTTGAGCGAGCCGATGAACGACGAGATGATAGCCGAGGGCACGGTAATGACGACGCTGTTGCCGAAGTTCGGCGCGACCCTGCCCCAGGCTTCGGCGAAGCTGTCAAGATACAACCCTCTCGGCAATTGCCACATCCGGTCGACGCTGACGTCGGTATACGGCTTCAAGCCGGTGATGACCATGACGTAGATCGGCATCAGGAAATACAGTGCGAACGCGATCAACACGAGATAAATCGCCAGACGCGTCCACAACACTTGAAAGGAGAAGGATGGGGTGCGCATGGTTAGTAGATCTCCCGGCGTACGCTACGCAGATAGGGAATCACCAGAAACGCGGACAGGATGATCATGAACGCGCCGAGCACGGCACTGATCGAAAAGCGGTTCGCCGTGAAGGTTTGCTCGAACATGTGGAACGCCAGCGTATCGGTGGAGAAAGCCTGGCCGCTGCCGCTCATGGCGGCGACGATGTCGAACAGGCGGATGGCGCCCATGCCAGTCAGCACGATCGCCGTGAACGTCACCGGCGCCACCATGGGGATGATCACGTGCCGGTACAGATTCCAGGTGTTGCAGCCGTCCATCTGCGCCGCCTCCTTGATTTCGCCAGGGATGCCGCGCAGCCCGGCCAGATACAGCGCCATGATGTAGCCGGTGAATTGCCAGGAGGACGCGATGGTGATGAACAGCATTCCCCACGTCGGGTCCGAGAACCAGCGCGACTTCAGGAATCCCAGCCCGACCTGTTCAAGCAATAAGTTCAGCCCGGTATCGGGCCGCATGAGCCAGCGCCAGGCCACGCCCGTGACGATGGCGGAGACGGCAAACGGGAAGATATAGATGGTGCGGAAGATGGCCTCGCCCCGGATACGCTGGTCGAGCAACGCCGCCAGCAGAAATCCGATCACGATGCACTGGGTCATGAAGCCCGTGGCGTACATGACGAGGTTGCGCAGGTCGGTCTGAAACCGGGTGCCCTTGAAGATGGTCAGCCAGTTCTTCAGCCCGACGAACGTGTAGTCGGGCAACGCGTCGTTCCAGTTGACGGTCGAGATCCAGAACGTCCATCCGATGAAGCTGTAGATGAACACCGCCACGGCGATGATCGAGGGCGTGAGCACCACGATCGCCAGCAGCAGGTCACGGTTGATATGCCACTTGCGCTTCCGCGCGGCTGCCTGGGAAAGGCGGGTTTGAGCAGAGGCCATATACAAACAATGAACACCCTAAAGAGGGCGCCCCTTTAGGGTGTTGAACCAGAGGCGTTATGCGCTGAGTACAGCGTGTGCGCTGAGTACAGCGCCACACAACTACATCTTGAACTCGGCCAGGTCAGCGGCTTCGAGCAACTTGGTCATCGTGCCATCGACGTCCCGCTTGGTGACCAGGTAGTTGATGGCGTTGTCATAGTCGTTGACGAAGCTCTGCTTGGCTGCCGCGCCGTGCTGGATGCTGCCGACGATCGTGTTGGACTTCCAGTCCTGGATGGCCTCCTTCAGGTAATCGTCGTACTTGCTCAGGTCGGGGTCGTTGCGCGCAGAGATGGAGCCCTTGAGCGGATTGAAGGCATCCTGCCCCTCGCGGCTGCCGCACAGCTTCAGCCAGTTGATGACGTTGTCGCGGTCCTTGGCGCCTTTGGGCAGACCGAACGAGTCGGACAACGCCACGAAGATGCCCTTCGTGCCGGGTGCCGGGGCCCAGTGATAGTCCGTAAAGCCCTTGGCCTTGAGCAAACCATGCGTCCAGTCGCCCATGATCATGGTCGAGGCCTTGCCGCCGGAGATCACGTCGTTGATGTCACCCCAGGCCACACTGGTATAGTCTGGCTCGGCGTAATCCATCGCCTTGTTCAGAATTTCGGCGCTCTGCTTGACGCCCTCGTCGTCCCACTTGGTGCTGCCGTTGAACAAGCCGAGGTACTTCTCCGGGCCGAGTGTGGCGACCAGCACGTTCTCGAACACGTGCGCGCTGAAGCCGGGCTCGTTCTCGGCCACCGCCAGCGCCGGGATGCCCTTGGCCTTGAGCTGCTCGGCATACTCAAACCACTCATCCCACGTCTCAGGCGGCTTGCTCACACCCACGTCCTGCATGTGCTTGGTGTTGTACCAGAGCACATTTGAACGGTGGATGTTGACGGGCACAGAGTAAGGATGGCCCTGATACGACGCCAGGTCGATGATGCCCTTGGGGAACACCTCATTCCAGCCCTCGGACTTGTACAGGTCGTCCAGCGCCTCCATGCGGTTGGCCACCACATGGTCGGCGATAAGCTCCTGGCCAAGGTGCACCTGGAAGCTGTCGGGCGGATCGCCGCCGAGCATGCGGGTCTTCAACACGGCCTTCATGTTGCCGCCCTGCCCCGCGCCACCGGCCAGCGCCGCGTTGACAATCTCGACGCCGGGATACTTCTTCTTGTAGAGATCGTACAGCGCGTTGAGGGCTTCTACCTCGCCCCCAGAGGTCCACCACGAGAAGATTTCGAGTTTGCCGCCGGCTGCGGCCGGCTCGGCGGGCTGGCTCGTGGCAGCGGCTGGCTGGGTGGGCGCCGGTGCCTGCGCTGGTGGCACAGCGCAGGCGGCTAACGTAGCACCTGCCGTGCCCATCCAGAGCAACTTGAGAGACTGTCTACGCGTCAGCTTTCTGTTCATCGCCATGGATTTCCTCCTCTGCTTGATAACTGCCCTTCCGGGGGCAGAGATAAACGAGTAATCCTGATTAGCAGCGTGAGTTGATGCTCAAGCGTGAGAACGATGACGTTGGCGCAGACTGCGAAGGTAGATACCAGTCTATCACAGCGGCTGGACTAAGACAAATTCGATGCGGCAGTGTTACTCGTTTAACACCACAGTCAGCGTGCCATCGCCCAACTGGACTGACTGCACACGCCAACCGGTGAGCATCTGCTCGAAGAGCGTACTGATGGCGCTCTCCACCAC
>JAMDDR010000036.1 GCA_023488685.1 Chloroflexota bacterium | reverse complement strand
CATAATGCTCTGATCTACCACGCTTGCCTTGGTTCTGCATATGCAGCCGGGCCGTTCATGGCAACTCGTTATGCTTCATCACAATGGCGGGAGAACCATTTTGGTGGCAAAAGCTCGTCCCCGCCCAGCAGGCCCCACTGTGACGGAGCCATCGACGCCTTCGCTGCCTTGCACGCCTTCTGGTGGGACCATCCAGCACTTCACACGATTGACACCTTTCCCAGCCAGGAGTCAGCCGCCGACGAAATCGCCGGCATCCAAGCGTGCTTCCCCGGCTTTGCGGATTTTGCCGGCGACCGTCTCTCCATGCCACACCGTCGTGTGTTCGACCGGGTGCTCGCGTCGCTGCCTCTTCTTTTACAGCGCTCGACTTGCGGGGAGCACCTGACGCTGATCCATGGCGACGCCAATCTTTCGAACGTCCTGCTCCCTCATGACCCAGCCACGGGCACAGCCCTCATCATCGATTGGCAGCTTTGGGGCATCCGTTTCGCCGCGGAGGACCTGGCGAATCTGATGGCGCTGTTCTGGAATAAAGACCAACGTCACAGCATGGAACGTGGCTTGCTGATGCGCTACTACGAAAATCTGGTGCGGTTCGGTGTGAGGAACTACACCTGGGCCGACTGCTGGTATGACTACAGACTTGCGGTCATTGTGCGCGTGCTCTTCATGCCCATGTGGTTCTGGCATACTGGGGCGCCGTCAAGCTCTGTATGGCCCAGCCTTGAGAACGCCATGCAGGCATTCGATGATCTGGATTGTCTTGAAATTCTGTGAAGTAATATCTTCGTAATATTTACCCGCTAGAATCCATTCATGATTAACTCTGCCCTGCCCAAAGGCAACTCGCCCCCTGAAGCGTTCAGGCTGCCCGACGTGGAAGGGCGCGAGTATTTGCCCGCTGCATACCGCTCTGTTGATCCATCCGCACGCGCACCGATTGCCCCTGTTCGTCCCCACAATGTGTTCATCGAGGTCACCAATCACTGTAATCTGCTCTGCGAAACATGCCCACGAACCTTCGTCACCTATGAAGAACCCAGAACGCTGGCCTGGGATGATTTTCTGTGCGTTGTCGACCAGTTCCCGGATATGGAGCGCGCCGTCCTGCACGGCATCGGCGAACCGCTCCTGAACAGGAACCTGCCGCAGATGATTGCCCATCTCAAGGCCCGCGGCGTCTATGTGCTGTTCAACACCAATGCCACGCTGCTCACGGAGGAGTGGGGGCGCAAGTTGATTGAGGCCGGGTTGGACGAATTGCGGGTTTCGATTGATGGCGCCAATCCCAAGACTTATGCCCTGATTCGCGGCGCGCCGCTGTTCCACAAGGTTCTGCAGAACTTGAAGCGGTTCGTGGAGGTGCAGAGAGAGCTGGGAGCCGACTGCCCGCGCCCGTCATTATGGATGACAGGCATGAAAGAGAACATCGCCGAACTGCCGAGTGTGATCCGCCTGGCTGCAAGCATCGGCGTGCCCGAAGTATATCTGCAACGCATGGTCTATTATGGCGATGGGGCAAAGGACGCGCCCGGCATGTTGGACGCCGGGCATGGTCTGTTTGCCACGTACGATGCAGAAGTGAATCGGATCGTCGCCGAGAGCGACGCGCTGGCGAATGCCCTGGGAATAGCCTTGCGCGCATCAGGGGCAACATCGGCGCAACGAAGCGTGGCAGCCAGCGACAATCGGCGTCCGTGGGCGGCCTGCATGCGCCCCTGGACCACGGCGTATATAACGGCCAACGGCAATGCATTGCCCTGCTGTATTTCTCCATTTGCCACCAGCGATTATCAGAGCCTGCAACTGGGCAATGTCTTCGAACAGCCATTTGACGATCTGTGGAACGCCGAACGCTACCAGGCGTGGCGCGAACGACTACTGAGTGATCATCCACATGCTGCCTGTGCAGGATGCGGCGTGCATTGGAGTCTATAGAATACGATGAACGCTTCGCAAGCTCAACCCGTGACGGCGCCTGCAGAGGCGCAAACAACAGGCGTTCGCGCCTGGGATCGGCGCCTGCAACAAATCGTGACAGTTGTTGGCCGCCTCATTCTTGCTTATCTCTTTTTCGCCAACGTGTGGTGGAAATTGCCGCCGACATTCGGTTGCGCGAACAACTTTGAGTTTCCCACTGCCAACGCACAGGGCCGTCCCACTGCCGGCAAGAGCTCGGGGCTGTGCTACTGGATCGGCGTAGAGTCGGTCTATGCAACACAACCCCACCCTGTATTCGTGGCCGATACGCATTATGCGGGCGGGCCGGTGTTGCAGGTCGATATCGCCCCGTTGGCGCGCCTAAACGGCGCATTCATCGACGGCTTTGTCAAGCCCAATATTGCGTGGTTTGGCTATTTCATTTTCGGCGCCGAGGCGTTCATCGCCATTACCATGTTCGTAGGGTTGTTCTCACGCTTGGGCGGGCTGGTTGCCATTGGGATGTCTCTGCAACTGATGGTTGGCCTGGCCGGGATTCCGCAACCCTTCGAATGGGAGTGGGGCTATAACCTGATGGTAACGCTGTCGCTCGTGATGTTCGGCCTGGCGCCTGGGCGATACTTGGGCGTCGACGCGCTGTTGCGCCCGCCACTGTTGCGCGCCAGCCAACGTGGCAGCGTTCTGGCGAAGCTGGTCCTTGTGCTCACCTGACCTTATGCGCCAATCCATTTTCGTCGTCGCCAAACGACCCGCGACGGGTCACACCAAGACGCGGTTGTGCCCACCGCTCACGGGCGCACAGGCCGCGGCGCTGTACGAATGCTTCCTGCGCGATACGCTCGACACGATGCGGCAGGTGCCGGGGGTGCGACGAAGCATCGCATACCTGGCTGATGATGGGTCACAGGAAGAAGAAGCGCGCAGATACTTCCATGCCCTGGCGTCCGATATGGCGCTCACGCCGCAACGCGGCCACGACCTCGGCGAACGCCTCCATCATCTCCTCAGCGATGCGTTGAACAGCGGCGTGCAGCAAGCCGTCGTCGTGGACAGTGACAGCCCTACGCTGCCACCCAGCTTCCTGGCACAGGCCTTTGCGGTATTGGATGGCCCATTCGATGTCGTTCTTGGTCCCTGTGATGACGGCGGCTACTATTTAATTGGGCTGAAACAGCCGCAGCCGCGATTACTGTGCGAGGTGAAGATGAGCACAGCCACGGTGCTGACGGACACATTGGCCCTGGCTGCGGAGATGCAGTTGCGAGTCGGTCTGTTGCCTGTGTGGTATGACGTCGATACGGTCGCCGAACTCCACCGCTTGCACGCCGAACTAACGACGACGGGCGCGCTCGTTGCGCAACATACGCGCGCGTTTTTGCCGTCCATTGGCCTGACAGAGGATATTCGTCATGCAAGTATCGCTCATTATTCCAGCGCTGAATGAGGCCGGCTGTCTGGCGCCGTTGCTCTCTGAAGTGCCACGTGGCCTGGCAAACGAGGTGATTGTCGTCGATAACGGCTCGACGGATGATACCGCGGCCGTAGCGCGACGCTGCGGGGCGCGTGTTGTTCTGGAACCGCGCCAGGGCTATGGTCAAGCATGCGCAGCCGGTTTGGCGGCTGCGAACGGCGACGTACTGGCTTTCATGGATGGCGATGGGAGTTTTGTCCCGGCGGAACTGGCGACACTGTTAATGCCACTCCGACAGAACCAAGCCGACATGGTAGTAGGTTCACGCATGCGCGGTGGCATGGCAGCCGGCGCGATGCCATCCCATCAAGTCTTTGGCAATCAACTCATTGCGTGGTTGTTACATCGGCTCTATGGCTTAACACTTACCGACCTGGGACCTTTTCGGACCGTACGGCGCGATCTGCTTCTGGCATTGAATATGCAGGAATTCACCTATGGGTGGCCGGTGGAGATGCTGGTGAAGGCTGCTCGCCGGGGCGCACACATTGTCGAAGTGCCTGTCAGTTACCGCCCGCGTCTTGCCGGCCGGTCCAAAGTTGGCGGCACCGTGCGCGGCACGGTCCTGGCCACCTATCGAATTCTACGCACGACGGTTCGTTACGTGCGCTGAGCAACATGACCAGCCTTACCCGGCGGCAAACACCCGTGACCGGCGTCATACGAGGCCTTCGAAGATGGCCTCCCGCTAAAAACCCATGGATGATCATCGGCTCGCTGGGCGCGGCGAGTGTGGCCCTGTATACATTGGGCATCACCGCGCGTTACCCACTCGGCGATGGATTACAGGTGCCACGGGGCTCATGGGGCACCATCCAGCCGCCAACGCCAGGAGTGCTCGCTCTCCACGTGGCGGTGTACGCCGCTCTCACTATCTGCTATGTGGCAGCCTTACGCCTGGCTGTCACCGCCAGCCATGAGCAGGTGAATCGGCGCCGGCCTGTTGCCATCGTCATTGGGGTCTGGCTGTTCTCATCCGTGGTGTTGCTCGGCGCTTATCCTGGCGGTGACTCACACGATGTTTTTGACTATCTTTTCCGCGGCCGGATGTTGACAGAGCTCAATGCCAGCCCGTTGGCCGTCTCGCCAGAAGCATTTTCAAGAGCGCCCTTCTATCTATATATCTCCTGGCGCAAACAGGTTGATACATATGGCCCACTATGGGAATACGCAAGCGGCGCAGTCGCCCTGATCGTCAAAGTTGCGCTCCAGGCCAGCGGTGGCTGGCAACCCAGTTTGCCCTCATGCCCGGACGCACCAGCTTCCTGTCGCACGCTCGTCGCCTACGTGACAGGCTACCGGGTGCTTGCCATCGGCCTCACAGGGCTTAGCAGTCTGCTGGTTTACGGTATCGTGCGCGCCATCCGTCCAGGGCTGGCCCATGCGGCCGTTCTGGCGTGGCTGTGGAGCCCCGTGCTGCTCATGGCGACGGCGCTCGGGGCGCACAATGACAGCCTGATGCTGCTGGCGGTTCTGGCGGCATTCTACCTGTGCCAGCGCGAGCGTTGGATGGAGGGATTGCTGTCGCTTACGCTTGCGGCGCATGTGAAACTCACTGCGTTGCTGTTGCTGCCCGTATTTGGAATCTGGCTGTTTACCCGGCGCGGTTTGCGCCGCACGCTGATCATCATTGCTGCCGCAATTGGAATCGGCATTCCACTCTCCTGGTTGCTATATCTGCCGTTGGGCGGGTGGCAAACGTTATCGCGCATGCTCTACGAGCGCTCCATCTTCCTTGGGAATTCGTTCGCGGCACTGGCTTTTCGGTTGCTACGCGAGCACCAGTGGTCGCAGCACGATGCCATACAGTTCACCACGCAGAGCGCGACGGCGCTTTTTGCCGTCGTCGCTGCGGTCCTGTTGGCGCAATTCTGGTACCGCAGCAGACGCCGTTCCGTGCCGGCGCGACTCTCGACACCCCCAGGAACCATAGCCGCATGCCGCGCTGCAATTGCAATCACTGTTGTGTACCTCCTGGTAGGCAGCTTCTGGTTTCAGCATTGGTATCTGGTATGGGTGTTGGCGCTGGCAGCACTCATCCCGAATGATGCCTTTACGCTCCAGGTATTGCCATGGTATGGCTTTGGGGCACTCACCGGCAATATCGCGTTGGACATTGCAAGCCGTCTCGCCACCCCATCACTCAGCCCTGCGGCCCTGACTGCCCTCGTGTTCGGCGTGACGTTGTTGCCGTTTCTACTGGGTGTATTGGGCAGCCAAGCGATGCAACAGAAGAGGGTGAGCGTACGCCGACTGACAGTTGCCTATGGTGTTGGTCAAGTGGAATGTGAGCATGGCAAATAGTGAAATGAACTGCGAAACACCGATTCTACGGAACAAAGCCTACCAGGCGCCATCCGTATTTACACCGGAAAATCTGTTACGCGAAGCGCGGCGCCAGAAGGCTGTCCCCCACGGCAATATCCCTACAATATGTATCCTCGACCCTGATGGGGACATCGTGCATTATCTCGTCTCGACAGGCCAGGCGGTCGCACACGCCAACTGGGCGTGTTATCACACAAAGCTCTACGTATTTCAGCGCGAGGGAATCAATTACGGGATCGTCCCACATGTTGTCGGCGCGTCATTTGCCGTCCTGGTGGCAGAGGAGCTGTTTGCCTCGGGCTGCCGGTTGCTCATCAGTATGACATCGGCTGGACAGATCATGCCCATCGGGCAACCGCCTTATTTTGTGTTGATCGACCGGGCGCTGCGCGATGAAGGCACGAGTTATCACTACCTTGCGCCCGCTGCTTATAGCAGTATCAGCCCCATGCTGCTCAGATGCCTGGAGAATGCTTTTGTAGGAACCGACCTGCATGTGCGGCGTGGCGCAACGTGGACGACGGATGCCCCCTTCCGCGAAACCACAGCAGCCATCGAGTATGCGCGCTCGGAAGGTATCCTCGGCGTGGAAATGGAGGCTGCCGCCCTCTACGCTCTCGCCCAGGTAAAGACACACGATGTGGTTTGTTTTGCTCATATTACGAACCAAATGGCGCAGGTTGAGGGGGACTTTGAGAAAGGTCTTAACCAGGGCAGCCATGACGCGTTGCACGTGATTGGGCTGGCAGCCAGGTCCTGGCTGAGTTGAATGCGGTTAAAGGAGCATGTGATGGCGCAACGGATTTATTGGGTTCCACATACGATCTGTTTTTTCGGTTGTGAGCATTGTCACAACGACTCGGTCATGGAAGGCATCCAGGCATCGCGCCAGATCATCGAGCAGGTCATCGCGCGACTGCCCGGGCCCGAGTCGCGTTACCGGCTTGACGAGGTGCTGGTGGGTGGCGGCGAATCACTGATGCGTAATGCTCACATGGAGTTTCTGATCCGCACCTTTCGGGAACGTTTTCCACGCGGGCCCGAGAAGTCTATCGCCGAACGCCGCGCGGCGGGCCACGTCATCCTTGCACTGCAGACCATGGGTTTTCCACTGGCCGATCCCAAGGGCAACCCCGTAGCACACCACATCGACTACTGGTTAAACCTCGGCATCGACTACTTCCAAGTGGCCTCCAACGACATGTTCCACGAACGACAACGGCCGGATTATCCCTGGGAGGCGCTTCGGGAGAACCTGCGAACTTACGAAGCGACACACGGGGTCGAGTTCCTGGTCTATGGCAAGGCTGCCGCGCGGTTGGTGCCTTCCGGGCGCGCGCTGGATCACCTGCCAGCCCTCGAAAAGGAGGGCGCCTCGCTTCTTACAGAAGAGGGTTATTGCGCGACAGCCTGGGAAGCCGCGAGCAACTTCCTCAGTGGCACGGGAAAACAAGGCCTGGAGACGTCAGAAGTCGTGATCGACCCGTATGGGTGGGTTCATCCTTGTTGCTGGTACGAACTATCGCCCGGGCTTTTCGACTTGAATGTCGCGGACTTCGAAACCGGCATGGAAGCGATGCGCAGCAAATCGCTGTGCCAGGTGCTTGACGAGGGTAATATGGTCCGTCTGGCTGAAATCAGCGGCGTCGACCCGGAGATGGCTCGCCAGGTGCGCGACGTCGTGGGCGATTGTGGCGTATGCCGGTTGTGCTCTGCCCGGCTGGCGCAACAGCCGGAACACGCATGGATCAAGGCCGCACCGTTGTCGAACCGGGAAGTCGCCTTCTACACCAGTCATCTGGGCGCATTGGTTTTGAGCGATCTCTTTCAACAGACGATCCCGGTAGCAGGCCGCCATCTAACTGTAGAATGAAGCGCTGCGTGCGCTGGCGCTATCTCATGATCGGAGGAAATATCCATGCCTAACCTACATCTCGATACCGATATCGGGGGCGATATTGACGATCTGTGCGCATTAGCCATGGTGCTCAAATGGCCGGACGCCGAACTGCTTGCGGTGACCACCAACTCAGACGACCAGGGGAAGCGGGCCGGTTATGCCAGCTACGCCTTGAAACTCGCCGGCCGGTCAGACGTCGCCGTCGCAGCCGGCGCGGATGTCTCACTGGATTGTTATCGCGTCAGGCCAGGCTTGCCGGACGAAGGAGCCTACTGGCCCGAGCCGATCCCGCCGGTTCAAACTTCACTCGACGAGGCTCTCTCCTTGCTCGAACGCAGCATCGAGCAGGATGCGATCATCGCCGCCGTCGGCGCCTTCACCAACCTGGCGTTGCTGGAGAAGCGCTCGCCCGGCATCCTGCGCCGTGCCAGGCTTTATCTCATGGGCGGCTACGTATTCCCAATCCGGGAAGGTTTCCCGCCCTGGGGTAACGAGATGGACTGGAATATCCAGGTGGATGTTCAATCAGCGCTGTATGTCCTCCAGCACTCAAGCCCCACGCTCATTCCCATGTCGGTCACCGTCGAAACCTGGCTCAGAAGAGCCCACCTGGCCACGCTGAGACAGTCGGGGCCACTGGCCCGGCTCATCGCAAGACAGGCGGAGGCCTTTGCCAGGGACGAGAACAACGAAGCACGCTTTGGTCAAACGTGCCAGGGCTTGCCGGACGACACCATCAACTTCCAACACGATCCGCTCGCCTGCGCCATCGCGTTAGGCTGGCATGAGGATGTGGAGATCCGCGAAATCCCTTTGATCGTGGAGATCAAGGATGGATGGCTGTGCGAAAGGGTCGACGACCGCGGCACACCCACCCGCGTGGTGACACGAGTGAATGGAGGCAAGTTCAGCGAGTTCTGGCTCAATACAGTGACGCGCGCCTGATCCGCGCGCTGTCCATATCCCCGAAAGGCTCAGCAACGCCATCCGTTTGTTTGGGGTGTTATGGCCTATTGACATCCTTCCCAAAATCCCTATAAAGCCCAGCTTTTCCGCCACCGGCATGCCCACATCGGGGCCGCGGCGCGCTGCCGGGGCTGCCTGAAATGCGTGCGGGCTTGCCCGAATGCCGCCATCCGCCCGAGAGAGAAAAGCAAGTGATTGACCAACCCGAACATGTGTTCTATGATTCCCACATCCCTTCGAAGGAGGAATCGATCATGAGCCCACAAACATTCCAATCGCCGGACTCGCCATCTTTTGACGAGAACGAGGTCCGTACGCTCTATAGACAGATGCTGGAGCATTGGAACAAGCGCAACGCCGATCATATTGCGGCGCTGTTCGCTGCGGATAGTCATCTCGTCGGATTCGATGGGAGTTCAATCAATGGACGAGCAGAGATTGCGTCGACGATGGGCCAGATCTTTGCCGACCATCTAACAGCCACTTACGTCGGGAAAATCAGAGCCGTGCGCGCTCTGACGCCTGAAGTGTCCATCCTTCGCGCGGTCGCTGGGATGGTGCCACCTGGGCAGTCAGATCTCAATCCCGCCGTCAACACGGTTCAGACACTGGTCGCCGCGAAGCGGGATGGCAAATGGCAAATTGAATTGTTTCAGAATACCCCGGCTCAATTTCACGGGAGACCGGATCTGGTCCAGCAATTGACCGAAGAGCTGCGGCAATTGCTGTGATCAGTTCGCCATCGTTCAGGCGCTTGCGCACCTTTTTGTGATTGATCAAATCGTCGAGCGTGCCGACCTCCACATGACGCACAGCACGGCTTCCGCCACGTGACGACATTTGCCTGCTACCTGGATGCCAGCTACGTCCGGCTCCATGGCGAGCCGTGGGATGCAGTCGCCGATTATGGCAAAGCCACACAATGTTCATGAGCCTGGGCTTCGAGGCCAGATGTAGGCGGGCTGACTGATATCGTAACCCGGCGGCTCACCCGGACGTCACCGTCGAGGTTGGCACTACAACCTTCGACGCCACAATCACGACGATCCCTCTGTTGCCGATAACGCATACGCCACCATCTGTTCCTCCGTCATGATCTGCCCTTCTGCCCAGGCCGCCACGAGGGCGGGATCGTCGAGATGTGCGCGGGCTTCGGCTGTCAGGCGATGAAAGTCATGACCAATGGCCTCTACAGGCACATTCGCTACCACGCGCCAGTCCCCTCGGGCCGCGACATTGACGAGTTGCATGAAGAGCT
>JAMDDR010000421.1 GCA_023488685.1 Chloroflexota bacterium | reverse complement strand
GGTCATCAACGGTGAGTGCGCGGCGATGCTGACCGGCAGCGGGGCAACCCGCTTGGCGCCCTTTTGCTTTGCCAGCGCACCTGCGGCGGCAACGGCCTCTTTGCCACCGGAGATGACGATCTGCCCGGGGCAGTTGTCGTTCGCCAGCACTACCGGGGGCTGTTGTTGGGCCGACACCTCCGCACACACCGCGCGCAACGTTTCGGCATCCAATCCCAGCACGGCAGCCATGCTGCCAGGCGCGCGCTCGCCAGCCAGTTTCATCAGCCGCCCACGTTCGCGCACGATTTTCACGCCGTCCTCAAAGCTCAGCGCACCAGCGGCGCACAGAGCGCTAAATTCGCCCAGGCTGTGCCCAGCTACAAAAGCCGGGGCTTCGACCTCGCCAGACAGCTCGATGGTGGCCAGCGCGGCGATGCTATGCGTAAAGATCGCGGGTTGCGTGTTAAAGGTGTCGCCCAGCGCCGTCTCCGGCCCTTCGAAGCATAACTGCGTGAGGCCGAAACCCAGCGCGGCATCGGCGCGGTCGAAGATGCCCCTGGCAACCGGCCGCAGGCGGGCCAGATCGCTGCCCATTCCCACAAACTGCGATCCCTGGCCGGGAAAAACGTATGCGGTAGTCATGTTGGGGATTCAGGCGGTTAAGGCATGGATGAAACACGTAATGCGTAAAACGTAAAACGTAAAAAGACAGGCCGCGCTACGTTTTATGTTTTACGTTTTACGCATTACGTTTTACGAGTTACTTCTTCTTTTCCTTCGTGCCGACCGCCACAACCTCACGACCGCGGTAATAGCCACAAGAGGGACATACGGCGTGGGGGAGCTTCATCTCTCCACAGTTGTCACAGGCCGCCAGCGCCACTGGGGTGAGGAAATCATGCGCGCGGCGGCGGTGTGTGCGCCCCCACGAGAATTTACGCTTTGGTAGTGGACCCATCTTGAATATCTCCTTCGTTGGACATTGACCAACAGACACAATGCGCGCCTGGCCGGCGCGCACACAAGTTTACGGATGATTGTTCATCGTACCCGAACCCGATACGTGCCAGGTACGTAAAGCTCTATATTCTAGCGCAGATTTCCCGATTTAGAAGAGGCTTAACTGTTCCGCACCACCCGCAGCGCCTCCATCCTCGGCGACGGGTTTGCTGGGCTTCTTCTCTTCCTGCTGCTTTTGCGCTTCGGCCACGATGTCCTTCAGGCGCCGGAAATCGTCCTCAATCGCCTGGCGGAGCGCCGGCTGGTGCAGCGCCGCAGCCGGGTGAAACATCGCAACCACGATGCGCCCATCGATGCGCCGCGCACGCCCGTGGATGGCGGAAATCTTGTCGCGTGGGAACCAGCGGGCCATCGAGTAGCGCCCCAGCGTGACGATCACCTGTGGGTTGATCAAGGCAATCTGCCGGTCAAGGTAGCCCGAACACGCCGAGATCTCCTCCGGCATTGGGTCGCGATTTCCAGGCGGGCGGCACTTCACCACGTTGGCGATGAACACCTCACTGCGCTTAAACCCCGCGCTTGCCAATAACTCGTTCAGGAATTCGCCCGATGGGCCGACAAACGGGCGGCCCTGTTGATCTTCATGAAATCCGGGCCCTTCGCCGATCAACATGATCTGGGCGTTCGCGGGGCCTTCGCCTGGCACGGCATTTTTGCGGGTGCCGGCCAGCCCGCACAGCTTGCATCCTTTTACTTCAGCAGCCACTTGCTTTAGATCGTCCATAATTTCCAATCCCTATTCTCTATTTCGAGGCCGCGCCGCGCAACCGCGACCGCAACGCGCGCTCCAGGGCGTCGAGTTGGGCGTTGTAGATAGGCTCGCGGAAATTCTCCACGGTCATGATGAGCGCGTCCTCGCCATTATCACGGTAATAATGCTTGCGCTTGCCCACTTCGGCAAAACCGTACTTGCGGTACAGGTTTTGCGCGACAAGATTGCTGACGCGCACCTCAAGCGTGGCGAAGAGAGCATTGCGCTGCTGCGCCTCACGCAGCAGGCTGAGCAACAACAATTCACCGACGCCGTGGCCCCGCCAGGAGACATGCGACGCAATGGTGCTGACATGCGCCTCATCCACAAACATCCACATGCCGGCAAACCCAATCACCGGCCTGATTCCAACCACGGACTTCAAGGGCACGCGAGCCAGTCGCTGCAGCAGACTGAATCGCGTCAGCCGCCCAACCGGATCGGGCGCTGCGTTCCTGTCGATGCGCTCAATGTCGCGCCTGGCAACATGCCCATTACTGCGCCCGGCCTGGTTCAGCCGAACGACGATGAAATAGGCATTGGTATTTTCCAGCAACTCATGCCGGTAGGCCTGCTCGGGCCATGGGATGGGAAAAGCCGTCTTCTCGATGGCCATGACGGCCGGAATGTCTTCCAGCGTCATCAACTCTACGACAAAAGGTTCGTCACGTATTTCGGTTACCACACGCACACAGTCCTGAATTAACTCTCGCCTGGGTAGATGGGCATCAACGTCATGACGTCATCCGTCTCGCCATTCAACCAGCGCGTATAGCCTATCTCGGCCAGATAGCCGGCGCGGCGCAGGTTTAGAGGCGCAGGCGCCAGGGTCGCCTTGGTTTGCAACAACGCGATGAGTGCGGGCGCCAGGTCGCCACATACCCAGACCGGGGGCTCTATAGAATCGGCAAAATCCTTCCAACTGCGCACGGCCCATTCACCAGCCACGGCCGGCACCATCATCGCCCCGGCTGTTTCGGGAGACGCAGGCACATCGGCAGACGCATCGGCAGACGCATCCACCCATTCAAAGCGGCATGCCGCCACCCGGCTGCGCCCTGCCTCGACCAACGCATAGATCGGCATGTTGCGATTGGGTTGGGCCGCGGCAACGACCTCAAATGCGCTCACGCCAATCAGCGGAACAGCGCGCGCGATTGCAATGCCTTTCGCAATCGCCAGCCCGCAGCGCACCCCGGTAAACGACCCTGGCCCGATGGCAACAGCGACGGCGCCAATCTCCTCTGGTTTGACACCACACGCATTCATCAGTGTCCGGATGCGCTCGCTGACGGCGGCAGTATGATGCCTGTCGCTCTCCCACGAGCTTTCGGCGCGCAACGTGGTTGCGTCACGCAGGGCGACGCTACTGCGCTTCGTGCAGGTGTCGATCGCCAGCAGAACAGATGCTTGCGGCGTTACAAACGAACGCGGATTGATGACGTCCGGGCGAAGGGATGATTGTGCCAGTGCGCCCGTCCCACCCGGAACTTCTTCGGTTGTCACGAATACCTCACTTGTCATCGTCCGCCAATCTTGACCACTCCCCGCGCTAAAGCGACGGGGATTCTTGAGCCTCGACAATGGTTGCGGGTACAGCCCGTCTTACGCCATCTCCGCCCCATCTAAAGATGGTCTTTAGACCACGGCCTGGCCCGGCCGTGTTTGATCATCCGTGCTGCGTTGATGTCCCGTTGGACGGTCTCGCCGCACTGCGGACATACCCACTCGCGGTCTGCAAGGGTGAGCTCGTCGTTTACATAGCCGCACGCGAAATGCGTTTTGCTTGACGCGAAGAATCGATCTCGTTTGTAGAGCACCTTCCCATTCGCGCGCATCAGATAGTCAAGCTTCTGTGTGAACGAATGGAACGCCAGGTCGGACACCTTGCGCCCCCACAGGCGCTTCATGCCGTCGAGGTTCAAGTCCTCGATCCAGAGCACATCGTAGGTCTGTGCCAGTTGCCGGGCCGTCTTCCACTGCCAATCGTCACGTTGCCAGGCCACATGCCGATGCACGCGCGCCAACGCCTTGCGTGCCTTGGAGCGACTCTTGGAACCTGCTTGCTTGCGTGACAGGTTGCGGTTCGCGCGTGCAACAGCAGCGCTGTTAGCCTTGATCGATCCTGATAATGTTGTCGGCCACCAGTTGCCATCCGGCCTGCTTGAGCGTGAAGGACCTGTACTTGCGCACCGGCCTGAAGGTGGGCGGTCGGATGCGCTTGTTGCCCCGCTTGTTTTCCTCGAAGAACAGCGCGTAGCCACGTTCGATACGCTGAATCACATCCTGCACGGATTGCGACCCTAGCCAACCGATCCACTCGAAGCCCGCGCGCGTTTTCAGTTGGGTGATGTGCCGCATGAGCACGTACTGGTTGAGATGCCTGCCCGTGAGCCGGTAGTAGCGCTTGTGCAGTGCGATGCAGTGGTTGTACAGCAGCGCGTGCAGATTCACCAGCCGATGAAGGTGCTTGTTCTTTGGCTTATTGTAGATTTTGTAGGTGAACTGCTTGACCATCCGCATGTACACCGCACTGTATCCCATCTGACGTTGGTGTCAAGTAGAGACGCAAGATGTTGCGTCTCTACTGCCGCCCTAAACGCAGAGCCGCTTTCAGCCGTTCGCTGATAGCTCCGGGCTAAACCCGGAGCTTTATGCTCATTTATCGTAAATCCAAATTCAGACCACCACGAAATCATACGCCGAAAGCACTCTTGCGAAATGCCAGCAGAACCTGCCAGGTCATCGTGGCCTGGGTGGAGAACGTCAACCGTCGTTTGCTCTCATTCGTGATCTCAAGCTTGACGCGGATGGCATCCTGTGGAATCAGCACCGACGCACGCTCAGCCCACTCGATGATACACACGGCGTGTTCATCTTCCAGGATTTCCTCCAGCCCCAACGTCTGCAACGCGACCTCATCCTCGATTCGATACAGGTCGATATGGTACAGGAGACAGTCGTCCTTTGCACGACGATGCTCCTGGATCAGGGTGAATGTGGGGCTGCGCAACGACTGTAACGCTCCCCAACCCGCGCCGATGCCGCGGGCGAGCTGTGTCTTGCCGGCGCCCAATGGCCCAAACAGCGAGATGACCGTGTGAGCGGGCAACAGTGATCCCAGCCGTGCGCCAAGCCGCCGCGTCTGTTCTTCGCCGTGGCTGATGCACTCGAATGACAGGGGTTCGAGAACGGGCATGGTTCTGATGCGTAAAACGTAATGCGTCAATGAGCTTATTACGTTTTACGTTTCACGTTTTATGCTATACGATCAACCAGGATTGATCAATGGATTCAACACCTGGAACCCACGCACGAGCCCTTCCTCAAACCGCTCGCCGGAGAAGACCGGGTCCTCGTGCTCGATGGCGATCCCGCCGTCATAGCCGATCTCAATCAGTCCCGAGATGTACTCGGCCCAGTTGATCACGCCATAGCCGGGAATGCGATAACGCCAGCAGTTGTGATGGATGCCCAGGATGCCCTCACGCCGCACGTTGTTGACCAGCATCTCGGTGTCTTTGGCGTGCGAGTGATACACCCTGTCTTTGAAATCACGCAGCGCCTGCATATGGTCGATCCCCTGCCATACCAGGTGTGAGGGGTCAAACTCCAACCCGAGCGCGGGCGACTTCACGCGGTCGAACATCTCGCTCCAGTTGCGCGGTGACCAGGCCAGGTTGACGCTGTGCCACGGGATGTCGCCCCCCATGCCCGGCCAGTTCTCAAATGCTACGCGCAAGCCGGCATCCTCGGCAGCCTGTGCGATCGGGCCGAATACCTCGGCGAAGCGCGCCATGCCTTCTTTGAATGGCCGGTCGGGCAGGTTACCTGCCATGCTCGTGACCACGCCGACGCCTAGCCGCCTGGCCAGGTCAAAGATCGCGCGGTAACGCGCCAGCGTTTTCGCCACATCTTCCGTCAGCGGGTTGCCGTAGAAGGAAATGGCCGAAATGGATATATTGTTTTGTGCCAGCGTATTCCCCACACGGCTGGCCACTTCGGCTAAATCTGACGGCACATCAAGATTTGGGATCAACGAGCCGGCATGTGTCTCAAGACACTTGAATCCCAGGCGAGCGGCGCGTTGCGCTTCTGCATCCGAAAACTGACACAGGTAGCCCAGTTTCATCGAAGATCTCCTTGTACGGTAAAGTGCCTTTATCATACGCCAGGATCGCCATACGTTCATCTCACCTTGCACAGCACCCTTACCATCACAATATGGATGTTCGTCTTTGGGGTAGAGTTCCTAAACCGACGATGTGAACATAGAAAATCTGCGTCATCACAACATAGTGAAAACAGGTTGTCGGTAGGCACGCGAGGGTTTCGCGGGCAGCCGCCGCTTTCCGATACTATCATTGAAGAACGGCGTGGCCATTACTGAAAGCTGGCGACAGATGACCTAACCGCAGGAGATTGTGACGCCCTTGCCTCGTAGTAATCAAATATTAGGCACCGTCTTGATGTTGCCCTGCTTTGCGCTGTTGCAACCATTGGCCGAATGAGGCAGGGCTTTCTGTAGACTTTTTGCCTAGTAACAATCCTTCTGCGCCAATATCCTCATCCAGATCGGGCCAATGAATGCCGTAGCCCGCACCACTCACTCGAAAGTTGGCGCGCTCGGCGGATGTTCCGTGTGCCAGACGCGGATACCATCCGATAGGTACTGAGACAGTGCGCCCATCTTCCAAGTCTACAGAGAGAGTAACATCGTCAATTTTAACGTTGACTATTCTGGGCAGCACGAGTGTCACCACGGCAGAAGTCATCCCATTCATTTCTCAAGGTCTCCAGATTTTCTCTTGCAATCTGCTCAATATCGCGTAGTTCATTCCGGTTGAAACCATGATTTTCCGCAAGCGAAACAACAGGATCAAGCCAGAATTTCACGCTTTTATTCTCTCGGTCCACATGCACGTGTCGCGGCTCACCGCAATCGTAAGAATAGAAGTAAAAGCGATAGGGGCCGATACGTAATGCAGTTGGCATGATTATAGACTGTTCTTACTCTTGCTTTTTGCTTGTGGGTTAACCCTCGCGATTCTCCTTTTCCTGCTCCGCATCCGCCGCACGGCGCCGGCGCCTCAAGAGCTCTGACGCGGTCGCGCCAGCCTGTGACGGCGATTCTGGCTCCTGCTCCTGGGCGCTATCTTCCGTCACAGCAGGATTACCGGGCTGCACCCATGGTGGGGCAGGCTGCCCCCGCCTCGGGGATCGGTCGAACAACGAGACCGGTTCCTGCGTCTGCGTTCCGCGCGTCTTGGCCTGCATCAACTGGCTCATGCGCCCGCCGCGCTCCAGGCTGGCCATCGCCAGTTCGCGCCGGCCCAGGCCGAGCAGCTTGCGGAAACTCACGGCGATGCGCCGCACACCGATGTCGAACGGCAGCAGAAGAGCCGCCAAGGCCATCAGCCACGGAAACAGATCGGTGCGGGATGCGGCAACCGGCACGTTGAGTTCAAACGCCTGCGCCGGATTGGCAAGCTGTGTCCCACCCCCCAGCGCCGCCCATGCATCCATGGCGTCGCCGCCGCCTGTAGAAGGCGCATACTCCGCCGAGTAAGGCTTCACCCATGCCAGCGTCCGCTCGATCTTGAGCGTCTCGGTGACAGGCTGCGTTCCGGCCTGCGCGCCCGCTTGCGAGCCAGTCACAGGCGTACTACTTTCGATGCGCACAAAATACGCGCCCGGCTGATCGAGATAAGCGGGTGTCTCGTAATGCCCCGGTGCCGTTTGCACCAGTGGAATCTGCTGAGACTTGCCCTCACTGTCGATGAGTGTGGCAGTGAGTTTGGCATTCTCTTCAGTGCGCGCGGGCGGCAGGTCCGCCTCGATCATCGTCTGGTCTGCCTGCTGCGTGATTTTGGCTTCCACACCCGTATCGGCACGGTCGAGGATGGTCCAGCGCACCGCCTGCGCCCAGAACTTGGGGAATTCCTGCCAGGCCACCCATGACTTGGCCCAGCGCCCGGTCGCATCCGAGGTGAACGCCACCACACGCCCCAGGCCATATTGCCAGGTGGCCAACAGCGGGTCGGTCTCATTCACTTTGAGCACCACCTGCGCAGCCGGTTTCGCAGAGGTCGCCACATAGCCGAGCAGTTGTGGCATGGCAGTGATACCGTTCAAGATTGGGCTGCCGGCGCCCTGCTTGGGGAAGAAATTCTGCTCGACGATGTAACTGCGTTGTGCCAGCGCCGTCTCCTCGGTGAAGATGGTGGGCAGGTTGGCCGCCTTATCCGTCATGTGGAAGCGCCCTCCACCGATGCGGGCGATATCCTTTAAGAAATTCACATCCGTGCCATCACCGATGGCAACGACGCTCAACGTCACGTCCTCGGCGCGCATCTGCTTGACCATATCGCGCACGCCGTCCTGGCGTTCGCTGTCGTTGCCGTCGGCCAGCAGGATGATGAACTTCGTCAGCCGGTTCGATTTGGCGACGATGCGCCGCGCCTCGGTGAGCGACTCGAAGACGTAGATGCCGCCGCCACCGGGCGCGATGCTCAGGATGCGAGGGATGTACTGCACGCGTTCGCGGCCCGTGAACGGCCCAATCAAGTCCACCATCTCTGTGTCAAAGCCGATCACCGTGATCTCGTCGTCGTCATTGATCATCTCGGCAGCGCGGGCAGCGGCCTCAGCCGCCAGGCGCATCTTCAACACACCATTCTCTTGCACGCTCATGCTGCCGCTCTTATCCATCACGATGACCATGGAGACGGAGGGAAAGCGGCGCGGGTCCTTGATTTGCGTCTCGACAGGCAGCGTTTCCTCCAGCGGTGTCTTGAAGTAGCCACCCACGCCGTAACTGCTCGGCCCACCGACGGCGACCAACCCGCCACCCGTGTCACGCACATAGCTCTGAAGCGAGTACATGGCACGTAGCGACAGCTCACGCGCCGGCACGTTCACCAGGATGACCGCCTGGTATGTGGCGAGCGATTGGATCTCGCTCGGCATCGCACGAGGCGTGGTTTCGTCAAACAAAATGCCCGCCGCGCCCAGGGCCGTCTTCAACGCAGACGTCTCGTCCACGACGACCGTCTGGTCATTCGGGGACGGCGCAGGGGGCATCGCCACCAGCAACACGCGTGGCGGCCCGCCGATGATGACGGAGGCCGAAAGCGTGTCGTTTTGCGGCACCGTGTCCTGTTCTGGCGCAATCTGCACGCGAAACGCGCTAAAACCTGAGCGTGTGGCATTCGCCCGCACGCTGAATTCATTCAGCCCGACGACCAGGTTCACGCTCTCCTGCGTCACAAGGTCGGGCCCGGCAAACACGGTTAACTGCGCACGCATCGCCGCGTTTGAACGCACCACGATCTGCAGCGGGATGATCTGGCCGACCGAAGCACGTTGCGGCGCGTCGATCCGCTCGATGGCCGCGTCCGAGCCTGCTGCCACCTGCAGGGTTACCACGTCCAGGCGGGCATTCACCGCACGCACCAATCGCGCGGCCGAATCAGCATCGCCGACGGTTTGCTTGCCGTCGCTGAGCAACACCAGACGCTTGGCATAATCTGTGGGCAGGAGCGATAGTCCGAGCCGGATGGCGCTTTCGACATTCGTCCCTGCCACACGGACCTGGGTACCAATAGGCGTAAGGTCTTTGGCGCTGGACAAGCTGCGTTCCACCTGCGCATCGGCGCCGAAGACGACCACAGCGGCCTTATCGCTGCCGTCCAGGCGCATGGCGCCCAGGGCCTGGCGCACGAACTGCAGCGCGGCATCTCGCCCGCTCGCGCGAATGCTGTCCGACACGTCTACCAGGAAGGCAACAGCCAGTTTGCTGTTGTACGTCACGCTCTGCATCCCCGCCAGCGAGAAGACAATGCATAGCAGAAGCAAACTTCGAATCAACAAACCGGCCCAGGCGTGTGTGGGCGCCAGCCGCGCGCCCCCTTTGCCGCGTTGGCGGCGCAAGCGCGGCAACGCGATCAATGCGCTGATGGGCAGCAACACCAACAGCGCCAGATAAAACGGCTGGGTGAACGTGACCACGGGCCAACTATAGCAGGCCAAGATTGGCAAATGCTGAGTGGACTCTGCGAAGACCCTTGCGAAGGTTTTGGAACCTCGTATAAATAGGGAGCGGGAACCCACCGTCTGCCCAGCGTGAGCGAGAATAGCTGGTAGCAGAGGTTGGTCTGGCGGGGCCAATGCTGAGCAACCTTGCAGAC
>JAMDDR010000161.1 GCA_023488685.1 Chloroflexota bacterium | reverse complement strand
GTCAAGTCATTAGCACCGTAAATGGACCGTGAGGTCTATTCCCCTGGAATCAAGGCTTTAGCCGGTTACGCCATCTGGTCGAATCCGCGGTGTTACCGAAACATCGGCCCTCCGGCTAAAGCCGCCGCCCGCATCGAGTGGATGAATCCAAGGTGGGCAACCGGCACGGCACTGAGTTCTGGACTTCAGCAGGGAGGTGATCTGTCCATGCCCCGACATCGCTTTCACGGCGATCCTGCGCGATTCGAAGTAGTGGCTGAGTTAATCGCCGACCGATACTGGAATCGAATCAAATATATCGCCGATGTTGCGGGCGGGCAGGGGATGCTCGCACGGATTCTGTCGAAGCAATACAACTACGAATGCGAAGTGATCGACCCGCGCGGATGGGTCCTCAAAGGGATACGAAATCGTCAGGCGGAGTATGTAGCCAGCATGGCAGCCTACTACGATTTGATTGTTGGCCTTCATTGTGATGAGGCGTTGCGTGAAGTGGCTGCTTCTGCAATGGTGCGCCCGGTCGTCCTTATTCCCTGCTGCAACTTCTGGTCTGAAGAGGTGCTAGGATCAAAGGAGTTGCTTGCGGCGATAGAAAGTTACTACCGCGAGAATGGCGTTAGATTTGAGCGCATTAATCTGCCTTTCAAAGGGCCAAAGAATGTGGCGCTCGTATCGGAACCACCTCTATAGATACCTCTACAACGCTCTCACCGGTCATCTTTCCTCTCGCCTAAGGGCGCATGCTTGCCTATATCTTGACGGCTGGTATAACCGAGGTTATACTGGCTGCATGAAAACCGCCATATCAATCCCTGATCAGATTTTCGGTGCTGCCGAGCAGATGGCGCGGCAACTGGGGATATCGCGCAGCGAACTCTATGCCAAAGCCGTTGCAGCTTACGTTGAATCGCACCAACGGTCTGATATTACTGAACGGCTGAACCGGGTTTACGCAGAAGAGTCTTCGCGCCTGGACCCAGTCATTACCCACCTGCAAGCGCTGTCGCTGCCTGAGGAAAGATGGTGATACAGCGCAGTGAAATCTGGTGGGCTGCGCTACCCGACCCTGTGGGATCAGAGCCCGGCATGCGAAGGCCGGTATTGATCGTCCAGAGCAATGAATTCAATCATAGCCGCATTCAGACGGTCATCGTAGTAACCATCACCTCAAATCTCAAATTAGCAGACGCGCCGGGCAACGTGTTGCTGCCGAAGAGAGAGTCAAAACTACCTTTGGATTCCGTCGCAAATGTTTCCCAGGTGGTTACCCTCGACAAGTCCTTGCTTACCAAGCGTGTTGGGTCCTTGCTACCAACCTTCATGGAACAGGTGAATGCAGGTCTGAAGCTGGTATTGAATCTATATGCATCTTGACACATCCCATCGAATGGATTAGCATGTTCCCATTAAAGCAATGGCCTGCCAAAACTCGTTTTACGGTTATTTCTGGTTTTATGGCTACTTTACCGAGGGTAAAGGGAGCTTACTCTCACGCAGGCCACTCACACTGGAGAGATCACCAGAGTAGATAAGGCAAAACAGAAAGAGGGCGTGGAGATAAGCTCCACGCCCTCTTTTTTGTTTTCTGGGCACCGCCCAGGCACGCGTTTCGGCACAGATTAAACCATTCAGTTCGCAGGACAAGGAGGTCAACCCGTATGTGGTTACGCGGCGTACGTGGCGCAACGCTCGTCAAGGAGAACACTCGTGAGTCCATTCTCGCGGCGACGCGGGAGATGCTCGAAAAGCTGGTCAGGGCAAATGATATACAGGTGGAGGACATTGCCAGCGCATTCTTCAGCACGACACGCGATTTGAACGCCGATTACCCCGCCATCGCCGCCCGGCAACTGGGCTGGACGGATACCGCCCTGATGTGTATGCACGAGATGGATGTTCCCCACGGGCTAGTGCATTGTGTGCGCGTGATGGTGCACTGGAACACACCCAAACGACCGAACGAGATCGTGCATGTGTACATCAATGGGGCTGAAGTGTTGAGGCCGGACAGAAAGGGAGATTAGAGATTGGAGATTTGAGGTTACACGCAATCTCAGATCTCCAATCTCTAATCTCATATGGAGGTTGAGATGGTGATTATCATGAAATCAGGCGCGACGGTGAAGGAAATCAGTGCTGTGGTGGCGCGCATCGAGTCGTTCAATTTCCACGCGCATCCCATCTATGGCGAAGAGCGCACCATCATTGGCGTGGTCGGCAACGATCGCCCGGTGGATCGCACCATTTTCGAGACGATGCCGGGGGTCGAGGCGACCGTGCCGATCCTGAAGCCGTTCAAGCTGGCCAGCCGCGAGTTCAAGCGGGAGAACAGCGTCATCTCGATCATCGGCAACGGCCACGGTGTGAAGGTGGGAGGCGACGAAATCGTGGTGATCGCCGGTCCCTGCTCCGCCGAGAGCCGCGAACAGGTGCTCGAAACAGCGCACGCCGTGAAAGAGGCCGGCGCCAAGGCCCTGCGCGGCGGCGCGTACAAGCCGCGCACCTCGCCGTATTCCTTCCAGGGTTATGGTGAGGATGCGCTGAAGTGGATGGCCGAGGCGCGCGAGCAGACGGGTCTGGCCGTCGTCACCGAAGTCATGACACCCGAGCAGGTGCCCTTGGTCAGCCACTACGCCAACGTGTTGCAGATCGGCGCGCGCAACATGCAGAACTTCGCGCTGCTCAACGCCGTCGGCCTCAGCATGAAGCCCGTGCTGCTCAAGCGCGGCATGATGAGCACGATCGAAGAACTCCTCATGGCCGCCGAATACATTCTCTCCAACGGCAACTACAGCGTGATGCTGTGCGAGCGCGGCATTCGCACCTTCGAGACATCCACCCGAAATACGCTCGACATCAACGCCGTGCCGGTGTTGAAGAAGCTGAGCCATCTGCCCGTCATCGTGGACCCCAGCCACGCCACCGGCAAGTCGGAGTATGTCGCTGCGACCAGCCGGGCCGCCATCGCTGCCGGCGCCGACGGTCTGATCGTGGAAGTGCACCCCGACCCGAGCATGGCGCTGTCGGATGGCGCGCAGTCGCTCACGCCGCAGCAATTCTGTGACCTTGTCAAACAGACGCGCAAGATTGCGTTGGCCATGGACAGAACGATTTAGGATTTTAGATTTTAGATTTTCGATTGGGATTTGAGAGTTTGTAGCGGTCTGCATGTGAGCTGAATTATCCAAAATCGGAAATCCAAAATCGGAAATCCAAAATTGTGAATCGGAGGTTGGTATATGGTGATCATTATGAAGGCCGGTGCGTCGGCACAGGAAGTGGGTGCTGTTGTCAAGCATATCGAGCAGGTGGGGATGCGCGCGCATCTGTCGCAGGGCGAAGAGCGCACCATCATCGGCATGGTCGGCGACGAGCGGCCGGTCGACCGCACCGTGTTTGAGTTGATGAGCGGGGTGGACCGTGTCGTGCCCATCCTGCGCCCGTACAAGCTCGCCAGCCGCGACTTCAAAAAGGATGACACGGTGATCCTGATCAACGGCGCACATGGCCACCCGATCAAGATCGGCGGTGCGCCGAATCCCATCGCCCTGATGGCGGGACCGTGTGCCGCCGAGACACGCGACCAGATCATGGAAAGCGCGCGGGCGGTGAAACAAGCCGGGGCCCATATTCTGCGCGGCGGCGCGTACAAGCCGCGCACCTCGCCGTATTCCTTCCAGGGCCATGGCGAGGATGCGCTGAAGTGGATGGCGGAGGCGCGCGATACCTACGGGCTGGCCGTTGTGACGGAGGTGATGTCACCCGACCAGGTGCCCCTCGTCGCCCGCTATGCGGATATCCTGCAAATCGGCGCGCGCAACATGCAGAACTTCGCGCTGCTCAACGCCGTCGGCCTCAGCATGAAGCCCGTGCTGCTCAAGCGTGGCATGATGAGCACGATGGAGGAGTTGCTCATGGCGGCGGAGTACGTGCTCTCCAACGGCAACTACAACGTCATGTTGTGCGAGCGTGGCATCCGCACCTTTGAGACCTACACGCGCAATACGCTCGACATCAACGCCGTCCCCGTGCTGAAAGCGCTGAGCCATCTGCCCGTCATCGTGGACCCCAGCCACGCCACCGGCAAGTGGGAGTACGTCACGGCGACGTCGAAAGCCGCCGTGGCCGCGGGCGCCGATGGCCTGATTGTAGAGGTGCATCCCAACCCTGCGCTGGCGCTGTCGGATGGCGCGCAGTCGCTCACGCCGGAGCGTTACACCAAACTGGTGACCCAGGTGCGCCGCGTCGCCGAGGCCGTCGACAGAACGATTTAGGATTTTAGATTTTGGATTTTGGATTTTGGATTGGGAATTGTCGGAGAATTGGGAGTTGCGCCCTCCACATGAGTAGAATTAGCTGTGTAAACTGTGAAGAGAGAGGATGCAAATGAGTGGAGAGGTTTCTATGCAGCAGATCGAAGCTGCTGTACTGCGCTTGCCTCTGCAGCGACGTAAGCAGGTGCTACTATTCGTTGAGTTCCTTGAATATCTTACGGAACGCGAGCAAGGTTTAGACAGACTTGATGATGAGGACCTTTGGGCGGCGGTTATAGCGCACCAGGCTTATCGCGAGGCTCACCCAGATGAGCAGCCGGAAGTGTTTGACTCAGCCGAGGATTTTTTGCGGGCCACTGCAGATCTCTAATGTCGTACCGCATCGTACTCACAAGAGATATTCAGAAACAGTTCAAAGAACTGCCTGGACATGTTAAACCCATTGCCCGGCAGGCGATTGCCGGTTTAATAGATAATCCGCGTCCGTCACGTGCGAAGGAACTACTAGGGCATCCTCAGCATTTTCGACTTCATATAGCAGGCAAATACCGTCTGGTATGGCTGGTGAAGGAAGAAGAGCAGCTCATCGAGATTGAGTATCTGGGGCCAAAAACACCAGACCTGTACGATCTATTGAACCTGGCTCGTCCTGAGGCATAGTTCTGCTGCTCCAGCCACCGGTGCGTTATTCTATGGTTGGAACTTACAGCCTGTGATGCAATGTGTTTAGCTTGTTCTAATTCATTCAATTTGTCTTGTGACTCAACCCATTAATCTCCAATCTCGCCGAGCACTCTGGGCCGCAATCCCCAATCCCCAATCCCTCTGTATTGTCGGTCTGGGTCTGATGGGTGCATCGCTGGCGCTGGCGTTGCGCGGCAAGGTCGCTCATATCACGGGCGTGGCGCGGCGCGAGGAGACGGCCCGCGAGGCAGTCGCCCGTGGGGTGGTCGAGGTTGCGACGACGGATTTCGCTGCAGGCGTCGCAGACGCGGACGTTATTGTCCTGGCCGCGCCGGTGCGCACGATCATCACCCAGTTGTGCACGCAGCAGGCTACGTTCAAACCTGGAGCGGTCATCACCGACCTGGGCAGCACCAAGACTGAGATCGTGCGCGCCATGGACGCGCTGCCGGAGCATCTGTGCGCCGTCGGCTCACATCCCATGTGCGGCAAAGAGGTGACTGGCCTGGATGCCGCCGATGCCGGCCTGTACCGCGGCAAACGTTGGATCCTGACGCGCACCGCGCGCAGCGACGAACGATCGTTCGGCCTGGTCAGGCAAATCGCCGAAGCGGCCGGCGCTGTCACGCTGGAGCTGGACCCGGCGCGCCACGATATGTTGGTGGCCTTCGCCAGCCACCTGCCTTATGCACTGGCTGTCTCCCTGGTGACGGCGACGGACATGGCCAGTAGCAACGACGCGGCCGTGTGGCAGGTGACCGCCAGCGGCTTCCGCGACACCAGCCGCGTGGCAGCCAGTGACGTGACGATGATGTTAGATATTCTTTTGACCAACACGGACGCGGTGGCCAACGCCATCCGCGATTTCCAGTTCGCGCTCGACCAGATGACTGCTCTGTTGGAGCGCAAGGATGAAGAAGGCTTGCGCGCCTATCTCGCGGCTGCCGCACAGGCACGCAAGTCACACGCCAGCACATGATCCAGATCATCCATCCCCCAAAACTCGTGCGCGGTGTTTTGCGCATCCCCGGCGACCGCAGTGTGACCGTCCGGGCCGTGCTGCTGGGCGCCATCGCCAATGGCGTCAGTGTCGTGCGCGACTACCTCGAATGCGACGACACGGCCGCGGCAATCAATATCATGCGCGCGCTTGGTGTCGAGATCGAAACGATCTATAACACAAATCATGCCCTCCGCATCGAGGGAGTCGGGTTACGCGGCCTGCGCCCGCCCACGTCCTCCCTGTATGCCGATTCGTCCGGCACCACCCTGCGGCTGCTTGCGGGCCTGATGGCCGGCCAGTCGTTCGCCAGCACGCTCGACGGCAGCGCGCAGTTACGCAAGCGCCCCATGCGCCGTATCATCGAGCCGCTCAACACGATGGGCGCGCAGATCAGCGGCACCAATGACTGTGCCCCGCTTTACGTGCAGCCGGGTGCATTACATGGGATCGAGTACGTGATGCCGGTCGCCAGCGCGCAGGTCAAGTCGGCGTTGCTGCTGGCGGCGCTGTACGCCGATGGCGACGTGATCATCCACGAGGCAGCACCCACGCGGGACCACACCGAGCGCATGTTGGCGGCCATGAGCGTCGACATCAGCTATCAGCGCCCTGAGGCTCGGACGCAAGCGGCGGACGTGATTGGCTCGATCAGTAATGTCCCGGTAGATCCAGCACCTGCGCAGGGTGCCGGCATCGTCAATCGCCAGACGCCAATCCTGCTGCGCCCGCTGAACATGACCATTCCGGCGGACTTCTCTTCCGCGGCATTCTTCCTGGTCGCCGGCGTGCTCCACCCCAAGTCGCGTGTAGAGCTGTTGCGTGTGGGTCTCAACCCAACCCGCACCGGCCTGTTGGAGGCACTGCGCGGCATGGGCGCGAATATTCACGTGCACAACTCCCATTTCCAGGGCGGCGAACCCGTGGGTGATCTGTTACCCGTGTTCAGCGAGTTACGGGGCATCCGTGTGTGCGGTGAATTGACTGCGCTCATGATCGACGAATTTCCGGTGTTCGCCGTCGCTGCCAGCCAGGCCAGGGGCACCACGGTCGTGCGCGATGCGCAGGAGTTGCGCGTCAAGGAGAGCAACCGCATCGACGCGCTGGTCGATGAACTGCGCAAGATGGGCGCTGCCATCGAGGCGACCCCGGATGGCTTCGTAGTTGAAGGGCCATGCCCGCTGCATGGCGCGGTTGTCGACGCTCATGGCGACCATCGCATGGCCATGGCGCTGTCGATCGCCGGGTTGATCGCGGACGGCTCGACGACCATCATCGGCGCCGAGTGCGTCAGCAAGACCTATCCCGCGTTTTTTGAGGATTTGGAAGCCATCAGCTACTCCATCGAATGAGCATGAGCCAATCTAACGAACCCCAATGGCTCGCCTGGGCGCGCGCACTGCAGGCTCACGCACAGAGCGGCCTTACCTATTGCCACGACCCATACGACATCGAACGCTACAAGGCCATCCGCCAGCTCGCGGCCGAGATCATGGCGACGTACGCCGAACTGGATTCCCAGCATGTGCTCGGCATCTTCGAGCGCGAGACCGGTTATGCCACGCCCAAAGTGGACGTGCGCGCGGCGGTGTTTCGAGAAGACACCCTGCTCATGGTGCGCGAGAAGTCAGACGGTGGCTGGACGCTCCCCGGCGGTTGGGCGGATATTGGCGAGTCGCCCGGTGAGGCGGTGGCGCGCGAGGTGTACGAGGAATCGGGCTACCAGGTGCGCCCCACCCAGTTGCTCGCCCTATACGATCGTAACCGTCACGGTCACCCGCCTATCCCTTCCTACGTCTATAAGCTGTTCTTCCGGTGTGAACTGGTGGGCGGGACGGCAACCCACAGCATCGAAACAGATGGGATTGGCTTCTTTCGCGAGGACGCATTGCCCGAGCTATCCCTGTCGCGGGTCGTGCCGGCACAGATTCACCGTCTGTTTGAGCATTACCGCCACCCCGATTGGCCGGCGGATTTTGATTGACACGCATGGAGAGAAACCCGGTTTCTGACCGTAGCGGGTCTGGGTTCGGGCAAGCCAGAAACCGGGTTTCTGAGATAAGGATGAGCACACGGATTGGACTCATCGGTTTCCCGGTCGCCCACAGCCAGTCGCCGCGCATGCAGGGCGCCGCATTCGCGGCAGCCGGCCTGGACTGGACGTACGAACTATGGACCACCCCCCTGGACGAACTGCATGCGCGCGTGCAGTCGATTCGGGAGGATGGCGGTATCGGTGGGGCGAACGTCACTATCCCGCATAAGCAGAACGTGATGCCCCACCTCGACGAGATCAGCACGCATGCTCAGGCCATTGGCGCGGTGAACACGATTGTGAAGAAGACTCCCCAGACTCCCGGAGTCTTCGGAGACTCCGGGAGTCTGGGGAGTCTTCAGAGTCTCCTGTTCGGCGACAACACCGACTGGATCGGTTTTCTCGGTGACCTGCGCTGGCATGGCGTCGAACCCACGGCGTTCACCCGCGCGCTGGTGCTCGGCGCGGGTGGCTCGGCGCGCGCGATCGTGTACGCGCTGGCGCGCTGTGGGTTGGTCGTGCAGGTGGCCAACCGCGACCCAGCCCGTGCTTACCAATTGGTGAACAGCCTTCAGCCGCTTTTCGCGGGCCTGCCGCTCAGCGCGTCGGCGTTGCACGCGGACGATGTGCGGGCCAGCGACGGCGCGCCGCCCATCTTGATCGTCAACTGCACGTCTGCAGGCATGTCGCCCAACGCAGATACAACACCCTGGCCGGAGGGTGCGCCTTTCCCGCGCAATGCCATCCTGTATGACCTTGTCTACAGACCCGCACGCACAAAGTTGATCCAGCACGCACAGGCGGCTGGGCTGCGCGCCATCGGCGGCATCGGCATGCTGGCCGAGCAGGGTGCGGCGGCCTTCGAGCGCTGGACCGGCATCCCGGCAACCCGCGTCTCCGGGGTGATGCGCGCTGCGCTGGATGCCGTGCCATAAGTGAAACTGCCTTGATCGTGTTAGAGTTTATGCTGTAAATCATTGTGAGGAGATGCACGCAATGTCAAACAAGAGCGGATCTACGCAGATAAGTCCCGAGCAGTTGCAACAGTTCCAGAAGGTCTTCGAGAGTGACCCGAAGAACCGCCTGGCGCTCAACGCCATCACCAAGAACCAGGTGCACTCGGTCGTGCTGGATCGCAGCGTCGTGGCCAGTACCAATCACACGTTCTCACACATGCTCAAGAGCAACGACGCCACTGCACAGGAGCGTAGTGGGCGCTGCTGGCTTTTCGCCGGGCTGAATGTGTTTCGCGTCGAGGCCATGAAACACCTCAACGTCGAGAAGTTCGAACTGTCGCAGAACTATATGATGTTCTGGGACAAGCTGGAAAAGGCCAACTACTTTCTCGAAAGCATCATCGCCACGTGCGACGAGCCGACCAACGGTCGCCTGATCGCCTTCCTGCTGCAAAACCCAATCCAGGATGGCGGCCAATGGGACATGTTCATCAACCTGGTGAAGAAATACGGCGTGGCGCCCAAGACCGTCATGCCGGAGACCGACAGCAGCAGCAACACCTGGCCGATGACCTCACTCATTACTGCCAAGCTGCGCGAGGACGCCGCCGAGTTGCGCCGCATACACGCGCAAGGCGCCACGGAACAGGCGTTGCGCGACTGCAAGACCGCGATGATGTCGGATATCTACCGCATGCTGGTCATCCACCTGGGCGAACCGCCGCGTGAGTTTGCGTGGCAGTGGCGCGACAAGGACAACAACTTCCATCGCGACGGCATCATCACGCCGCAGGAGTTCTTCAAGCGCTATGTGCAGTACGACCTGGACGGGATGGTGTGTCTCATCAACTGCCCGACGGCGGATAAGCCATACAACAAGCTGTACACCATCGAATACCTCGGCAACGTGGTGGAAGGCCATATCATCCGTTACCTGAATGTCGAAATAGACGTGTTCAAGAAAGCAGCCATGGACATGATCGTCGGCGGTTCGCCGGCGGGCAGTTG
>JAMDDR010000396.1 GCA_023488685.1 Chloroflexota bacterium | reverse complement strand
AGCCGCCATGGGTAGGAGGTCTGGTTGGTGATGATGCCGGGCAGTGATTGGATCAGCGTGCTCGGTTTGGCAGTGGCGGCGTCGTGATAAAACACGGCGTAATCGCGCCTGTGTGATGAGTCGGCAGCCAGCGCGCCGATCAGGTCTTCGGCGTAGCGGCCGAGACCAGCCTTGTGATGCACGGCGGGCGAGGCATCGATATAAATCATTACGCTCAATTGTCCCACCACGCCAGAAGTCGTCAGAAGTCAGACTTCTCAGAGAAGTCTGACTTCTGACGACTTCTGGCTCTGGCTCCTATAATTCAATCAGCATCAGAAACAGGCAGTTAGAACAAAAAGAAACGCCTTATATCTCACAGGATCATGACCAACCAACCGAACATCATCATCTTTATCACCGACGACCAGGGCTACGGCGACCTGTCGTGCATGGGCAATACCGATTTTCGCACCCCCCAACTGGATCAACTCGCCGCGTCGGGGGCGCGCTTTACCAGTTGGTATTCCAACTCGCCGGTGTGTTCGCCCTCGCGTGCAGCGCTGTTGACCGGGCGTTATCCGGGCCATGCCGGCGTGCGCGCCATCCTGGCCGGTCACCGCACGGCGACTGGGTTGCCCGCCCGCGTGCCGTCACTCGCCACGGCGTTGAAAAACATGGGCTATCAGACCGCGCTGTTTGGCAAGTGGCACCTGGGGCTGGCACCCGGCAGCCGGCCCGGCGACCACGGGTTTGACGAAATGTTCGGCTTCATGGCCGGCTGCGTCGACTATTTCTCGCACATCTTCTATTGGGGCATGAACACGGGCTGGCCGGGCCAAAATCCCACCCACGACCTGTGGCACAACGGCCAGGAGACGTGGGACTACAACGGCCGTTACCTGACCGAACTGATCACCGAGAAGGCGGTGGGATATATTCGCCAGGCGACCCGGCGCGAGCAGCCATTCTTCACTTACGTGGCCTACAACGCGCCGCACTACCCCATGCATGCGCCGGTCAAATATATGCAGCGTTTCGCCCACCTGCCCTGGGATCGCCAGGTCATGGCGGCCATGCTCAGCGCGGTCGACGACGGCGTGGGTGAGATCGTGGCGGAGTTGGAGCGCCAGAACGTGCGCGAGAACACATTGATCTTCTTCATGTCGGACAACGGCCCCTCGCGCGAGTCGCGCAACTGGTTGGATGGGCGGCCCGACCCTTATTACGGCGGCTCGGCCGGACAGCTCAAAGGGCACAAGTTCAGTCTGTTCGAGGGCGGCATCCGCGTGCCGGCCATGCTGAGCTGGCCCGCGTATATCCCGGGCGGGCAGGTGCTGCCCGCGCCGCTGGCCGCCATGGATATTTTCCCCACCTGCCTGTGCGCGGCGAATGAGGCCCTGGACGGATATGAGCTCGACGGCATGGACCTGATGCCCTACGTGGCGGGTGGACAGCCCTTGCGGGAGCGCGATCTGTTCTGGGAGATGGACGGGCAGACGGCGCTGCGGCGCGGGCCGTGGAAGCTGGTGCTCGACGGGCAACTGGTGGAGGGAGAACCGGCACAGGCGCCGCTGCATCTCGCCAACCTGGACGAGGATATGGCTGAGCGACACAACCTGGCCGCGGCGTATCCCGAACTGGCGGCCGAGTTATCAGCGGCGGCGCGGACCTGGCGCGCGGCGCTGGAGCAGCGCTGGCAGGATGAGTGGCTGGCCCATGGAATCTGACATCTTATTTGATCAGGTCCTGACGGCATTTCAGGATTTGATGGACCACAGAAGGTTCCAGGTTGTCCGTAAGGAGAGAGCAGGTGAGTTCGATTTCAGGCTGATGATTCTCGACTCACCGCTGTTAAAAATTCGCTTTACCCTTGAAAAAGGGCTTGTTACTCTTGCAATCGGCACATTGGATGCCCCAAACGATTGGTCATGGGATGGCTGGTTTGACCTGGATATTCTGCTTGAGTATCTGGCTCGGCAAAGAACACCACGTTCGTCGTCCATCATCAACAGGATGATGGCCTGGATTGCGGGGTCTCATCATCGAGGACGACAGACGCGTTCGATGATATACGTGACTGTTGATCATGCGACCAACGTTTCGCAGCAACTTCAAACGCTGAAAGGGAAGCTCGTTGGCTCCTATGAACAGATTGAGAATCTGCTGCGCAAAAGCGAACAAGGCCAGATCACCTCGGAACTGCAGATTCGTCGCGACAAGTGCAGTGAGGATTTTCTAAATCAGTTGCTACGGAATCGTAACGTGTAGTGTTTGCTGCCACTGATTAATCCGTCCAATGGAGAACAACAAGCCATCCCAGGCGCAACAACCTAATCCGTTGACAGCGATCACCGTTACACCAATCCGATTGCCAGAAGCATTGCCCACGCGCACAACCCGCCGGCGAACACCCACAGCACATCCAGCTTGAAGAAGCGCACGGCCACCAGCGCGGCGGCGGCCAGGGTCAGAGTGGCCGGCCCTGTGATGGCTGGCTTGCCCAGTTGCAGCACCATCACGGCGAGCAACCCCACGAACGAGGCCAGCACGCCCGCCAGGGCGCCACGGATCACGCGCACGTTGTGCAGGCGGGCGAAGACCTCGGTGAAGATCAGCGTCATGGCGAAGGATGGTGCGAACATGGCGAAGGTTGCCAGCGCCGCGCCGATCAGCCCGCCCAGCTTGTAACCGACGAACGTGGCGGTGATCAGCACCGGGCCGGGCGTGATCTGGCCGAGCGCGATACCATCGGCGAACTGCGCCGGCGTGAGCCAGTGGAAGGTGTCCACCACGTCGGCCTGCACCAGTGGCATGATGGTGATGCCATTACCGAACGCGATGGTCCCGATCTTGAAGAACGACAGCCCCATCTGCCCCACGTCCGAATGCAGAACCGCCGCAAGGGCGGCACCGGCGATGACCGTGGCCGTGACGGCGGCGATGGCGAGCCAACGCTGCGGGGGCACTGGCGCAACATTGGGTCGTGTGCGCGCCAATGGGGATGTGCCGGCCGGCGTGTTTGGTTTGAGCAGCAACGCGCCCAGTGCGAGCGACACGAACACGATGATGACGGCATTCACGTTGTACAGCAGCGCGCCGAACGCCGCCAGCGCAATGACGGCCTGGACGCGTCCCTTGAGCACGCGCTCGCCGAAGTCCAGTGCCAGGTGCGCAATGACGCCGGTGACGAGCGACTCCAACCCGATGAACAGCGGTCCGAGGATCGGCTGCAGCCACGGCAGGCTTCCGGCGCTGAAGTACAGCGCCGAGAGGATCAGCATCAGCACGAATGCGGGGGTAATGAACCCCAACGTGGCGGCGATGGCGCCGGGCACGCCGCGCAGCTTGTAGCCCACGTAGGCGGTGAAGTCCACCATCATCGGCCCGGGGTAAAGTTGCACCAGCGCAAACCCCTCGTTCATCTCGTCTTCGCTCAGCCACTGCTTATCGAGCACCAGCGCCTTGAGCTTTGGGATGATGGCGATGCCGAAGGCAGTGACGCCGACCTGGAGGTAGGACAGCAGAATCGTGGACAGGCTGACTTGGGCATGTGCAATTGACCGTATAGGTGCAGCAGGAGCATCGATTGTCATACGGTCTGATTGTACTGATCAATGTGATTGGCGATATGCTCGGCGGCTTCGCCCACGCCGAGCAACAGCCCGCTTCTCTGCGTGGGCATCCACGGCATCCCGACGAAATACAGCCCGGCGCAACTCGTCACGCCGCGCTGTTGAACTGGAAAACCGTCGGCGTCGAACATGGGCAGCCTGACCAGGCTGAAATCGAAGCGGTAGCCCATCGCCCAGATGATGGTCGAGATGCCGGCGGCCCTGAGGTCAAGATCCAGTATCTCGGGCGCGTCGTAACCATCGCGCAGTTGTGGCAATTCCTCGCGCGGCGCGTCCAGGCCATTCTGCGCGATATAGCCATCCACCATTTTGCAGAAATTGATCTCCAACCCATCGACTTTGGCCAGGTTTTCCTTGAGGTCAGGCGCGAGCGAGATCGTGTGATCCGTCGCACCGGCGATGCGTCCCAGCAGCGTTACGCCATCGCGCGCGAACTGGTGCAGGTTGAGCGTATGCCCACCATTCTTGCCGGAGACCTGGGGATTGCCCGCGAAGCGCGCTTTGGGCGAAGGCAGCTTGTCCGGGGTGCGGTCGAGAAAGCCGGTCAGATGTGCCCATTCATAAATATCCTTACCGCGATAGCGGCGCGGCACGCGTGGCGCACTACCCACGCACAGATAGACCTTGCGCCCGCTCTGATACAACTCTTCCGCGATCTGGCAACCCGACTGTGCCGAGCCCACGACGAGCACCGCGCCGGGCGGGATCGAATCGGGATTGCGGTACGCGCCCGAATGCAGTTGCGCGATACCGGTCCCGATTTGTGCGCCAAAGGCCGGTATCTTCGGGCGCTGGAATAGACCTGTCGCCACGACGACATTCCTGGCGCTGAATGTGCCATCGTCCGTCCTGACGATATAGCCCTGGTCGTCCTGTTCGACCGAGGTCACGCGCGTGTTGTAACGGATGGGAAGCTGAAACCGCTCGACGTACTGCTCAAAATAGGCCACCAGTTCGTCGCGCGGGATGAAGCCGTTCGGGTCGGTGCCGGGTGATTCCGTGCCGGGCATGCGGGTAGCCCAGTTGGGCGTGACGAGTGTGAACGAGTCCCAGCGGTCGTTGCGCCAGGCGTTCGCGGCCTGCGCCGCCTGTTCCAGGATGAGGTGCTCGCGCTGGTGTTGCTTCAACCAGTAACTCGTCGCCAACCCGGCCTGCCCGCCGCCGATGATGACCGTTTCCAGCTTCTCGTTCATGTCTCACCCCTTCTTCCGACATCCAACCAGGTCGTATCACTGTTCGCCAACCCGCGACATCTCAACCAAATCAACCAAACGCTCACGCCAGTTCCAGAAGACTGTTTCGATATGCTGACGCAGGGTCAGCTCGATCCCCCACGCTTCGGAATCTTCCCAGGGCTATACTTGTCGCCGGGATTATAGGGCCCAAGCTGTCAAACAGAGAGAGTAGGCACGAGATAACCTATCGCTCTGTAGCCTGAAGCCTCTCGTGCAGCTTCGAGGCCACACAACTCGACGATTGGTCCACTCGGGGGAGAGGACCCATTAAGAATGTGTCCACAGGGGGCTTATGTTTATTGACGGGAAGCGAATATCGAGCGCCTGGCTCATCGTACCGCTTATGGTGCTTGCGTACTTGCTTATCAGCAACACACCGTACCATTACTGGGATGAGTGGTTTTACCTGTACTCGATGCTCCACCGCTCCCCGCGCGAGATGATGGACCTGGAGTTGGATCTGGCTAAGTACAACCTGTTCCCGGGAGGGTTCTACTCCTCGCGCGTCGGTTTTCTGTTCTTTTTGCAGGCGCTCATTCGCATTTTCGGGAGCGGCTTACCGGCCTTGTTTACGATACAGTTCGTCCTCACAGTGGTCATGGTCGGCACCGTTGCTCTTAGCTATCTTTTACTGCGGGAGATTTTCGACACCCGCGATGCCGGTCTCACCGCACTGGTGCTGCTATTCCTTCCCGTTACTGTCTACTTGGGCTACAAAGCACTATCGGAAGGGCCTAGCCTCTTTTTCATCACCCTGAGTGGCTGGCTTTTCGTACGAGGTTTTCGGACGACCAGGCGCCCAGCGGTTGTACTGTACATCGTCCTGGCTATAGTCAGCATGGCTGCAGGAATCCTGACACGCTTCGCCGTCTTTTTCTTTCCAGTAGGATTGATTCTGGGTCTGCTGATCCTGAGAGACCCCAAGCGCTACCCCCTCGCCAGCATCCTTTGGCGGGCAGGTGTGGTGGCCGTCGGCGTCACCGTAATCGTCGCAGCAGCCTTTGTGTGGATTGGACCTCCATATGACCGTTTCATGGGGCTAGCCTACATGGTGCGCTCTCTTCAGCGCGGCATTGGTGTCAAAATCTACGCCTTGGCAATGACCGCACAGCTTTTCTTGCCCGCGTTGCTGCTCGGCATGATCCCGCCGTGGAGCCGAAAGACAACTATGGCGTTGGTATGGGCTACGTTCTGTATTTTCCCGCTGGTCGTCTGGGCACGTCATGTCGAGCCACGCCACTTCTACACAGCTCTTATTCCTCTGGCTATCCTGGTGCAGATCGGTCTCACCAGACTTTCCACTTGGCTTGCACGGACATTGCCGGGACTCAGGTTCAGGGCGGAAGCCATTTGGGCGCTGCTGTTGGCGCTCTTCACACTCGGGGATGGCGTGATCTTCGCACCACTGTCTCCGTACGAAGTGAATCAGCAGCAGTACATCGAGACGATGTCGCGGCTGTCCGCCCGCAATCCAGACGCCAGCCACATCGTCCCATGGATTGCCGATTACGGTTTTCTCAGCTTCGCCTATCCGGAAAAGCCCGTTTACCTCGCCTTTAGCGAACCCAGTTCCGGGAACAGGGCGCTGTTTCAATCCAAAGCGTTCCTGGCATGGGTGAGGCCAGGCTCCTACCTTGGCACACGAGAGGAGCTCAACAACGTGCCAGGCACACCGTTCTACATCGGTTGGACGTACAACCCCATCATGCTCAACCTGAAAGACATGCTCGGTTGGAGCGGGATCAACTATTTCTCGAACCTGGAGCAACTCGAAGGCAGAGGTAACCACCTTGCCATGAGCTGGATCTGGTTGGACCCGGCCCTCAAGTTGGAGCCGGTCGGCCAGATAGGTCAGTATCATGTCTTTGCGATTCTGCCTCGTTGACTGCGTCGCACTGCAGCGGGCGATCCCGTCTACTCTAAGGCACATCGTTGTGGCATCCACCCGATGAAGGAATAGGGCAAAAGCCAGTGCCGACGAATTAAACTTAGGTCCAGTTGAAGGATGTCGAGTTGAAATGACGTTGAGAGGGGACCACTCGTCGGCCCGTCCTCAACGTCAATGTTTCAATTGAGGTGAGGAGTCATGGACATGAGCCAGTTTGTTCATCAGGTGGTCTTCTTCGATCTGGGAATGACGCTCGTCGGCACAGACACGACCAGGTGGGTTCCGGGCGCAAAGACAGTTTTGCAGCAATTGGGTGCGGACCATGTGCGCTTGGGGGTGATCTCGAACACGGGCAACCTCAGCCGCGCTGAACTGCAGCGTCGATTGCCGGTCGATTTCGACTGGAATGTCTTCGACCACACCCTCGTCCTGCTCTCCAGCGAAGTGGGGGTCGAAAAGCCGAGCTTGGATATCTTTCGCCTGGCGATCGAGCGCGCAGGGGTAACAGCCTCACAGTGCTTGTATTGCTCCGAGGATCTGCTGGAGACACTGGCGGCGCAGCGCGCAGGGATGGCCGCTGCGCGTCTCGGCGCGCCATCACACGGTGATCTGCGCAAATTGGTGCAGACACTGCGCGATCTATCTCAGTTGCACTGATTTACTTCTAGACAGCAATACGCCCGATCAACGTTACCGGGCGCAGACCGCGGCTCGTAACTGCAACCTGCGAGAGGTTGCCCGTGGGCTCCATTATCGACATCGACTATCGACATCGACCCAGCAGCACTGTCACGGCATTGCCTTCGAAGCTGGATGCCGCGACGTCGAGCTTGCCATCCTTGTTGACATCCCCCACGGCGAGGTTGTAGGCGCCTGGCCCGGCACGGAACGGCGAGCCGGGTGCTGGCACGAACGCGCGGCCGTCACCAAGGAGAACCGTGACACTGCTGTCGAAGGGGGGCAACTGGTTATTGACCGTCGCCGCAAGGAGATCAGCCTTCTTATCTCGGTTGACATCGGCAACCACCACCGCAAACGCTGGAGCCCCAAGGATGTAGGGCGAGGCGGGTGCAGGCGTAAAAGCGCCGTTACCGTCGTTCAAAAGGACGCTCAGGCGATTGCTGCTGTGGCTGATCACGACGTCTAGATGTTGATCGCTATTCATATGGGCCAGCGCTGCAATGCGAGGATCCGATGACACAATCAAGGGTGGGCCAAGTGCGTTCTTAAAGGCGCCTGTTCCGTCACCACGCCGTGTCACCAGGCGACCGTCCCTGGGGCCAGGTACCATCCCACTCGTTGCGATTACTACGTCGAGATGTCCATCTCCGTCAATATCGCCAAAGGCGACTGAATAGTACGCTTGACCAGAGCGGAGTCTCGTAATCGGCCCTGGTGTGAACCTTCCTCGACCGTCTCCGAGGAGGGTGGCGAATTTATTCCACCGGCCATTCGCAGTGACGAAGTCCAGGTTCCCATCCTCGTTGATATCCACGAGGTGAAGGCTCGGCTTACTGAGCGTGTAGACAGATGTATTCGCAATGAAAGGCGACCCAGTGCCCAGGCTGAAGCCTCCCTTGCCATTGCCAATGAAAATATCGACATGATCCCGGTCATTTCTCATGACGCCGAGGTCCAGGATTCTGTCATTGTTGACGTCCCCAAGCTTCATGTCTCCCGGTGAGTAGCCAAGGATGATCGGACTGCCAGGGACCATGGCAAAACGACCAGTGCTGTCCCCAAGCTGCACGGTCATGATGCGGCTTTGCAGATGACGGGTCACCATATCGAGACGACCATCGCCACTGACGTCCGCGAGAACCACTTGCCCGGACCCCGCGCCGACTGCCACCGGCGAGCCGGGCGCAGGGCCAAACAGGGGGCATTGTGCCTGTGAGTGAACTTGAGTGGCCCAGCCCATCAAGGCGATTACAACCAGGACGGGAAGATGGGTCATAACCTTCCTCCTCTTCATAGAGCCGACCGACCTCTATGAAGCGCTGACCCCAAGGAGCGTCGAGACGTCGAATGGCTGCGTCCCCTGGAATTGGTTCTCCAAGACGGGAGGATACCAGAAGTCTGTTGTGCTGCTTAACGCCGCTGCAACGCTTCCGACCGCAGCAACGCGAAGACGCGCCCGAACGTGTCGTGCGACGCGCTTGCGTGCCGTGCAGCAGGGCCAGGAACGTCTTCAGCCACGTCAGGCGCGCCACCCCGAAGTCGTGCACCGCCACCCAGTCGTCCGCGCCGCAGATCACCGCCAGTAGCGCGATGGTCAGGATGTCGATCAACAGGTGCACGCGCTGCCTTAAACTTCTAAGTGCAATCGCCCTACTGGCAGGCTGCTAGCCTTGACAACTCTCCACATGGAGTGTACCATGTCCCATTAAGTTAGTATACACTTATAATCCAACACAGCACGGGGTTATTATTGACCGGGCAGAGCGACAGGCTGCCGCACAGGCGGCGCCAGAACCCGGTTGTCGAATCCTGTTTTAATAGGCTGAATCGAGGAGAAGAAGAGTTGATGTTCAAAGTCGCAAGATCCACGCATGTTGCAGGTGTCAGTGCCGCGTTAGCCCTGAGCATCCTGGTCGGGTGCACAAGCGCATCGCCCATTCCGACCACTGGCCCCATGGACACGTCCTCAACACAATCAGCACAACCGGCTGCCACGAACAATGCCGACGGCGAACTGGTGATCTACACGTCACGGGCCGAGTCGTTGTTTAAACCGGTTCTAGAGGAGTTCAAGAAAGCGTATCCCAACATGACCGTCACGTTACTCACAGGGCAAGGCGGTGAGTTGGCCGCCCGCATCCTGGAGGAGCGTAATAACCCCAAGGCCGATGTGTTCATCAACACGGACACCCTGGCGATGCAGAGCCTGGCCGCCGAGGGCGTGCTGGCACCCCACGCATCCAAAGCAGTGATGGCGCTGCCGGAAATGTACCGCGCCGGGGATGGTCAGTGGGCGGCGCTCACCCTGCGGTTGCGCGTAATCATGTATAACTCCAACCTGGTAAAGCCCGAGGAACTCCCCAACTCACTGCTCGACTTAACCGATCCGAAGTGGAAGGGACAGGTCGGCGCGGCGAACAGCACCAATGACTCGCTGATCGCGAACCTGGTGGCCATGCGCCATCTGCTGGGCGAGGAAAAGACCGGGGCCTTTATAAAAGGCCTGATCGCCAATGACACAAAGTTTTTCGGCGGTCACACCGACGTTCGCAAAGCGGTGGGATCAGGTGAGCTAAAGCTCGGGTTCGTGAACCATTACTACTACCACCTTTCGGAGGCCGAAGGCGCACCCGTCG
>JAMDDR010000563.1 GCA_023488685.1 Chloroflexota bacterium | reverse complement strand
CGCCACTGTGCGCAAGCAGGGCTACGCCGCCCTGGCGGCGTTGCGTGCCCTGTTTGACGGGCACCCCGTCGCCCTCAACTTGGGCTGAGCAGTTACAAACGAAAAACGTAAGAGGTGATCACGCTTTACGTTTTACGGTTTAGATCCTATGCACACCTACACGTTCACCGCCCCCAGGCCGGGCCGGCTGGATAAAACACTGGCGGCTTTGTTAAAAGACCTCAGCCGCAGCGCCGTGCAGCGCCTGATCGAACAGGGCCAGGTGACGGTCAACGGGCAGACCCGATCTGCCAGTTACCAGGTCAAGCCGAATGAGGTGCTGGTCGTCAGTGTGCCCGAGGCACAGCCTGCAACCGCCCAGGCGGAAGATATCCCGCTCGTCATCCTGTATGAGGATGACGACGTCATCGCGGTCAACAAGCCCGCCGGGATGGTGGTCCATCCGGGTGCAGGCAACGCCTCGGGCACACTGGCAAACGCCATCCTCGCGCACGCGCCGGAGACTGCAGGCGTCGGCGATGCGGCGCGCCCGGGGATCGTGCACCGGCTGGATAAGGAGACGAGCGGCATCGTCTTGTTGGCCAGGAACGAGACAGCCTACCGCGCCCTGCAGGCGCAGTTTAAATCCCGTGTGGTGAAGAAGCTGTACCTGGCGCTGTGCGTGGGCAGTGTCGAACCGCCTCGCGGCATCATCAGCAAGCCCATCGGCCGCGATCCAGCACATCGCCAGCGTATGGCGGTGCTGATCGGTGGGCGCGAGGCAGTGACGCAGTACGCGGTGGCCGAGGTGTACACCGTCGACAAAGATCTCCAGGATGTGGCCCCCGGAGGTCTCGTGAAAGGCAGCCGTTACTCATTTGTGCGCGCCAGGCCGGCCACTGGCCGCACACATCAATTGCGCGTGCACTTTGCGTCCATCGGGTTCCCGATCGTAGGGGACGCGCTATACGGCGCAACCCGGCACGACCCGCTCAGCCGCGCACTGGCGCCGCGGCACCTGCTGCACGCCAGCGAACTGACGTTTCAACGCCCTGCGTCGGGGCAGGAAATACACCTCTATGCGCCGATCCCTGAGGACATGCGGCGCGTCCTCGATGCACTGGGCGACTAGCGTTATTCCCCATCCTTCTTCTGGCGATCGATAATCTCTTGCGCGATGTTGCTCATGGTGGTGCGGCGGGAGCGCGCGCGCATCTGGATTTCGTGATATGCCTCTTCCTCGCTCATCCCCCCTTGCATCAGAAAGCCCTTGGCGCGATCGATCAATTTGCGCGCGGTCAGCTTCTCCTGCAATTCGTCCACCTTCTCGACCAGGTGGCGGCGCTCGCTGAACGCCGCCATGGCCATGCGCATGGTGGCGACCAGGTCATCACGCTTGACGGGCTTGATCAAATAGCCGTGCACCGGTATCGACGCCGCGCGATCCAGTTGTGTGCTATCGTTATAGGCAGTCAATATCACCACGGGGATAGGATGGTTTTTGACAATCTCCGCGGCCGCATCCAGGCCATCGCGAAACGGCATGCGCACGTCGAGCAGCGCGATGTCCGGCTGCTCGCGATAAGCCAGCGTCACAGCTTCGACACCGTCGGCTGCGCTATAGACCGTATGCCCCAACTCCGAAAGGATTGCGCGCAAACCCATGCGAATAATCGATTCATCGTCGGCAATCAGTACGCGCAAACTCTTAGTCATGTGTTAGTACCAACCTCCTGCTTCACGGCACACGCGATTACATAGTCCATCATCACAAGATCATCGGATCACAAGATCATAAGGCGACACATCGCGGGTGCCTGTGGGTACTCGTCTTGGAGTGATAAATACGACAGACTATTATACTCAGCCGGCGACGCGGTTTGTAACAGCCATTGCAATTACAGCACTATTAACCCACCTTCTGTTGTGGCGCAATGTACGCAGAATGCGGTAGATGCCCCCGTTGAATACAAGTGCGTAAACAGCCTGGGACGCCAGGCCGTTATGCTCTTGCCTCACACTTGTGAATCGAACCACCAAGGCCACCAAGAACACCAAGAGCTTCAAGGTGGTTTTCTTGGTGCTCTTGGTGGCCTTGGTGGTTGGTCTTGATGGTTGCTCTTCAGCGGACGACTTCGGCGACGACGGCAAAGTCCTGATCGGCCCAGCCCTTCTGCATGGCCATGCGCAACAACTCGTGCGCCAGTGCCACACTCGGCACAGCCACACCCAACTCGTCTGCGGCGCGCAATGCGTACGTCAAGTCCTTGTGCATCCACCGCAGCGCAAAATGCGTGTCCTTGTGGTCGCGTGCCACGACCTGTTGCGCCTTCATCTTTACGATGGGGCTGGCGACCGCACCCGACGTGATGGTCTGCAGCACGGTCTGCATGTCCAGGCCGGCCTTCTCGGCCATGGCGATGCCCTCGGCCAGCGCCGTGACATGCGCCGCCGCGATCATGTTATTGATCAGCTTGTACATGGCGCCGCTACCGAGCGGCCCGAAGTGGATGACGTTGGCGCTGAACGACGACAGCACCGGCTGGATCTCCTCGAACAAGCCATCCTCGGCACCGACGAACAGCGTCAACTGCCCGGCGGCAGCCGCGGCTTTACTGCCCGCCATCGGCGCATCGACGAAACGAACACCGCGCGCGTGTGCGTGTTCCGCCAATTCGCGCACCCAACCCACCGACAGCGTGGTGCACTCAACGGCCACGGCGCCCGGGGGCAGCGCCGCCAATGCCCCTTGCTCGCCCAACCAGATGGAACGCGAAGCCGCATCGTCGCCGACGACACCGATGACAATGTCCGCCCCATCCGCCGCCGCTTTGGGTGATTCCGCCCAGGATGCACCCGCATCCAGCAACGCTTGTGCCTTCTCCCGCGTGCGGTTGTAAACGGTCAATGAAAAGCCAGCCTTGAGCAGGTTGCGCGCAATCCCGCTGCCCATGATGCCCAGGCCCATTACCGCGATCCGTTGCATATTTTCCTCCGCCAATTTTGCTGTACCTCTATGTGTCTTTAATAGGATTTGATCACAATATAATCCATCCAGTCACAACTCACCCGACGCCGGAGGGCAAATTTCAACCATGCAACCAACAGGTCAACCGACGCGTCAACCAACCTTTGCAGCGTCTCTTGCGTCCGAGCAGCACGAAGTGTTCGATGCCGTGCGCGCCTTCGCGCAACGCGAAGGCGTCAACGCTTACCTGGTCGGTGGTGCCGTGCGCGACTGGTTGATGGGCCTGCCCATCGGCGACCTGGACTTCGTCGTCGAAGCAGACGCCATCGCGTTCACCCAGGCGTTGCAGCGCCACTACAGCGGTGCACTACAGGCTTACGACAAGTTCCGCACGGCGACCTGGCTGAGCCACGGCCTGCACAACGACATCGCCACCGCGCGCAGCGAGACCTACGCCCACCCCGCCGTGTTGCCGAGCGTCACACCAGCCGGCATCACACAGGATCTGTTGCGGCGCGACTTCACCATCAACGCCATCGCCTTGCGGTTGTACGACGAAACGTTGCTCGATCCGTTGGGTGGACAGGCTGACCTGCACAACCGCCTGCTGCGAGCGCTGCATGCGCGCAGTTTCATCGACGACCCCACGCGGATGCTGCGCGCCGCGCGCTACGCAGCCCGTTTTGGTTTCACGCTCGACGCGCAGACGCGCCAATGGCTGGAGGCCGGCCTGCCCTACGTCAAAGACCTGAGCGGGGAACGGGTAAAGTACGACATCGAACTGATCCTTGACATACCGCGGCCGGAAGATGCGCTTAGCTTACTGAATGAGTGGGGCATGTTCCAATCCATCGGCATCGTCGTGCCGGCGCGCGAACAACTGCAGCAACGCTACGCGCGTGCGCGCGAGCAGATCCAGTCTGGAGCCTGGGACATGGCTTCGCTCAGGCTGCCAGCGCAACAGATCATCCGCGCCATTGGGTGGGGCGCGCTGATCTACAACCTGGGTCAGATGAGCGCAAGTCGTTGGGTCGATCTGATCCCGTTCCCGGCTGAGGTGCGCGATGCGCTCGTGTCGCGGGGCGTGTTAAGCACGCTGTCGCCCGCATTATTCGGCGGTCGGCCCAGCGCACACTCCGCCCTCCTGGGTGTGTTCAGTGGGCTGGCACTATTGATCGGCTGGTTGTTTGACGCAGACGACCGCAAGCGGCGCGCCATGTACGATGAATGGCACACCTGGCGCGCGGTGCAGCCAGTCACCAGTGGCGATGACCTGCGCAACCGCGGATTACCCCCAGGGCCACGCTATCGCCAATTGCTGGCGCGCCTGCGCGATGCGTGGCTGGATGGCGAGGTCCACTCGCCTGACGAGGAACACGCGTTGTTGGATCGTTTGCTTCAGCAGGAGCAATGAAGTCTTAAATTTGCGCGTGAAATTTTGCCTTGTTGTGTTATACTTCACTGGCTTAACGCGGCCCCATCGTCTAGTGGCCTAGGACGGAGCCCTCTCAAGGCTCAAACTCGGGTTCGAATCCCGATGGGGTCACACTTCAACCGAAGTGGGCGTCCGGAAGCTCCGTAGTGGAAATAAGGCCCTGTCCTGTCGAGGGTGATTGCTGTGTCAGACATCCTGTTGCGCACCAAGCTCTACATCCCTCCATTGCATCCTGCCGTAGTCCCTCGTCCCCGCCTGATCGAGCACCTGAATCAAGCACTCACCCACCCGTTGACGCTCATCGCTGCGCCCGCCGGCTTCGGGAAAACGACGCTTCTCAGTGCGTGGGCCAGGCAGCTTGACACGCCGGTGGCATGGCTATCGCTCGACGACAACGACAACCAGGCCGTTACGTTCCTGGCTTATCTTGTCGCGGCGCTGCAGACGACCACACCCGGTATCGGCGCGACGGCGCTGGCGATGCTCCAATCACCCCAGCCGGCCCCAATGGACGGTGCGCTGGCCGTTCTGATGAATGAACTGGCCCAACACGCCGAACCCGTTGTACTGGTCCTGGATGACTACCAGTTCATGGCGGCGCAGCCGGTTCACAATCTGGTAGCGTCCCTGCTGGAACACCTGCCCCCGCAAATGCACGTGATTCTATCCACACGCTCCGATCCCTCGTTCCCATTGGCGCGTTTACGCGGGCGCGGGCAGATCGTCGAGCTGCGGGCAACCGATCTGCGCTTCAACGACGACGAGGTCATTCTCCTGCTCAATCGAGCGCTGGGAATCACTCTCACGGCCGATCATATCGCCACGATCGAAGCGCGCACGGAGGGCTGGGCAACCGCATTGCAAATGGTCGCCATATCACTGCAGTCCCACAAGGAGCCAGATCATTTTGTCAGGGCGCTCGCCACGGGTGAACGCTATATTCTGGATTACTTGCTTGAGGAGGTGCTTCAGCAACAGCCAGATGATATCCAGGACCTCCTGTTGCAAACATCCATTCTGCAACGGTTGACGGTGTCCTTGTGCAACGCGGTGACGGGTCGGGAGATCGGGCAGAACGTGTTGGAAACGTTGGAGCGCCTGAATCTGTTCCTTATTCCGCTCGACGATGAAGGCCATTGGTACCGCTACCACCATTTGTTTGCCGATCTGCTACGGCAACGTCTGCAGCAGCTCCGGCCCGACCTGCCGCCAGCACTCTATCGTCGCGCCAGCGAGTGGTGCGCGCAGCAAGGATTATTCCAGGAAGCCATCGAGTACGCGCTGAGTGGCCGGGATTACGGGCAGGCAGCACACCTGATCGACAAGCGTGCGCGCGGCGCACAAAATCATATCGAACAGGCCACCTTTTTGCGCTGGTTGAAAGCCATCCCTGCAGAATTCATCAGGGCCAATCCCCGCCTGTGCATCGTCTACGCCGCGGCGCTCTCCGCCGCGGGTCAACTCGACGCCGCGGAACGCCAGTTGGATACGGCAGAGCATGCCCCTGGGATCGACACCCACCCGGATCGGGCCGAGTTGATCGGTATGGTGGCTGCATTGAGAGCCTACGTGGCACATTACCGCGGTGAACTCCCTGCCGCCCTCGAATACGCACGCCGTGCATTGGCTGTCCTTCCCGATGCTTGCAGCCTCTGGCGCAGTGGCATTGCGATGATCTCAGGTGACCTGCTGACCCTGCGGGGTGAACTCCAGGCCACTCAGAAAGCCTATTCGGAAGCGATCAGGGTCAGCCGGGTGACTGGGAATATCTTCACCGTGCTCACCGGCATGGTCAAGTTAGCGCAGAACCAGCGCCATCAAGGCCAACTCCGCCGGGCACAGATGACCTGCCAGGAGGCCATTGACCTGGCAAACGACAGGGGATTCGCGCGCATGGCGATTACTGGCGGGCTTCACACCGTCCTGGGAGGGGTCCTGTGTGAGTGGAATCAACTCGACGCTGCCCTGCTGCACGCCCAGAAAGGGGCGGATCTGAGCGAGCAGGGCTGTTACGCTGTTCTGTCGGCATCCAGTTTGCTGGTGCTGGCCCAGGTGCTGCTGGCACGAGATGACGTCGCCGGCGCGGAACGGGTGATGCGCCAGTTGGACCGGCTTGCCGGTGACACAGAACTTCCCCCCTGGCTCGCCAGCCGGGTCGCCGCATGGAAAGCGCGGCTCTGGTTGGCGCAGGAGCGTCAACGAATTCGTTGTCACGATCCACATGGCCTGAGCAAGGTGGCCGAATGGCTGCACGCGCACGACATCCACGCAGATGGCCCCGTCGATCTCCTGCATGGAGAGGAATACCTGGTCCTGGCGCGATCGCTCAGCGCGCAAGGTGATTTTAAAAACGCCTTACACTTGCTCGCCCGCATACGAGATTACGCGCACACGATCGGATGGCTGGACCAGCTCATTGAAGTATTGGCGCTTCAGGCCATGACCTTTGAACACCTGGGGAATACCCAACAGGCAGTCACCACCCTGGCGCAGGCGCTGGCGCTGGCCGAACCGGAAGGCTATGTCCAGGTCTTTGTGCGCGAGGGACCTTCCATGGCACAGTTGCTCTACCAGGCCGCTGCGCAGGGTCTCGCGCCGGCGTACACGGCCAGGTTGCTCGCGGCGTTTCCCCCTCCCGAACCGCCCCCGGCGGTCCGTGCACCCGCCGGGAGTTTGATCGAGCCATTGAGCGAGCGCGAAACAGAAGTGCTCCGATTGATCGCCGAAGGGTGTACCAACCAGGAAATCGCACAGCGCCTCTTCATCACGCTGCGCACGGTGAAATGGCATACCGGCCAGATCTATGCCAAGTTAGCAGTTCGCAGTCGCACCCAGGCGCTTGCCAAAGCGCGGACCTTGGGCGTGCTCCCGATGGAATAGTGCCGGTCATTGGCACTGTACCCCGACTGTACTTTCGCCTGGTTCTCCTTGCCCTGTTTAGTCATATATCAGAGCAGACAAAACATCAACACCTTTCAGGTGTCGAAAAAGGAGAACCTGCTATGGCGAAAGCGCATGTCAACAAGCGCATGCTGGTCCGGAGCGGCTCCATCAAGTACCAGTTTGCAAATCACAACTTCGATTTCTGGTTTCAATGGTTGGTGGGATTCCAGACCAATGGAGGAAGCGAGTCGGGGGAGTGCTTCTACACGGCTTCCAGAATCAAGGACGGCGATCCTGAAAGCTGGGTAAAGGAATGGTCCGAGCTTGGCGGACGGACCGAGCAGCGCGCGGCAACCACCCTCACCAAAGGCCATACCGTCAGCGCGCGGGAAGCCTTTCTGCGCGCCTATTCGTATTACCGTTTTGCCCGCCTGTACATGAGCATCCACGATCCGGCCTATAAATCCTTATGGCAGAAGTCGATCCGGTGTTTCCACGAAGGGACGAAGCGATTGGATCCACCCGTTGAAAGTATCGCGATCCCGTTCGAAGGCAAGACGCTGCCGGCTTACTTCCTAAAACCCGGCAACCCTCTGGAAAAGCACAAGACGCTGATCATGATTGGTGGCGGCGATACCTTTGTGGAGGATTTGTACTTCTACATCGGCCCGGCTGCTCTGAAGCGCGACTACAACGTTTTGATGGTCGATCTACCAGGGCAAGGCGGACTGCCATTCGATGGCATGCCGATGCGCCCCGATGCCGAAGCGCCGATGAAGGCAGTCGTCGATTACGCGCTCAGCAGACCGGAAGTGGACCCGCATCGGTTGGCTGCCTATGGGATTAGCGGCGGCGGGTATCTGGTCCCGCGGGCTGCCACGCGCGAGCCTCGTCTAAAGGCGTGTGTCGCCAGCAGCGCGATACCTGATTTTTACGAGTACATGACACAGGGTGATCCGAAAGCGGAGGGCAACGCAAAGAAACTGGAGACGCCCCTGTACCGTCTGTTGATCAAGCTTATGGGACGGCGAGTGCGAGCACAGCTCATCCTGATCGAGACCTATCTCTGGCGCTGGGGTGTGAAAACGGCGCCTGACTGGCTACGCGCCTTGAAGACATTCACGTTCGATCCACGCGAAATCAGGTGCCCTCTGTTGCTCCTCATCGGAGAATCGGAGTATGAAAAGGCCCCTGTGAGCAAGGCGCACCAGCATCAGTGCATCGAGCAGGCGGCCCATCCCAAGAAGGATCTGATCATTGGCTCCTACAGCGATGGGGCGTGGGGGCATGCCCTGGGCACCAATCTGAGTTTGATGAGCCAGTGGGTCTTTGATTGGCTGGACGAAGTGTTCGAGCAGACAGCCGAGAACAGCAGCGCTGAGCCGGCTCTGATGGAACGTTTTTGAGGGAGATGAAAACATGGCAACGCTTAACAAAGCAACGCTAAACAAAACAGTCAGACAGGTCCGCGTCGCAGCCGTGCAGATGCAGTCCAGGCTTGGGCAAGTTGAAACCAACCTCAGGCACGCCACGCCGCTCGTCGAGCAGGCCGCGCGACAGGGCGCACAGTTGGTCGTTCTCCCCGAGCTGTCCGCCTCGGGGTATTCCATGTCAAAGGCCGTCTGGGATGGCGCGGAAACGCGCGAAGGGCCGACCACCCGCTGGCTGCGCGAGACATCGGGTCGCCTGGGGATTTACCTGGGCATTGGTTTCGTCGAGGCGGATGGGACGGACTTCTTTAACACCTACGCGCTGGGTGCACCCGATGGGCAGATCGCCGGCTATGTGAGAAAGACGATGGCCGAGACGTACTGCTTCAGGTGCGCGACCGGATCACACGTGGTGGACACAGCCATCGGGCGGATCGGTGTGGGGATATGTGCCGATAATCATTTTGTTCCCATGGTACGCCTGATGCAGGCACAATCGGTCGACCTGATGCTCATGCCACACGCCTGGCCGGGGCCATTCAAAGCCGGGGGCGCGGTGAGCCAGGCGGATATCGATGGGGCGTACGCAAAGGCGTGCGACATGGCGCCGCTCTACACACGTTTGCTGGGTGTGCCTGCCATCTTCACCAATCACGTTGGGCCCCGGGGAGCGGAGAAGTGGGCCGGCATCATGGGGAGCATGATGAATCCTGAGAAGTTTCATTTGCTCGGCCTCTCAACCATCGCCGACTGCGATGGGACTGTGAAGGGGCGATTGGACGACCGGGCAGAGGGTGTGATCGTGGCAGATGTCACGCTTGACCCCGCCAGGAAAGTGGGCGCCGAGCCGGCTTGTTATGGCGTCTATGGCGGCGGTTGGGTTGATGCGGGCAGCTCAGGCAACGCCGTGCGAGATATTTTGTGCGGCGTGGATGCATTCTTCACGCATCTCTCATACGCGCTGAGCGCCGAACGTAGAAGGAAGGCCCGCGCCGTTTCATCGACAGGACAAATACGGGTATGATTTACCGCATCATCGTGCGGGAGCCACTGGTGGAGATCTGGTCGGACTGGTTCAATGGGATGACGATCACGCGCGAGAAGGATGCCAATGGTGCAACAGTGACCGTGCTCACCGGCGCCGTGGTGGATCAACCCGCGCTGCATGGCATTCTGAACAAGATCCGCGACCTGAACCTGACGCTGCTCGCCGTGAACAGGGATTTGAGCGAATCCGATACACAACATATCACAAACACATAGTGCAGCTTAGCCGCAATCAATGCGAACCACCAAGAGCACCAAGGACACCAAGATCATCATATATCCTTGGTGCTCTTGGTGGTTCAAAAGATTGGGGGAAGATTGGGGGAAGGAAGGGGAACGATATGGAAACACGATTACTCGGTAGAACAGGCTTGCGCGTGATCGT
>JAMDDR010000101.1 GCA_023488685.1 Chloroflexota bacterium | reverse complement strand
GGATCAATGTAGTCAGGCCCGACCTTGAACCCCTGCACCACACGCTCTTGCGCGAGCGCAGCCATTAACCCGGCGGTGATGGTGCTCTTGCCACTGCCGCTGGACGGTGCAGCGATCACCAGTCGCGGGATGTTCGTCGTCTCAAGTGTTCGCATCTTGTCATCACCCATGTCCATCATCAACCATCAACCGGCCACGGCCCGCCTGCGCTGGCGCAGGATGACCCAGATCACGACGGGTGCGCCGATGAACGCGGTGACCGCGTTGAGGGGCAGCACCGCACTGCCGCCAGGCATTTGCGCCACCAGGTCGGCGCTGAGCGCCAGCACACCACCCGCCAACACGGTCGCCGGTGCGATGAAGCGGTGATCAGACGTGCCCAGGATGGCACGGCACAAATGAGGGGTGGCAATGCCCAGGAACGCGACCGGGCCACAAAATGCCGTGACCGTTCCGGCCAACAGGGACGTGCCCACGAGGATGACCACTCGCGTCCGCAGGATCGTCACCCCCATGCTGCGCGCATACATTTCACCCAATAACAGTGCGTTGAGCGGCTTGACCATGACCAGGCTGGTCGTCAGGCCGGCAGACGTAAGCACAGCCAGAATAGGCAACTGGCTCCAACTCACACCGCCAAAGCTCCCAAACGTCCAGAAAAGGTAAGACTGCATTTGCTCGGTTGCAGCAAAGTAGATCAACAGGCTGACCACGGCATTTGTCGCGTAGCCAAACATGACACCCAGCACCAGCAACGTCAGCGTGTCGACGTTGCGAGCGGCGAGCAACACCAGTGCCATCACCGCCGCAGCACCTAATCCGGCGGCTGCCACACGCCCGATGTCGCCAAAAACAAACGTGCCTGCATGGTCACGCAAAATGGGTATGTTGGCCGTGGTCAACACCACCACCGCCACGCCCAGGCTCGCTCCCGCGTTGACCCCCAGCGTTGATGGCCCGGCCAGTGGGTTGCGGAACAGCGTTTGCATCTGCAGACCGCTCATCGCCAGCGCCGCGCCTGACAGCATGGCCGTCAACGCCTTTGGCAGGCGGAAATCCAGGACGATGTCACTCCAGGTCGCCCTGGCTGGCATTCCACCCGACAAGATCACCACGACCTGATCGATGGGGATGTTCACGGAGCCAAGCGCGAGACTGAGCGCAAACGCACACAGCAACAATCCCACCAACCCTAAGAGGACAAAGGCGCGCAACCCAGCACGCGGCCAGATACCGCGCGATAGATGCCAGCCACGCCCGAAGTAGGCAGAAATGCGGCCGTCCGTGTTCCTGGCATGATCCGCAATGGGTCTGAAACGCACGAGCATATCGGGCTTCATACGTCACTTCAAGCGGTGGTAATACACCAGTTCGTGATTGGGCAACAGCTCCGGGTGGAAGATCTTGATCAGGTCGGCCAGCACCACGTCTGGATTCGCGTGGCCGCTCTCGTTGTAGTCGTTGCCGCCGGTTGGATTGAGCCGCGCGTTATTGTTATACATATTCCCCTGCTTCACTGCGGCAAACTTGGCATAGCGCTCGTCCGCACCCAGCACCTGCTCCAGTTTTGTCCACGATTGCGACTGGTTAACCCACACATCGGCGTCCGCAGCGCGATCAAATACGGCCTCCAGGCTCAACGGAATACGCCCACTGGATTGATCGTCCGCCCACAAGTAATTCGCCCCGGCATCAGCCAGGTACCTGGCCTGGTAGCTCTGGCCGCCCGGCATGTACCATTTGCCATCGTTGTCAAAACCCATGAACACGGCAGGCTTCTGTGGGACATTGCGCGCGATCGCAGCCATCTTCTCGTAGCGGAGCGCCACCTCGTCGAATAACTTCTCCGCCATCGCTTCACGGTTGAAGAACAACGCCATGAACTTGATCCATTCGGCGCGCCCCAGCGGCGTTGCCTCCATGAAGTCGGCGATCAACACAACCTTAAGTCCCGCCTTCATGAGCGCCGGGTAGTTGTCTTTCTCTGGGTTGCCCAGTCCCAGGACCGTCACCATGTCAGGTTGAAGCTCGATCGCACGCTCGACGTTGACCTCCGCATTTCTGCCTACTTCGGGCAGTTTGCCGGCCTTGATCGCCTCTACGACACTGGGTGTGTTGATGCGATTTGCCTCCCCCACACCCACCAGCTTGTCCGTGAGGCCCAGGCGGTCGAGATAAGGCAGATGCGTCGTATTCACGGCGATAACGCGGTTCACGGGCACTTCGATCACCTGTGCGTCGCCGACATCTGCCCGAGCCTGCGTTCCACGTTGCACCAGCACATAGCGAAAGGTGACCTGGGCATCTCGCCATGGCTTGAGCACCGTCACCAGCTTGTAGTGATCGTGGTACTCGACACTAAACGTACGAGCATAACGCAACGTAATCTGCGCAGAACGGTGGTCGTCTGTGGCAACAAGCGTCTGCGCGGTTGCTGTCACAGCCGGCTCAGGCGTGACGACTGCCTGTGGCGGGTTTGCAGCGCACGCCACCAATGTGGCGGCGACAATCACAGCGCCCATCTCCATTCCTCTTCTCATCTCTTTTCTCCTGTTTGCGTTGTTTCCCGTCTGTTCACTTACTGTCGCCTGGTGCGTACGATAAGTAACGACAAGTAATGCACCTGCGTGCCGCGCAAGGTGCGCACGTTGCGCACCACACGCGCTGCGGTCAGAGACGCGCACTCGACCAGCACCGCCTGATCGGCCAGACCAGCATCGACCAGTGCGTCAACCCAACGATCCAGCGTCGAATGCACCTTGAGCAGCACAATCGTGTCAAAATCGCGCGCAATGACAGGAAGCTGGGTGACGTCCTCGAAAGTCGCCGGCAACAGCGCAAGCCGTTGCCCGGCGTTGATCAGGGGCCACTGCGCTTCGGCAGCAGCAGCGCTGATCGAGCTGACGCCGGGCACAATCTCGACCGGCATACCCTCCGGCAACAGACGCAGCACGTAAATAAAAGTGCTGTGAATCAGGGGGTCTCCCTCGGTGAGAAAGGCGACATCGTCCCCCATTCGCAAGCGGTCGACGACGGTCTGCGACGCCGCGGCGCGATATCGTTCGCGCGTTGCCAGTTCCTTTACCATCGGGAACAACAGCTTCTCAACCATCTGCCCAGGCTGCAGCAGACCGGCGACCGTGTGGAGCGCGTGACTCTCACCGTCAGGTTGTGAAATGGGTGCAACGACCACCGGCACAGCGCGAATGATGCGCGCCGCCTTGAGCGTGATCAACTCGGGATCACCTGGCCCTACGCCTACACCGTAAAGCGTTCCCATTTTCATATTCGCCATATAGCCGGGACCGGCCGGCCGTAGAGAGTTATTCATCTTCTTGTATGCCAGAAACCTGCTGGCTGGAAACCACGCCGCTTACGATAAACACGGGATTGTGGGGGGACAGGCGCGTCAACTGCGCCACCGGCTCACCACGCGCAAGGTTCACCTGGATGAGTTCGGGGACCATGCCCAGATCCCGCATGGCGGTGAGCGTTTCGTTCAGATGTTCCAGCGTCGCCAGGTTGATCACGACACGACAACCGGGCAGCGCCACACATGCCACGTGGCTGATGATCTTCGTCAATGCCCCGCCCGTGCCACCAATGAACACAGCATTGGGGGCGAGTAACCCGGCCAATGCCTCCGGCGCAGTGCCGGCGACGATCTCGACGTTGAGTGCGCCGTAACGCGTCACGTTGGCCTGCAAAAAGCCCAGGTTTTCCGGGTCGCGCTCGATGGCAACCACCCGCCCGCGCCAGGCCAATTCGGCCATTTCAATACTCACGGCGCCGCTGCCCGCACCAATGTCCCAGCCGATATCCGTCTCGCGCAACGCCAGCCGCGCCAGACTCAGCGCGCGCACGTCTGCTTTGGTAATCAAGCCATTTCGATGCGCATAAGCACCATCTGCGCGCAGCGCAAAGAGCGCGCGCGGCGCCCAGGTCGCATCGTGCACCAACAGGAGCACGTTGAGAGGCGCAAACTGCCGCGACACCAATTCGGACAGGCGAGTGTCGATCAAGCGTTCCTCCGGCAATCCCAGGTTTTCCGCCACCACCGCGCGGCAGTCCTCTATTCCAGCGGCAAGCATGGATTGCGCAATCACAGCCGGGGTGTGCTGCGGATCAGTCAGAATCCCCATCTTGCGCACGCGCCGGGCCCAATGGACGATTTCAGCCAATGGGCGGGCGTGCGCGCTCGTCACAATGGCATCACTCCAGTCGAGCCTGGCGCGGGCAAAGGCCAACTGCAGCGAACTCACATGCGGGATGATCTCAATCTCACCCGGCGGGAATTCCCGCAACAGCGTCCCGGCAATGCCATAAAAGCCGGGATCGCCCGAGGCCAGAATCACCACGCGTGCTTCACCCCGATCGCGCAGGCGATCGACAACCTGGGCGATGTTCGTCTTAAGAGCGATGCGAATCACATCCGGTTTGTGCGCCAATGGATCCGCACTCGCGACACTCGCGGCCAACAGGCGTTCTCCGGCCACAAGCCAGTCCGCCTCGGCGATCCGCATCTGTATGGCAGGCGCCAGTGCACTGACGCCCTCGGCGCCCACACCGATCACTAAAATCGTGCTTGGCATATCAATCAAGGGGGTTTCCTGCGCTTGCCCGGCCCAATAAAGAGCCGCTCATGCTGAACAGCAACACACTCACCTCAAATGCGCCGTGCCCAAGCGCAAATGCGCGTTCAGCCGCCAACTGCGCCACGCGTTGTTCCAACCCGCCCAGGCCGGCCTTCGACAACAGGACTTGTGCATGATGAGCGGTATTGGCGTGCCGCACGTGCTCGACGAGGTCCGGCGGCGCACCCAGTTGTGCTGCCAGCGCTGCCAGGAACTCAAAATCCACGCTTCCCTCATCCACATGCGTCTGCGCACGCCCCTGCGCCAGCTTTGACAGTTTGCCGATCATGCCCGCGATCACCACCTGCGCGAAGCCCAGCCGCGCGCACTGTGCCAGCGCATAGCCAATATGGTCGCCCACCTGCACATAGCCCATACGCAACGGCAGATTGGGATCATGCGGCTCGTTGCTGAACTGGTCCAGCGCGTAATCCTCGCTGCGCGCACCCGTGGTCAGGACCGCCCGTCGCAGGCCATTCCGCGCGGCTGCCTTCAACTCGACGCAAATGCTGGCACGATAGGCCGACTGCGAGAATGGCTTGACGATGCCGGTTGAACCCAGAATCGAGATGCCCCCGAGAATGCCCAGGCGCGGATTCAACGTCCGTTGCGCCAGTTCCTCGCCATTCGGGACACGAATGGTCACGCGCAACACGTTACAGCACAACGGCAGCTTGCATCCAGGCAGGCTGCCGCTTTGAGCGGCATCCAGTTGTGCCATGACCGCCTGCGTAATGATCCGGCGCGGAACAGGGTTGATGGCAGCTTCGCCCACTGCCACGGGTAAGCCCGGCCGCGTGACAATGCCCACGCCAGGCCCCCCAGCAATCTCGACACGCATGACGTCTGCGGCCGGGTCACCCTCCCCTTCTTGTACCCACTGGACGCTGGCCTGGATCTCTGCGCCATGGGTCACATCTGGGTCGTCGCCGGCGTCCTTGATGACACCACACGTCACATGCTCAGCCTCAAATTCACAACGGCAGACAGCAAAAGACACCCTGCGACGCACCGGCAAATCGATCACAGCCTGATCCACCGCCTGGCCAGTGAGCAAGGCACGCGTTGCGGCTGCCGCTGCTGCCGCAGCACAAGCACCGGTCGTAAAACCTTCACGTAGTGGTGGGGCCTGGCCAGCTTCCATATACACAGCACCTCTATGCCCTAACGCGCATCACGCAACCTTTACAACCCATGGATCCATCACAGCCAACACTCAATCGTCGCCCTTCGCCATGCGCAACAAGGCATTGATCACGGCAACGGCTACTGTCGAGCCGCCCTTGCGCCCGGTGCTGGTGATGTAGGGAACGTCGAGCTTGAGCAACTCATCCTTTGATTCCACGGCATTCACAAAGCCCACAGGCACCCCGACGATCAATGCGGGCCGGATATCTGCTTCTTTAACCAGGCGAATCATTTCAAGGAGTGCCGTAGGCGCATTGCCGATGGCGGCGATCCCCTGATGAATAAGCGCAGCATTGCGCCGCAATGCCAACGCCGAGCGGGTGAGACCGCTCTGTTGCGAAGCATCACGCACATCGGGATGGCGTATATCGCATACCATCTTGCCGCCCAGGAAGGACAGCATGCCATCGCCAATGCCGGCTTGCACCATCTGCACGTCGGTGACGATGGCACAGCCACGCCGTAGCGCCTCAATCCCGGACACGATCGCGCAGGGATGGAAACGAATGCGGTCGCGGAACTCGAAATCAGCGGTGGCGTGGATCACCCGCACCACGATCGACAGTTCCTGTTCGGTGAAGTGATGGGCACCTAATTCATGACGGATGATGCGGAAACTCTCGCGCTCAATATCGTGTGGCTGCACAGTTATTCCTCACCCAGGTCGTATTTGCTCGCATAGCCGCGCGGTGTGATCATCCTGCCCGCGTGCACGTAGGTCTTACTGTTGCCGACGATGATCAGCGTCAGCATGTCCACCTCGGCGGCCGGCAGTTCGGCCAGTGTGAGCAATGTCACACACTGCCCGGCGCGGTAGGCAGCGCGCACGACGCCCACCGGTGTGCCGGGCAAGCGGTGGCGCTGCAGCACCTCACAGGTCTGCGCGAAGGGTTGTACCCGTTTATGGCCTTTCGGGTTGTATAGACAGAGCACAAAGTCGGCTTGAGCGGCAGCTTCGACGCGGCGCAATATCTGATCGAGTGGCGTCAATTGGTCGCTCAGGCTGATGGCGGCAAAGTCCGTCATCAGTGGGGCGCCCAATAAGGCAGCAGCCGCATTCAGTGCCGATACGCCGGGGATCACATGCACGGCCGGCTCGAATGCGCCCGAACTGTGGCTCAACACCTCATACAACAAACCAGCCATGCCATACACACCCGCATCACCGCTTGACACGAGCGCAACATGCTGCCCCACCTGCGCCAGCTCAATGGCGCGTTTTACACGCGCCACCTCCTGCCGCATGCCACTCGCTTCGCGCGAAATGTGCGGCGCCACAGCGGCGATGCAGTCAAGGTACAGGCCATACCCCAGGATGGCATCGGCCTGCTCGATCACCTGGCGCGCCGCCTGCGTCAAGTGTGCGGGGTCACCCGGCCCTATACCGATCACGGAAATGCTCCCTGTGTCTTTCATCCAGTCACCCAGTTTTTGCCACCGCCACCGTCACGTTAGGAAACTTGCGTTTCTCGACCAGCAACACCGCGTCTCTGCCATGCTCTCGTGCTGCCAGCAACGCGGCGGGTTCGGCCACGCCAGGCACACCCAGCGCACGCCGCGCCCATTCAGATGGATTGGGCAAATGCTCTACCCGCAGGATCTCTTCCCGCGTGTATGTGCGCAACGGCCAACCCAGTTGCGCACAGACACTCAGCAGGCCCGGCTCAGCAGCCTTGTGCGTGATCGTTGCCGCGCATAAGATTGCGTTCCGCGACAAGCCCGCTTCGTCAAGCGCATCTTCAATCGCTTTTCGTATCTCGGCGTCGGACGTGCCGCGATTGCAGCCGACCCCCACGGCCAGACAACGCGGGTGATAGATGATGGCCGGCATCTCCAACCCAGACACCTGACGATGTGTGATCAGCAACGCAGCCGCAGGAGCGGCCTCCACCAGTGCCTGCACGGAGGTGAAACGCTTTAGGTTTGGCGCTGGCGGCACAGGCAACCAGGACTCATCGCCGGCGTCCTGGAACATGCCAACCGTTTCGCCATTCACCAACGCGCCAGTGACCGCAGTCAGGTATTCGCCCTGGTCCAGATACCACCCATCAGACTGGCCAATCAAATCGAGCGCGGGTAGTTCTTGCGTATCGCTGGCGGTCGTAATGACTGCCTGTCCGCCCAATAACGCAGCCACACGCCGGGCCAGTTCGTTGGCCCCGCCCTTGTGTCCGCTGAGCAAACTCACTGCGTAGCGTCCTTGCTCATCCGTGACGACGACACCAGGGTCCGTGTGCTTGGTGCCCAGCAACGGGGCCAGCTCACGCACCACGATGCCGCTTGCCATGACGCACACCATTGCCTCGTGCGTCTGAAAGGCATCGTGCAGTACCTGGCGCACCGATGTGGTATAGCCGATACACAACCTATGCGCTGGCGAGATGCTGGACACATGCTGCATGAACCGCGCCGGCGTATATAGGACCGAATCGGGCAAAAGCGCCTGCAATTTCTGCCCCGTGCGCGCACCGTTGCGTGTGAGCGTGACGATTGCCGTCGTCGGTTGGTGTGCGGGCTTTTGCAGCGCCGTGCCATAGAGATGCGATCGCTGCTCGTCGCCGTGATCGCATGCCCCAAGCGCTGGACTGACAATAATCACAGCCTGGTGTGTCATCTCCGCTGCCAGCGCCTTGGCGGCGATGTCAGACAGTGCACCACGCACAATCAACTCGTCAGGCCAACTGGCGCGCTGAACAATCGCAACAGGCGCATCATCCGCGTAGCCGGCAGCGCGCAATTCCGCCACCACCTCGGCGATCATGCCCGCGCTCAGAAAAATCACCATACTGGTGCGATGCACAGCCAGTTCGCGCAACCGCTCGCGATCCGGCACGGGCGTGCGCCCAGCCAGCCTGGTCAGCATGACCGTCTGCGTGTCATTGGGCAACGTAAACTCGATTCCCAGCGCCGCCGCAGCAGCAAAAGCCGAACTGACACCCGGCGTGATCGTGTAGGACAGACCCGCTTTGCTCAACTCGCGCATCTGCTCGACAAGCGCGCCGAAGACGGAGGGGTCGCCTGTATGCAAACGCGCCACGCTCTGGCCGCGTTCGACCGCAGCGCGCATGACAGTGACCTGCTCTTCCAATGGCATACCAGCAGTGTTGTAAAGCGCTGCACCCGCGCGGGCGTGCGCCAACACCTCCGGGTTGACCAGTGAACCGGCATACAGAATCACGCCGGCTTCGGCGATGAGGCGTTGCGCTTTCAACGTCAACAGCTCCGGGTCGCCAGGGCCCGCGCCGATGAAATGAATCAGGCTGGCACTCACGCTGGCACTCACGCTGACACTCACGATGTGATCTCCCCGGCCTCACGGCAACGCTGCTCGGCCACGTCTAATAACAGCGGATGGATCGGCGCTTGACTGCCCAGGTGCGATGCGTGGATCACGCGTAAACCAGCCGCGGTTGCCGTTCGTCTTGACGTCGCGCATACATCGTCGTAGACGCGGCCACCGAATAGCAAATACGGCGCCACGACTACTTGTTGAGCCCCCAAACGGCGGCAACGCTGTATCGCCTCGGGCACAGTGGGGTGCCTCACGGCTTGAAAGGCATACTCGACGCAGAGCCAGGGTTGCCCATCTCCAAGCAGGAACGCCGTGCGTGTCACGGCGCTGTTGCCATCTTCTTCAAGACTGCCACGACCGACCACCAGTAGCGCGGTGCGTTTCCGCGGCAGCGCATCCGGTGTTGTGGTCAATGCTTCGCCGATGCGGACATTGAGCAGCTCGATCAGCTTGGGATGCGGACCCAGCGGCGCGGCGTACCGGAACACCGGAGATGTCTTCCCCAACGCCGACCGGCAGGCGCGCACAGCCTCGGGCACGTCACGCTTATAGTGATCCCCAGGCCCCAGGAACAACGGCAGGACGATCACCTCACCTGCCGCGCCAGCGGCAGACGCCGCATCACTCAGGCCTGTCGCCATGTCCGGTTCGGCCAGCTCCAGGTAACAGTGTTTGGCAGGTCTTTGCAGACGTTCTGCCAGTGCGCCCACAAACGTCTCGAATTGCGCCAGCCCTTCTGCTGAGCGCGTACCATGTCCGACGACGAGAACAACGTGTTTTGTCAAGCGTCAGCCTCTCAATACTCAATGCCCGGTTGGGCGCGGATACCCTGATCCTTGTAGGGATGTTTGATTTCAGTCATTTCCGTGACCAGGTCGGCATAGTCAATGAGCGATTGCGTCGCATAACGGCCGGTGATGATCAAGTGCATCGCGGGGGGCTTGTTCGCCTGCAGCCAGTGAACCACCTCGTCAGCATTCAGCCACCCGAAATGAAGCAGGTAGGTGAACTCG
>JAMDDR010000319.1 GCA_023488685.1 Chloroflexota bacterium | reverse complement strand
GATGGTGTTGCGTCGCGCATTGGCCGCACGTAAGCCGATGGAGAGCATGCGCTTTCTGCTCAAGCTGCTCGACAAGTACCCCACCAACGAAGCATTGTTGCGCAGCATCCCCCTGGAAGGTTGATCCGTGTAGTGATGTGGACTCTTTTGGAGTCTCTCTGCGCTCCCATATCGCTGTGATGAGATTTTGGCATGTCTGGAGGAGGTGGTGTGATGGCTACAGTCAGGAACACGAATGATGGCACGAATCGAGAACCGTACCTGCGCACCGATATCAACTATGCCAATGTCAAAGGTCTGCCCGCGAATTCATCCGCTCCAAAAGGGGATGATCGCGCCTTGCACGAGGCGGTCAAGCGAGCGGGTTACCAGGGCATCCAGGGGGGCGACCTGGCATTGTGTCGTGAGCTGGGATTGGGAGCTACCGGGGGCGGGCGGGTGAATCAGCCCGAAGACGCAACGGCAATTGCGCGCGAGGGCAAAGCGAAAGGCTATGACTGTGTCACCCTGCATGTGGGCTGGGGCATGGAGGACGACGATGAGGTGCACCGGCTCGTGGAAGCGGTGCTCAACGCTTCGGCTCAATTCGACCTGCCCATGTATATCGAGACGCACCGCGCCACGATCACACAGGATATCTGGCGCACGGTGAAACTGACTGAGTGGTTCCCCGAAGTGCGCTTTAACGGTGATTTTTCGCATTGGTACGCCGGCCTTGAAATGGTCTATGGCAACATCGAAGCGAAATTCGATTTTCTGCAACCGGTGTTCGATCGCGTGCGCTTTTTCCATGGCCGCATCTCATCCTCAGGCTGCATCCAGGTGGATATCGGCGATGGTACCGGTCGTTTGAACGTCGCCCACTTCCGCGAGATGTGGACGCGCAGCATGGTGGCGTTTCTTCGAAGCGCGCAACCCGGCGATTTCCTCTGCTTCACCCCCGAACTTCTGGGTCCAGAAATCAACTATGCACGGCTGATCCCTGCCCAAACAGGTGAATGGGTGGAAGAGAGTGACCGTTGGCAGCAGGCGCTGCTATACACACGCATCGCACAAGAGTGCTGGGCGGAAGCCAGGCAGAAACAAGCACATTAGGTACTGGGGAGGCTTTCAGGAATGAGTGTCGATAAGCTCGTCTTGATGACCGCCGGAAATAGCCCGTTTGCACGTGCCGTCATGGCGGCGCTCTCAACTGGGCATCGATTTCGCGCCGTCGATCTGGATTTCACGCCTGGATTGCCTTCCCAGGTTGAGGTGTGCCAGGGTGATTTGCGCGATCCGGCCATGGTGGCATCTGCTGTGCAAGGTGTTGACCGCATCCTGCACCTTGCGCCAATCAGCACACCCGCCACATCGCCGCGCCAACGCAGCGCGGGCGGCGGGCGTGTCCCAGGTCATCCTGGCCAGCACCCTCGATCTGTTTGAACGGCTGCCAGCGCACTGGCGCGTCGACGAACGGTGGCGGCCACGACCGTTGCCGAATACGGCACAACTGTGCGCGTGGCTGGCGGAACTCTCGGCGCGTGAATGTGCGCGCGTGGGCAGTCCGCCGGTAACCTGCCTGCGCTTTGGGCGGTTGGTAAACGACGAGCAAGCTGCCATGCAGCCCTATGATCCAAGCTGGTTGCACCTGGAGGATGCGCTGCAAGCCGTGCGGCGGGCGCTGGAAGTGGACCTCCCCGGTTCCCCTGGTTGGCGTATCTACCATATTGCTGCGGCGGGGACGCGCGCCAAAGTGCGGGTGACCCCTCAGACCAGCGGGCAGGCTGACCTGGGTTACGAACCAGTACATGACTTTCGGGCGCGTTGGCCCCTGCAAGCACCGTCGCAAGACGGCCGCTCCTGGGAAGCCGTGCTTGCGCCGCAGCCGATGCGTTCACGCCCCATTCGCAAGGTTGTGATTTTCGGCGCGGGCGGGCCGGTCGGCGCAGTAACGGCGCAGGAGCTGGCATCGTCATACACCTTGCGACTGGCCGACGTGCGCCCCATTCCTGAGATCATCGCCGAGGGCAAGCCACAAATGCCCGGCGCGCCGCTCCCCAGCATGCTGGGAGCACCGCACGAGTATCGTATCGTGGACGTGCGCGAGCCGCAACAGGTGATGGCCGCGTGCGAGGGCATGGACGCGATCATCAACCTGACGGTGGTCCGGCACGATCCTGTTGACGCGTTTCGCGTCAACACGTTGGGCGCAATCAATATCATGCGTGCTGCGCTGGCGCATGGCATCCGCCGCGTGGTGCAGACAGGCCCTTTGGTGGAAGGGACGCCAGGGCCGGGCGATTACTCGTGGGACTACGATGTGCACGTGGATGCACCCGCGCGTCCCTACGATCAACTCTATATTCACTCCAAGTACCTGGGCCAGGAAGCGTGCCGCGTGTTTGCCGATCATTACGGCCTGGAGGTGCCCGTGCTGCTGTTCGGCGCATTTGTGAACCCACGACAGCCAGGCGGGACACTGTACGTTTTCGCGGTGTCGTGGGAGGACTCGGCGCGGGCAATCCGGCGTGCCCTGGAGGTACCGGCGCTGCCCGCCCCCTGCGAGTTGTTCAACGTCACCACGGATCTGCCACAGGGGCGTTTTAGCAACGGGAAGACGAAGTTGATGTTGGGGTGGGTGCCGCGCGACCGGCTGGAGCATTACTGGAGTGATCCGGCCGGATAAGCATCCTCCCGTAAGCAATCCGCTTACGGGAGGGACATTTCAGCGCATATCAGACGTTGACGCTGTGCCCGCTTAGCACGATTGCGCTCTTCCAGACGTCGGAATCATCCTTGAGTGCAGCGTCGCGATACGTGGCGATGAGCGACCAGCGGTCGGCGCCGCTGCTGTTTTCGTGCGAGCCGTGCAGCGCCAGGTCATGAAAGAAGATGGCATCGCCGCGCCTGACCGCGGCTGTCACGGGTGTCTGTCCTTGCAACGCATTATCGGGAACGCGTAGCACGAATCCGTTGCCTGCATCCACCCGCTCCATCTCGTATACAGTGTGATGGGTACCGGGAATAATTCTCAAGCAACCGTTTTCTGCCATCGCATCATCCAACGCCACCCACACCGATATCTTGTTGGTGCCGCGCCAGTAGAACCAATCCTGGTGCCACGGGGATGCGAAGCGCAGATCGCGGTGCTTGAATACTGACTTGACGCTGAGGAATTCCACGTTGGGACCCACCAGTTGCGCGACGATGCCGGCGATCCGTTCATCGGTGACCCAGCGGCGCAGATTGGGGTCAAGCCCATCGCTCATCCATACGTGCACGCCAGAACGATTGCCCAGTTCCTTCAGTTCGCGCAAAGCGTCGATGGTCTGCTGTTTGCAGGCAAGCGCTTCATCTTCGCCGAACAGTTGCGATACGATGATGAAGCCATCTTCGTGATAGCGATCGATCTGGGCTGCGGTGAGGGGATGGCGCATGTGTTGCTCGACCATTCGTCCTCCCATCCGTGCGCGGCACGGCCGACGAGTTACGCGATCTTCCAGAACTCGTCGATTGGCCGCTGGTAGGCGTCGATCTTACCACTGATGACGTCGTCGAACTTGACGGGTTGCCCGGTGATGGCCGACTCATAACAACATTCGCACAGCGCCTTGGCGCATAACCCGTCGTCGCCGTCCATCTCCGGTTTACGTTCGGCGCGGATGGCGTTGACGAAGTCCCATGCCTCGATGGCGAAACCGTCTGTAGAACCATAGGGGAACAAGCGCGCCTTCTCCTCCTCAGACAGGCTGGCCATGAAATCAGCCTGAATCTGTTCGTTTGAGATGACAGTGCCGTCGGCCAGTGTCGCGATACCACCGCCCTGGAATGGGTGGAACGCAAACCCGAGCGCCTTCATCGTGCCGGCGCTCCCATAATAGTTGGCGACGGATACGGGTTCGCCATACAGCGAACGGGAGTGGGTCCACGCCACGTGCAAGCCGCTCTTGAACCGGATGACGGCGTGCCAGGTGTCTTCCACGTCGGCACGGGCGTCACCCAGGATGGGCGCGTCCTTGATCAGCCGGTCATCGTAGGCATTCATGCTGCAATAAACTTCGTCCACATCACCGAACAGCACCTCGATCATGTCGGCGAAGTGCGCGCCGCTATCCATGATCATGCCGCCGCCGGTGAGCGTTTTCACGCCGCGCCACTTCATGGCGGGATTCTCGTAGTCGAACGGGCTGTAGTTGATGGCCTGGATGTTGACCAACCGCACATCGCCGATCAGGCGTTTTTGTGTGAGCGCCCAGGTACACGCGCGCGCCGTGAGATAGCGGCGTATGTTCTCGGCGGTGGCCAGCACACGCTGATTTCGGCGTGCGGCGGCGATGATCTGTTTGCTGGCCTTGATGGTGATGCCGAGGGGCTTCTCGACCATGGCGTGCAGGCCGGCGTCGAGCAGCGGCAGTGCGGACGAATGGTGAAAGCAGTGCGGCAGGCACACATCAGCCGCATCTGCCAGGCCTGCTTTTAGCAGTTCCTCCTGGTCCGTGAAGATCGCTGGCTCAGTGCCCTGAAAGGTTGCGATCTCCTGGGCGCGCCTGCGAGCGCTTTCCTCGCGCACATCGCAGCACGCGGTCACGATGAACTCACGGCAGCCCCGGCCGAACAAATCCTTGTAACCGTTGACGTGTGCGCCGGAGATGCCACCACAGCCAACCAGTGCGAGTCTAACGGGTGTCTCTGATTCATTTGTCGTGCTCACAAGCTTTCTCCTTGTTTGATAGGGTGATGATTTCAATCCCTACGGCGACGTTCCCAGCCTTCCTCGAACAGGCGCAGGAAATAATCTTGCCCATAGGGGTGTTTTGCCATCTCGGCTTCGTCCAGCTCCACGCCGATGCCTGGCACGTCAGAGGGTTCGATGTAGCCACTGTGCACGCGTGGCACGCCGCGCACGATATCGTGAGCCCACGGCGCCAGGAAATCGTCGAAACACTCCTGGATCAGGAAGTTGGGAATGCTGGCGTGAATGTGGGCGTTGATCGCGGTGTTGAGTGGGCTTTGTGCCTGGTGCAGTGCGACGAAGCCTTCCGCGGATTCGACGATGGCAGCCGCTTTGCGCGCGCCGGAAATCCCGCCGATGCGTAGCGTCTCGGGTTGGACGATGTCGATGATGCGATGAGACATGAGCTCAAGCACCTGTGACAGTTGGTGGAAACGCTCACCCGTGGCCACCGGGACATTGATGGCACGCGCTACCGCAGCCGTGGCCGCGATGTCAGTAGACATGACAGGCGTCTCAAACCACATTGGCCTGTATTCCTCCAGTGCCTTACCGATGCGAATGGCCGTTGAAACGCCAAATCGGTCGTGACCTTCAATCAGCAGATCGACATCATCGCCGACAGCCTGACGTACGGCGCGCACGATGGCGATTGAGAGCCGTTCTTCTTGCGGGGAGAAGAAGCGGTAAGCCGTTCCGAAGGGATCGAACTTCATTGCGGTATAGCCCATCTCTTTCACGCGTGCGGCGGCTTCCGCAAAAAAAGCGGGATCGCGCGGACCCTGGTACCAGCCGTTGGCGTAGACGCGCAACCTCGGATGATGTTTACCCCCGAGCAACTGCCATAGCGGAACGTTCAAGCTCTTGCCCAGGATATCCCAGCAGGCGATTTCGATGGCATTCATGCCGATATTGCTGCTTAGAAACAATCCCTTGTACATGCTGTGCCACAGCCGTTCTGGCTGGAGCGGGTCTTGGCCAATGGCGAACCGTCCCAACTCTTGTACCTGTGCCTCGCCTGGCCTGGCACTCAACCCGCCGGTTGCTTCGCCAATGCCGGTGAGGCCTTCGTCCGTACAGACCTGCACAAATACCCAGTTCTTCCACGGATTACCTACGACGAACGTTTTGATCTCGGTTATTTTCATTGTGTATCTGCAAATCGTCGCTTATCGACACGAATTGCTTACATGGCGCAACTCACGTCGATGAGCAGGCAAACCGTTGGCGCGCTATATGAGCAACCCGCCGGAGATGTTGAGCTCGCAGCCGGTGACGTGGCTGGCGGCGTCTGACGCAAGGTATACGACGCCAGCGGCAATGTCTTCTGTCGTCTCCAACCGACCGAGGGGTGCCATCTGGCCACGTTCTTGCAGATACACTGCACCATCTCCGTTGGTTTGATTCCGTAACTCGATCTCGCCTGGACTGGCAACCCAGCCTACTGTAATCCAGTTCACCCGGATGTGTTCGGGCAGCAACTCGCGCGCAAGAACCTTGGTCATTGTCAGCAGCGCACCTTTTGAACAGGCATAGGCGATCCGTTCGCCTTTGCTGCGGAAAGCCAGCGTCGAGCCGATGTTGATAATCGAGCCGCCTTGTTGCCGGAGTGAGGAGATGGCAGCCTGGCTGCAAAGAAACGCGCCGCGTACGTTGATGGCGAAGACTTCATCCCACAAGTCAGCGGTGGTCTCCATGAGCGGCACGCTGGGGAAAATTCCCGCATTGTTAACCAGGATATCCAGCCGGCCAAAGTGCTCGACTGACGCGCGGACAAGATGGGCACAATCCTGTTCGCGCGCCAAGTCTGTTTGTATGAAGAGAGCCTGTCCCCCCTGGGCGCGGATCTGCTGGGTCACCTGCTCGCCCTCGACCAGGCGCCGGCCAGAGATGACGACTGACATACCCTCGGCAGCCAACGCTCGCGCGATACCTTCCCCGATTCCACCAGTAGAGCCGGTGACGATAGCGACTTTATCGATCATAGTTCACTTGTAATGATGAAAAAGAGAGGACGGTGAACAGAAACGTTCATGATTATTGGCTCTTCAATAACCGTCATCGGTTCATCGCCGATGTTCACAGCGTGAACATCGGCACAATATCCTTCAGGATCGCATCCAGTTCGTTGCGGTCATTGTGATCTAACTGTTGTCCAGGGGCGCGGCAGACGCGACTGGCGATCACGCCGCGCCGGAACAACACTTCCTTATACACCGCAAGGCCATACAGGCGCTCGAAGTTGATAAGCGGCAATAATTGGTTGAACAGCTTGCGCGCGCCATTTTCATCCCCTGATTCGAGTTTCTGCCAGATGGCAACCTGGACGTCCGTGGCCTGGCATGCCGGCATATTGCCGGCTGCACCGCGCCGGTGCTCGTCTGGCAGGTATATGCCGCCTTGTCCACCAAAGACGCCTTTGCAGTGATCGGCGGAAGCGGTGATGGTGGCGCTGATCTGGCGTGGCTCGGGTAGCGTTTCTTCCTTGATGTAATCGACGTGCTGCAGATCGCGGCACATACGTGCCAGCAGGTCAGGACCCATCGGCGTGCCGATGGGGGCGATGTAATTCTGAATACAGATGGGTATTTCCAAGGCATTCGACAATGCCTTGTAATATTCGTAGCATCCGGCAGCATCAGGATGCAGGATGTGTGGTGGCATCGCCATGATTCCGTCTGCACCGGCACGCTGTGCATACTGGCTCAACGCGATGGTGGGGAGAGCGTGACCGGAGGTGGTCGCTGCGATGACCGGTATTTGATGCCCAGCCTCAGAGACGACGATCTCGATCCAGCGTCTGCGCTCGTCGTCCGACAATGTGGTGAACTCGCTCGCGTTTGCAGGACCTACCAGGCCATGCGCCCCAGCCTCAATACAGAAGCGAATCTCTCTTCGCAAGCTGGTTTCATCCAACTCGTAGCCTTCAGTAAAAGGGGTGACGACAATGACGAAAATGCCACGCCATGGTTGTGTCATACGCGTTAACCTCTTTGCGCTTCGACCCATCTTTGGGATGATTGTAGTAGTGTGCCAGGATTTCGTTGCCAGCACCTCGACCCAGTATGGGCACTCGACCGCGAGCGAGATAAAGAAAATGCCATTCAAAGACAAACACTTCACGCAAGACGACGTCGCAGAATTGATTGACGGCGAGATGTATCGGAATTGCCATTTTGAGCGTCTGGACTTGAAGCATATCGCGCTGGACGGCTCCACCTTTGCCCAATGCAACTTCCGCATGGCGGATCTCACCAATGCGCGCTTCAACGGCGCAACACTGGAGGATTGCGACCTCAGTAATGCGCGTGTTGCTGGGGCGAATTTCTTTGGTGTAGCGTTCGAAAATACCAAGCTGATGGGGATCAACTTCGCTGAGAGTACGGTGCTCACGGCTGCCCGGTTCAAGCGTTGCAACCTGGATTATGTATGCTTTCGTGGTGTGTCACTCGCGTCCCTGAAGTTTGAGGGCTGCTCGTTTGTCGAGGCGGACCTGTCGCTGACCAATCTTAAGAAAACGGCTCTCCGTGATTGTGATTTGACGGATGTGGACTTCAGAGAGGCTGTTTTCTTTCAGACAGACTTGCGCGGCTCAAATCTGGCAGGATTCAGCCTCAGAAAGTACGATCCAAAAGGGCTGATCATCACCCCAGGGCAGTTTGCTGCCCTGGCGCAAGCGCTAGGCATGCAAGTCATGGAGTAGCCCCTTTCGTTTTCTTGGTGTCCTTGCCTCCTTGCACAGGGCGCTTGCATCCAGATCGTCACGAGAGCAGGTTACATATATTTCTCTTGGTGTTCTTGGCTGAAAGCCCTTTAGGGTGGCCTTGGTGGTTGGCCTGGCGTTCGGTTGTCAGTTGTCAGTAGGGCCTGACGACCGGTTGTCAGCCCGTTTTGACAACTGACATCTGACAACTGTTGTCACAAGCGGCCTGACAACTGCTGACAACCGGCCGTAGGGCCGTGCCACCAATGGGCACCCTCCCGTAGATGGCCCGGCTCGGCATGCCATTCACCCCCTTTGTAGCCGGGCTGTTCGAAGGTCGGCAGGAAAGCCAGCACGCTGTCGATCTGGGCTGTGGTGAGGTCAGGGAATGATTGCGTCGTCATGCATGCCATCAAGTCTGGCGGTTGACGAGCTTGCGGGCGGCGTCAATCGGCAATTCGCGCAATGTAGGCGTGATGATGTCGGCGTCCAGGTGGTCGTGGCTGGTGAGCACGCCGATGCAGGCCATGCCAGCGCGCCGGGCGCCTTCGACACCCGCGGGTGCATCTTCGATCACAACACAGCGTTCCGGCGGCACGCCCAACTTGCGTGCGGCAGCCAGGTACACTTCGGGGTCCGGTTTGCCGCGCGACACATCCTCGGCGGTGACCAACGCGTCGAAGTAATTGCCAATGTGTACGGCGTCGAGGATGGCATCCAGGTTCAATCGCGGTGCGGAGGAGGCAATCGCATGCCGCCAGCCCGCCTGGTGCAGGGACTCCAGCCATGTCAGCACGCCAGGCAACGGCTGGATGCCGCGTGTCCGCACCAGTGTCCGGTAGCGTTGCTCTTTATCCGTCGCGAGCAGTTCGATCTCATCCTCCGTGATATCGGCACCCAAAACAGTGCGCAACATTTCGCTATTCCGCTGGCCAAAGGTGCGACGGAAGTCCTCCTGTGTGAGCGGCCTGCGGCATAGCGCGTTCAACGTTTCACCCCAGGCTGCGTAATGGAACTCGCCGGAGTCGATTAAGACACCGTCCATATCCCAGATGACGGCGCAAGGGTACGAATGGTTTCGATGCATAGCGCACCCATTGTAACCATATCCTCCTATAATTTAAGGGGACAACAAACATGAAAGAAACACTGTTAAATAGAACGTGGGAACTGCACGATGAAGCGCTGAGTTTGGGTGTGGAAAGCGCGCCATCTGTGACGGCGTTGACGGAAGGCTGGATTCCACAGCCGGTACCCGGTGACATCCACCAGGGGCTTATGGATGCCGGGCGCGTGAGCGATCCACTGCTGGGTCTAAACAGTTTCGACTGTCGCTGGACGGAGGAGCGCTCGTGGTGGTTCCGCCGGGGTTTCCCAACCGAGAGCGAATGGCTCCAATCCGATGCCGTCGAACTGGAATTGAATGGCCTGGATGCCCATGCGTCCATTTTCCTCAACGGCGTCCACCTGGGCGATCACCAGAATGCGTTCTACCCGTTCGTGGCGGACATTAAGAAGCATCTGAATCGCGAGGGTGAAAACACGCTGTTGGTGCGGCTCACGACGGGTGTGGAGGATGTGACAGAGGAGCAGTTGCAAACGCTGGGTGTGCCGGTTGGCACCGAAGCCGCAAACGGTCGCCCGGAGCGTGGCGATCCGCGGCGCGCGTACGTGCGTAAGCCACAGTACAGCTTTGGTTGGGACTGGAGCCCGCGTGTGGCCACGACCGGCAGGCCATGCCAGCGCGCCGGGCGCCTTCGACACCCGCGGGTG
>JAMDDR010000470.1 GCA_023488685.1 Chloroflexota bacterium | reverse complement strand
GGGGACGTAACAGCGCAGCACGGGCACCGTCTCAAGTCCGTACGGCGGCAGCATCAGACTGGCGACATCGACACCGGCTTCCAGGGGTGTGTTGATCAGCACGGCTTCAGCATTGCCCGCCTGCAGACACGCCGCAGCCTCAGCAGCGTGAAATGCATGGACGACGGGGATGCCGGACAGGTGGCGCTGCAATATGCGCGTCAGCAGCGGGCTTGGCTCGACGACGACCAGGGCACTTACCTCGCGACGTTGCCCCGAGAGTGAGCTGGCCGCGATGTTGGACATGGGCGATGGGGGCTGCACCGGCAAGGTAAAGTAAAACGTACTACCAGCGCCCTGTCGGCTCTCGACCCACATCCGCCCGCCGTGGAGTTCGATGAATTGCTTGCTGATCGTCAGACCCAATCCTGCCCCACCACGCTTTCGTGCCGGGGCCCCGGCCTGGCTGAACGGCTCGAAAATGCGCTGCAGATCCTCCGGGGCAATTCCAACACCGGTATCACTGACAGAAACGATGATGTGAGAGAGTGGCAGAGCTGGCGCAGAGCCAGGGCGAGCAGGAACAGGCAGCATGAAGGCATCGATTGCTCCTTCGCGCCCAGGCACCTCTGTGTCCTGGCTCATGGCAGCCCGCACGATGATGCCGCCGCTATCGGTGAACCGTACGGCGTTGCTGATCAGATTCAGGAGCACCTGCCGGATGCGCGTGCGGTCGGCTAGAATTTCGGGCAACTCGGGGGCAACTTCAGCCGTCAAGCCCAAACCGCGAGCGGTTGCCAGTTCCGCCACATCGTTCAATGTGGTTTTGATCAACTCATCAATCCGCACACGCTCCTGGATGATGGTGAGATAGTTCATGTCCAGTTGGCTGAGATCGAGAATATCGTCGACGAGCTTGAGCAGGTGTTGCGCATTGTTGTAGATGATGTGCACATCAGCCAACAAGCCTTGCGGCAACTGGTCAGCCCTGTAGGTCGAGGGGGCATTCAGAATGACATCGCTGAAGCCAATGATCAGGTTCAGCGGCGCGCGCAATTCGTGGCTGACGCTGGCGGCAAATGCCTGTTTCGAGGAGCGCGCTTCCTCTGCATATTTCACCACCACCTGCAATTGCTCATTGGCATGGGCCAGCGCGAAGCTGGTCTGACCGAGCGACTTCAGCGCGCCCGCCAACTCCGCGCCTTTGTCGCGCAGCTCATCCGATTGGCGACTGATGACTTCATAGCCCTCGCTCATCCATCGCAGCGTCTGGAACAGCACACGGATCACGACCTGGGTTAGATACACCAGCATCGCAGCGCCGACGATCGTCACTACCGCCAGGTCCATCGTGGGTTGATCGCCCGGCGCCAGCGCCATTCGCAACGCAACGACGCACCCGTAAAGCAGCACGGCCGCCCATCCATGCCAGGCACCTGCCAGCAGCGCCACGATGACACATGCCCCAACCACGTACAGCGACGCGCTATAGCCCGGGCTCGTCACAGAAAGGAGGAGACTTAACGTAAGGGTGCCCCACGCACACAGTAAGAGCGCGGGTTTGGGGTGACCCTGCCATGACAGCACAGCACAGGCAAAAATGAGGACAAACGCGGCCAGTGCGATCAGAGAAGATGAGCGATTGCCTGCCGCGCCGCTGAAAGAGGTCATGGGCATGCTGAGCCAACTCACCACGCCGACCAGGACCATAACACCCTTATTCATGATCTCAACGCGCAAATCCATGACTTCCGTGAGAAATTTCGCAGGGTCATGGGCAACGCTGAAGTTGTACTCGTGCATGGCCGTTCCTCTCTGTATCCTCTTTTCTTCCGCCAGTATATTGCATCGCCCGGCTGATCCTCATATCCTTATACGGAGCGGACTTTGCTATACGAAGTTTCGCGGACCTGCAAGCGGAAGCGCAATCGGGCAATCCATCAGCCATCGCCCGCCTTGTGCTTCCAAATATCCTATAACAGAGGCTTTTCGTTTCCGTTACTTCAGAGGAGGATCCGACATGTCAGAAAGCAGAGGAAAGCTGAATCGACGCGGTTTCCTGCGGCTATCGGCAGTAGCCGCGACGGGGGTCGTCGCCGCAGGTTGTGTGCCAGCAGTCCCTACGGCTGCACCCACGACGGCGCCTGACGCGTCCGCTGCCACAGCGCCCGCTTCCGAACCCGTCGCGCCGGCGGGACTTGCGGGTAAGTTCACCTGGGGCACCCAGGGCAAGTGGGACGAGAAGACAGAAGCGGAGTGGGAGACCGCCCGGCTGGCCAACCAGTTGATGAAGAAGTGGCTGGAAAAGCAACCCGAGGCACAGATCGAGCAAGTCCCCATTGCCGGCGCGCTCAATGAGTGGATTCGCACACAGCTCACCGGCGGGACAGCCCCGGATGTGACGTTCATGTGGCGATACCCCGACATCTTCCGCGCCGAGTGGTGGCTCGACCTGAACCCCGAGCTGGATAAGAAGAACCCCTATAGTACAAACGCCATGTGGCGGGATGACTTCCGCTCCGATATCCTTGAGTACGGTCTGGCCGAAAAGGGCGAATTAATCCTGCTGGCCGTGACGCTCAAAGGCGGCTGGGGACAGGTCGCATGGCTGTATAACGAGGACATGTTCAAGAAAGCCGGTGCGCAGGTGCCCAAGACCTGGTCAGAACTCCTGGTCGCGTGCAAGAAGATCAAAGATGCCGGCATGATCCCCTTCTACCAGGGGGCGGGCGGCGACAGCGCCTGGATGCTGGACTGGTTGTTCTCGCTCGTCTTCGATATGTTGGCTGAAAAGACCGTTCTGCCTAAACTCTGGGAGCACATCGACCCAACCGACAAATGGAAGCCGGGCACGCCTCCTTCGGCCAAGCAGATGGCGCACGCGCTAAAGACCGGCGCACTCAGCGTCAAGGGCGAGGAATTCAAAGAGGCTTTCAAGATTGTGAAAGATTTCTCGCAATACTGGCAATCTGACTTCCTGGCGCCGCCTGATACTGCGAGTGGGGATTGGTGGACACAGGGCAAGGTCGCCATGCGCTGGGCCGGCATGTGGGATATCAAGCCGTTGCTCAACGAGATCCAGCCCGCATTTGAATGGGGCACCTTGCTCATGCCGAGCATCACGAGTGAGACCAGCGCGCTGGGCACAGGCGCAGCCCAACGCCACCTGGGCGGTTCGGAAGGAGGGTCCGCCCGCGCCGACCTGCCGTTCATGGTGCCCAAGACCACGCTCGACAAGCCCACCCTCCCGCTGGTGCTGGACTTCATGCAGTTCTGCACGGCGCCCGAGCAAATCGACTGGTTCAACAAGAACTACGACCCACCGGGGTACGAACCTGGAACGCCGATCGAGCAGATCTTCCCGGATGAGAAGAAGCGCAAGGCTTACCAGGCCTACTACACGGACGTGGAAGGGCGCAACGGCGTGCAACCCTTAAGCGCTTTGTCCAACGGAGCAAACAAGGCGCAGATCGCCATCATGCAGAACTACCTGGGTGATAAGCTATCGCTGGACCAGGCACTCGATCAACTGGACCAGGCGGTGGCACAGGAACTTGACAAGGTGATCGCCGAAAATCCTGATTGGAACGCGAACGACTGGCAATAGGCGCACGGAACGTGACCGCGATTGGAGCGTTCCATGGAAGGGGCAGCCCGCAGGCCGTCCCTTCCATCATGTGTCGCCCCGGCGCGCGCAGGACCCGCGCATGACGATACAGAGAGGGAGATATAACATGAGCCTGGCAGACAGATCCTTGAAACCCACCATGCAGACAGCAAACAGACCCAAAGAGGATCAAAGCCTGTTGGCGCGCATCATGAAATCCAAATACTTGTACCTGATGGTGCTGCCCACGGCCGGGCTGGTGTTGTTGTTCTCGTATCTCCCCGCTCTGATTGCCATCTATCGTTCGTTCTATATGTGGGACGGCATCAGGCTGGACAAGTTCATCGGCTTTGGGAACTTCTCGACCATGTTGCAGGACCCGGTCCTGTTGGAATCGATCCCCAACATGCTGAAGCTGTTGTTGTTCAGCCTGTTCATCACCTTGACCGTTCCACTGACCAACGCGGTGTTGATCTATCGGCTGGCGCACGCCCGCATGCAGTACTGGCTGCGTGTGCTCTTCATTGTCCCGGCGGTGGTGCCAAGCGTCGTCACGATCCTGTTGTGGACCTCCTTCTTCTCCAGCGACGGCTTGATCAACATCATTCTGAGAGCAGTCGGACTGGACACGATCACGCGCGCCTGGCTGGGTGACCCAGACACCGCGCTGTACGCCATCATGGGAGTAGGATTCCCATGGGCGGGCGGCCTGACCATGTTGTTCTACCTGGCCGGCCTGATGAACATCCCCGAAAGCCTGATCGACGCCGCAACCGTGGACGGAGCCACCGGGTTACGACGCTTTTGGAGCATTGAGCTGCCACTGATCATGGGGCAGGTAAAGCTGTTCATCATCCTCACCATCATCGGCGGTTTACAGAACTTCAGCCTGCCGCTCATCATGACGGATGGCGGCCCTGGCTACTCAACCATGGTCCCGGCATTGCGCATGTACTATGCCGCCACACAGGAATTCCGCATGGGCTACGCCTCGGCCATCGGCCTGGTTCTGTTTCTGGTCATCTTCGGCCTGACGTATGTCAACTTGCGCTACATCCGAACAACGGTTGAGTTTGAAGCGCAGTAGTTGAACTGGCAAACGCCCTTGGAAGCGCGGTATTGGCACATCGCCACCCAGGTTCCGAGGACATTTCACGGAGAACCGTCTTATGCGGCGCAAGATCACTGTAAAAGGCTTCGCATCGATCACCTGGCTGGGCTTGATGCTGTTGCTGACCTTTTATCCCCTCTTCTTCTTGCTTAACGTTTCGTTCAAAGACATCGGCCAGTACACGCAAGGCATGTTAGCCATCACCTTTCCATTGCACTTCGAGAATTATGGGATGGCCGCAAACATGCTCAAGGACTACACGCTGAACAGCATCATCATCACCGTGGCCTCGCTGGCAGGGCTGTTGCTTACAGCTTCCCTCACGGCATTCGTGCTGGCGCGTTATAGCTTCCCAGGGCGCAACATCATCTTCTACGGCCTGATCGGCCTGATGATGATCCCCAGCGTGCTGACGTTGATCCCGTCCTACATCCTGACAATACAGATCAAGATCTACAACACCCATTGGGCCGTCATCCTGCCTTATATCGCGGGCGGGCAGGCGTTCAACGTGTTCGTCCTGCGCACTTTCTTCCAGGGTCTGCCGGAGGAACTCTTTGAGGCTGCGCGAATTGACGGGGCGTCGCCGCTACAGATGTATGGGCGTATCGCCCTGCCACTGTCCACCCCCATCCTGAGCACGCTGGCCATCATGCATGTTCTAGGCTCGTGGAACGACTACATCTGGCCGGCCACCGTGCTGCAATCCGACATCCTGCGCACCGTGGCTGTGGGGCTGGTCTACCTCAACCGAATCGGCAGCTTCCCGGACCCTGGCCCTTCGATGGCGGGATCGGTGCTGGCATCCATTCCGTTGCTGCTGTTGTTCGTGCTGTCGATGCGCACTTTCATGCAAGGATTGCTGACAGGAGCCTTGAAGATATGAACGCCCGCTACCTGACGATCAACAGTGTCATCCGCAAGTACCAGATCGAGACGAATCGCGTCGACCACTTGATGGAGGACGAGACACGGCTGCACGACGCGCAGTCGGTGCACGACTTTGCCGGCGCCGTGCGCAGCGGATTCCCGGACGCACGGATCACGTGGGCCATGTCGTGGTGGGCCATCACCGATCCCGACCCGCGTTTCGCGGAGATACGCGCCACGGTGCGCGCAATGCACGAGCAGTACGGCGACGACGTCACCTTCCTGCCAGGCGGCTATTTTGCGAATGCCTATAACACCCGCGAGCAGATCAACCGCGACATTGGCGATGCTCTGGGCATCATCCAGCAGTTCATGGGCAGGTATCGCCCCACAGCACTGGTGGCGGGGTTTCTTTCGGCCGCCAACATCAGATACGCTGCCAGAGAACACGGCATCCACACGGTGCAGGGCAATGTGTGGAGCCAATACAGCATCGACGCGCAAGACGGCGACGGCTCCATCGCTTACCCCTACTACCCGTCGACACAGCATTTCTGCAAGCCGGCACAAGGGCAGGCGGACTTCATCGACTGCCTGAACCTGGACGGGTGGACGATCGACCTCGTCGCGGGGCGGATGGCCGGCGACTATTGGAAAGGCGACGAACGCTACGTCTCGCGCATGGGTGTCGGGCCGCTGGAGACGTTACACACCTTTGGCGTCGAGAAAGGGTTGCGGCAGATGCAGGCGACCACACAGGCGCACTTCGGCGCCGAGAACGTCGAACGTAATCCATTCGCGTGGGTCACCAACTGCTACGAGATATCCGAGGTGAATCGAGCCCGCCGCCATCGCCCCGAAACACTACAGGTGTTCGGCGAGTGGGTGGCCTGGATCAAACGCACCTGGCCAGACGCGCAGTGCCCGACCATTGCCGAATTCGGCCAGCAGGTCCGCGCCCAACACCCCGACAACGAGTCGCTGGCATATATCCTGAACCAGCGCGGCACCGGCATCGGCGCATCGTTTGCGGACCAGGAAGTGGTCTGGTTCATGAACAAATACTTCCGGCTCGGCATCGTCAAGGAAAAGGGCAAGCCGTTCGTGATGGATTACACCGATTACACCAGGCTGTACCAGGAGCCACAAGAAGTGGGGCAGCGCAACTGGACGTTATTCGGCGAGATCAACCAGAAGCAGATCCGCCCGCAGGATCGGCCCGTGCCACTGGCAGAATTTCCGCGCTGGCCGGCATTGAGGGAACGCATCAAGGCGCTGTACCCATCGCAAGGAGCGGCCGCAATCGCGCTGCTAAACTAGCCCTTGTGAGAATCATCCTGCAGCGCGTGACACACGCAACGGTAACCGTCGCAGGCAACGTGGCCGGCCGGATCGATCATGGCGCCGTGTTGCTGGCCGGCGTGACGCATACTGACACACAAGAGCAAGCCGAGTGGCTGGCGCGCAAGATTGCCTCGCTGCGCATCTTTCGCTCGCTCGACGGCCCTTCCCACTTCGATCGCTCGCTGCTCGACATCGGCGGCGCCGTCCTGGTGGTCTCGCAGTTCACACTGTACGGCGACGCGCGCAAGGGTCGCCGGCCCGACTTCACCCAGGCCGCCAAGCCGGATGTCGCGGCGCCGTTGATCGACTACTTCTGCGCACAGTTGCGGCAGCAGGGCCTGCACGTGGAGACGGGCGTCTTCGGTGCGGACATGCTGGTGGCGTTGGCCAACGATGGGCCGGTGACGCTGGTGCTGGAAGCCTGAAAGGCTAAAATGTCTTTCATCATGGCTCAATCGCAAGCACCGAATATCCTGTTCATCTTCACCGACCAGCAGCGCGCCGACACGCTCGGCGTGTTGAACCCGGTGATGCGCACGCCAGTGCTGGACCGGCTGTGCGCCGAGGGCACGCTCTTCACGAACGCGCACACGCCCGTGCCGGTGTGCGTCCCAGCGCGTTGCTCGCTGACCTTTGGCCAGTATGCCACCGCGACAGGCTGTTACGAGAACGGCGACCCCATGCCAGAGCCGACCCGCCAGCGCCCCACATGCATGCAACTGCTTGCCGAGGCCGGTTACCAGGCGCACGGCGTGGGCAAGATGCACTTCACGCCCGACTATAAGGCGCTGCGCGGGTTCGCGTCGCGCGACATTGCCGAGGAAGGGCTTGGCCCGCCGGCAGACGATTACGCTACCTGGCTGCACCACAATGGCTTCAACCACATCGTCGACACCAACGGCGTACGCGGGGAGATGTACTACGTGCCGCAACCCGCCCAGATGCCGGCCTGGGCACACGGCAGCCATTGGGTGGCCGACCGTAGCATCGACTTCCTGCGCCGGCGCGATCGCTCGCGCCCCTTCTTCCTGTGGAGCAGCTTCATCCACCCGCACCCGCCGTTCTCGCCACCCGTGCCGTGGAACAAGCTGTATCGCGCCCCGTCCATGCCGCTGCCCAAGCGGCCCGCCGACGGACACAACCTGTGGACGTACATCAACCGCGTGCAGAACCGCTACAAGTACCGCGACGCCGGCAGCGACGACAACCTGCTGCGCGCGATGAAGGCCTATTACTACGCCTGCATCTCCTTCATCGATTACAACGCCGGCCGCATCCTGAACGCGTTGGAAACCATGGGCGAACTGGAGCGCACCCTGATCGTGTGGAGCTCGGACCACGGCGAATTCCTGGGCGACTACGACTGCTTCGGCAAGCGCAGCTTTCTCAAGTCGGCGGCGCACGTGCCCATGCTGGTGCGTTACCCGGAGCGATTCAAGCCCGGCCAGCGCGTGGACGCCCCGACCTCACTGGTGGACATCATGCCCACATTCCTGGCCGCTGCAGGTGTGGACACCAGCGGGCTGTCACTGGATGGGCGCGACCTGGCCGAAGTGGCCGGCGACCCGCAGCAGCGCGACGCGGTCTTCGGGCATTACCAATCGGGCGGTCACGACAGCTATGACCGCGCGCTGTACATGGCCTTGACGCGACGCTGGAAGTACATTTACTCGGCGGCCGAAAACCGCGAGTTCCTGTTCGATCTGCTGGTGGACCCGGACGAGACGCGCAACCGCGCCGAAACCGCCGGCTACCTGGGGCAGACGCGCGCCATGCGAGCCGCCATGATCGCGCAACTGCGCGCGGCAGGGCGCGAGGCAGCCCTCGACGGGGACGGCTGGCACGTTTACCCGCCGCCCGCGTTCTACTCTGACCCCGACGCCGGTTTGTTGTTCCAGGATCCGGAGTGGGCGGCGTCACGCCAGGCCATCCCAGGATATAGCGAGGACACGGCAGGCAGGATCGAGTTGAACTTGCGCTGGTAGTTTGTGAGCCGTGTGATTGCAAATCGCTCCAACCTTAACGTCACATCTCGCAATATGCTTGGTCTTTAGAATGCACACATGCACACACTCGTTGCCAAACACAAACTCATCGCAGGCCTCATCAGCGCCGCCATCGTGTTGACGGCCTGCCCGGCGGGCGGCACACCGGCGTCGACACCGGCACTGCCACCGACGGCTACCGTAGAGGCCATGCCGACGCGCACCGTTGCGCCCACAGCGACCGCCGCACCGACGAACACCATCGTCCCCACCGGCACCGCTACGCCAACACTCATACCCACACCCACAGACATCCCTGCCCCCACGCCCACCGCCGGCACGATCGACCTGCGCGCGGTGGACTGGAACGCCTTTTTGCAGAACGACCCGCAACTCGACCACCCCGACATGCCGGACATAGGCAACCCTGACCTGGGGCCATACGTGGCGATGAAGCCAGGGAGCGGCATCGAAGCGGGTGGCTATGCGCTCACCGCCAATATTCTGTACGCCGACCTGAACGACGACGGCGCGGTGGAAGCGGTGATCTCGCTGTTCTCCGGCGGCACGGCCGGCAACATCGGTCTGCTGATCTACGCCACAGCACCGGAACTCATCACCGGGCTGGGCGGATATAAGGTCTACGCGCAGGCAGAGGTGGGGCAACTGCTGGTGACGCAGCCGCTGTACGGCAAGTGGGACGGCAACTGTTGCCCGAGCGGTTACAACGAGACACGTTATCGCCTGGAGGGAAACAAGCTGGTCGCCGCCGGCCGCACGAACCAGGGCTACCCAGAGGCGCGCGTGCCAACCGTCGAGTTGTTCTATCAAATGCTCAACAACAAGCAGTATCGCGACGCCTACGACTTTCTCAGCCCAGCCTTCCAGGCAGCCAACCCGTTCGACGCATGGAGCGCCGGCTACCAGGACACGGTCAGCATCGAGGCGCAGGCCAGCGAAAGCGCTGCCGCGGATGGGCCGGTGACGGTGCTGCTCACGTCAGTCGCTCAGAGCGCGAGCGGCAAGGTGACGCAGCGCTTCAGCGGCACGTGGACGCTGGTCTGGAGCAACGACGCCAGCCAGTGGCTGCTGGATGAGGCAGCGACCAACCTTCACCAGGAAATGCCGTTGATATTGATCTCCTTGCACTCGCACGGGGTGCGGGTGAGCTTGCCATTGGTGATGATGCCGTCGTATTCCTGCCCGCCTTCCACGGGCGTCCAGCCGCCAAGGTTGAAGGGGATGGCACCCGCGGCATTGATCCATTCGCCGTTGTACTTGCGCGCGATGTGCACGTGCGAGGAGATC
>JAMDDR010000525.1:3093-10225 GCA_023488685.1 Chloroflexota bacterium | reverse complement strand
AAGTTGATAGAGCGCGAAGGGCTACAGCCAGGTGCCCGCTTGCCTACCGAGGCTGAGCTATGCCAGCGCTTTCACGTCAGTCGTAGCACGATCCGCCAATCGCTTAATCGTCTGGAGATGGCAGGGTTGATTACGCGTGCACGCGGCAAAGGCACCTTCGTACGGCAGGTCGACGAGCCAGCGGTTCATGTTCAACCCCTTGCTGTGGAGCCGCCCCAACAAGTGCGTCCTCAGCCGGTTCATCGGCCACACAAGGTTGTCGGCCTTGTCTTTTGCGCGCGCAGCGACACGTTGCAGATGAACATCCTGCTCGGTGTCGAGCGCGCGGCCAAATCGCGTGGCTATGCCATCATGTTTGGATACTCCGGTGAGGACGCACGCACCGAGGAACAGGAAATCGAGCGGTTGTGTCGGGTTGGCGCAGATGGCGTGATTGTCATGCCCGTGAGCAACGTCGCGATGACCCCTGGTGTGAAGATGCTGAGCGAGCACAATATCCCACTGGTATTGGTGGATCGCTATCTCAACGGGCTAGAAACCAGCTATGTGGTGTCGGACGGCTTTGATGGGATGTATCGTGTGACTGAACATCTCATCATCCTTGGTTATGAGAACTTTGTGTTCATCACTTCCGGGCGCGAACTCCTGAGCACTACATCGGTGCTGGATCGTTATCGCGGTTACTGCAAGGCGCTCGAAGACTACTGTCTAGGCCACCAGGTGAGACCACCACTGCCGGTAAATCTGCACGACAAAGAAACTGTCAGGCAATTCCTGACTGGCACCCCATCAACGATCTCTGCGAGACCGGTTGCGATTGTCGCCGTGCATGATGCCGTTGCCATCAACCTGATGAAAACGGCCTTGGGAATTGGATTAACCCCACCGGACAACTTCGCGATCGTCGGTTTTGACGATCTGCCTGTGGCCAGCCATTTGCCGGTGCCGTTGACGACCGTCGCGCAACCACGTTACGACATGGGTTTTAAGTCCGGACATTTGTTGATCGACAAAATTGAAGGGCGCGTGTCCGGCACCGAAAAACTGGTGCTGCCGGTGTCGTTGGTGGTGCGCGAGTCCTGTGGCGCGCACCACATTGTGTGTGGACGGGTGAGGACCGGCTGACTCAGCCGGTCCGGTCCTCCAGATACCCACGCCGGCGCAACTCATCGCAAAAAACACGATACTTCTGCTCGTATGCGGCGCTGAGCGTTGCATCTGGGTCAACAATCACATCCGGTTTTACCATGTTGTGAGCCGCCTCACTGAGGGTGCCGAACCACGCCCCTGACGCCGCCAGGAGCGCAGCCCCCATGGCTGTTTCACTGCAGGCCGGGCGTTTGAGCTGGCGACCAAGCACGCTGGCACGGATACGCATCCAAACCAGTGATTTCGACCCGCCACCGGTGACGGAGATGCACTCCCCAACCGTTGCACCGATGTCACTTAACGTATCATAGGCCAGGCGTTCGAGCAATGCCGTTCCTTCCAACCCGGCCGCATAGTAGACCAAGCTGTCAGCTTGGTCAACAGTGGGCAAGCTGTCAGCTTGGTCTACAGTGAATCCGCTCGCTTTTGGATGCAAGAAGGGGAAGCGCTCACCGGTGCGTGCGAGCGGATATCGTACCAGCGCGGTCGGGATCAGCCTGGCTGCCTGTGCATCCAACTGCTGCAAATCCTGACCGGCATGATCGTGCACGATCCATTCCGTGCCGGTGTTGCTGGCGCCACCGGGCATCCACCAGCCCTGCGGATGGCGGTGGCTATAAATGCGCTGCAGCGGATCGCGCAGTAATTGCTCGGTAATCCCTTTGATGACAAGGGTGGTGCCTAACGACGTATTCCAGGCGCCGGGTTCGACTGCGCCGGATGCAATTTGCGCCGCCGTGCCGTCTGTCGCGCCGCCGAAGACCGGCACACCCGCTGGGAGCCCGGTCTCCATGCCGATGGTCGTATGCGTAAGCCCCAAGGGATGACCCGGCGCGACCACGCGCGGCAGGCGGCCGATCGGGAGTCCCAGTTGTGACTCGATGAAGGCAGGCCATTCCTGGGCTGCCAGGTCGTACCCCGTCTTGAGCGCATCACTGTAATCGGTGACGCCGTAGTCCCCGGTAAGGCGTCCGGCGATGAAGTCTGTGGCGTGGATGAACAGGTTTGTACGCGCATATACGGCCGGGCGCTCGTGCATGAGCCACAACAGCTTGGGGAGTGCGAATGAAGCGTTGAAAGCGTAGCCCAGTCGCTGTTCCAACCCGGCGGCAGCCTGTCGTACTTGTGCCACTTGTGAGCTGCTGCGCGCGTCGTTGTACATCAGTGCCGGATGCAACGGCTCACCGGCGCTGTCGACAGGCAAAACGGTGCCTGAGGTTGCATCGATGGCGATGCCGGCGATGTGTGTTCCAGGGGGCAAGCTGGCAGTCAGTTTGCGCAGGCACGTGGCAGTGGCTTGCCACCATTCGAGTGGATCCTGTTCCACCCAGCCCGGCGGCAGCACATGGGCGGCTGCCGCGAATTTCCATTCGGCTGAGGCGGTGATCTCACCCTGTGAGGTGACGGCGAGCATGCGCACGCCCTGCGTTCCCAAGTCGATCCCTATGACAATCTCCATGATTAGCTCCACATTTCACCGTCCAATCTCAATTGACCCGAGCTTATACCCTTCCGCGTCGTCCACCAGTAGATGCTCCCCCGTCTCCTGAACATACAAACCGGCGCGCATTTCGTACCGGCCTGCTGCTAGGGCAGGGAGTGTTAATGTGTGCTCATCCGGCACAATCTCGTCCTTTGCCCACAGGGATGTTGGATATCCCTGGCGTTGTGGTTGCTCGTCCACTTGCGCGACCACCTGACCCGAATCCGGAGAGACGAGGTGCACGAAAACGGTATAGTCCAACTCGGTTTCGGCAAGGGATTGCCAGTATAAGGTGATGGAAAGCGGTTCCCCGGCCTTAGCTTCACCGCGGTCGTAACCCAGGAGTTTGATATGCCCGTCGAAGCTGGCGTTTGATGTGTATGCCGGGCTGGGGAGTGCGAAATGGCGCGGCAATGCCGGCACTTCCATCTGGCCCAACGTTGTGACCCGTGTCATCCCAACCGAAAGGTTCAATGTGTAGCGGCCGGCTGGCGTGTCACGTGGTACCCGTAAGGAGAAACGGTCGACGACCAATTCATTCACCCTCCAATGCGAGAACGGATAACCGCCGTGTGCCGGTGCGCCGCGGTACAACTCCACGGTTGTGGCGCCGATCAAGTCGAGTGTGACTGGCTGATCGGACAGTGGCACTGAGGGCGCCAACCAGCACAGGGTAAAGTCGATTTTCTCTCCAGGGCGCGCCTGCGCAGGAGCATTTGACGTACGCACTTGCAGGCCGGAGGGCGCGAGGTGTGACGTCTCCGGCAAGGCGGCGCACAGATCACTGGCTGGCGATGTGCCGGCAGAAGCATTGTTGCGTGACGGAAGCAACCGGCTGATCGGAAATGTTACCTCCAGTCCGGCGTAACGCTCATCCTTTAGGCGCGGCAGGATATCTTTGTTATCAGGGTTGAAGAAGCTGATCCCTACCTGGTAGCCTTCAATCGGCGGGGCACCCAAGGGTGGTGTCACCGTGAGTTGGTCCAACACGACGTCACCAACAGACCATTCAGCCGTGGGGTAGTGGAATGGGTTCACACGATCCCATTGTCCACTGAGAGGGTGCATCAGGCGTGCAACGGCCTGGAGTGCTCTTTGCCGTGCTCGCCGGGGTAGGGCGCGCGCGGTTGCCACGTGACCAGGATGGGGCATGGCTCGCTCACATAACATGGCGCCAGTGCCTCGGCGTTATGAACGATCGTGACATGGGCAAAATCGGCGGCGACCTGGGTGGGGCGTAATGCGGCAATATCCTTGGCGCTGAGCCGATGCATGGTGAGCGCTACCGACCCATCGGGTGCGTACGCCGCCTCCGTGGTCCACCGCTGGGTGAGCGCCGTTGGCCAGCCGGCTGGTGGGGGCAACGATGCGGGCACGATGTAGAGTGCGTCTCCTTGCGGCGGGAGCACCAGTGTCGATCCACCCGTCAGCCACTTTGCCTGGCTGTAGTGGTTGGCAAGTGCCGCTACCGTCGGATGGCGGTAATGCAACGAGGCGATATAAGCCGTGGTATGTGACAGATCCGCGGCGTCAAGTGCTTTCGCTGCCAACACCATTTCGCCATCGGTGGCATAGAACAGTTCGGAGGATGTCGCCCAACTGGTGTAAGCCTGGTGTGTCAGAATGGCGCCTGGCAGCAACAGCAAACCGAGCCCGAAGGCGCGAAGATACGGCAGCCGGGCCAGGGGTTGTAGTACTTTTACTGCTCCGATCCCAACCCAGATGGCCAGAAACGGGTAGACGCCCACCAACCGCAGGTTGCTGGGCGTGATCTCTGCAGTAGCCAGGGCGCTGGGCAGCAGCATGACCAATGGCGCCAATACCAGGAGTAGCCTGGCGGCCCCATCTGCGGCGCTGGTTGGTCGTGGACGAAGGAGTGCGATGAGGCCAACCCCGGCGAGCACGGCAAAGAGAGGGTCAAGGATGGGGCGGCCGGGTTGGTTAAAACGAATGTAGGGATCCCCTGCGCCGGGCAGCACGAGCCCTTTGAGACACAGCCAGACGCCGTTCAAGGCTTCCTGTAGGGTGGGCGCGGCCACTTGTGCGATGCGCGTGCTGAACGTCTCGGGATGGGTGATGAAGTAGATGCCTAATGGCGCAAACGTCATGGCTGCGGCGGCTAGCATAACGGCCAGGCGTGGCAGTTGTTGGCGCCGTTCGGCATGAGCGGCACGTAACAGGAACCAACACAGGGTGATGGCGAGTGGAATGGGAAAAAGGCGTGCCGCCAGGTAAGTGTAGCCAGTCAACCCGAGCAAGCAGCCGGCGACGATCCCCCAGCCGGTATGCCGGCTGCGCAATCCGTGCCACAGCGCAGCGATCGTCAACATCTCCAGCAACGGCAATGTGATGGCGCGAAAGCCATCTCGGCTTAACAACACGTGTGAGAAGGAAATCGCCAGCCATGCTGCAGCGAACAGCGCAATCCAAACGGCATGTGGTTCCTGCGCGAGCAGCGCACGTGCGGCGGTAAACGTCGCCGCGACAGTCAGAATGCCGATGCATGCCGAAGCCAGCCACAACGCCCAAGGAGCGCCACCCAGTATGGCGCTCCACAGCGCCGCCCAGTAGAAGAATAAAACCTCTTTTCCGGTGTAGGATGGGATAAAGAGAGGAAGGGATTCGCCAGAAGCGATCTGGCGCATCAGGGTGACGTTGGCGGCTTGATCGTAGTGCATCCCCAGGGGCAACTGCGGCAAAGCCCACAAGCGTAGAAAAGCAGCGACGAGAAGGATGAGCGAAACGGTCAGGATGATACGAGCTGGTCTTGTTCCAGGGGGATGACGCTTTTGCACTCCCGGATTATAGTTAAGGTGATCGTACCGATGCGGATCATGTTGGAGGATAGGGGTCATGAAGGCAGTCATCAAAGGAAGCGAACCTGTACCCGTGTTGTTGACGCCAGACACAACCGCGGGCGCCGTTGTGGGTCTTGTGCCTGGGGGCAGCACGATCGAGGTTGCCGAGGTGATTACCGGCGAGCAGAGCCTGTGGGCTAAGCTGGCACTGTTCGCCGGCGATATCCAACTGCTCCGCAGTGACACGCAGCAACCTCTGTTCGGCTACATCGCGGCGCAATATATCGTCGGCGGTCTCGAGACGGCAGAGACGCAAGTCCGGGTGGGCCTGAGCGTCATCTACCAGAGAGATTCTGCCAACCTTGCGGTGCAGGCGGGTTGCCGGTTCTTCAGTATCATCGGTCATGTCGAACTGGCATCGGAGATCAAAGCTGCTTATCCCGATGCCATCGTCATGATCCGCCCTTACATCGATATCCGCGGCGCATTGCCCAGCGCTGAATACATCATCAGCCGGCTAAACGGCGCGCGTGATCCTGGGTTGATCTATACCGGCATTAACGAGGCCGATCAGATTGGTCAGGGCACAGGTGACATTCGTAAACGGGCGCAACTGGATGTCGACGTGGCGCAGCGGATAAAGGCGATCAGCGGCGCAGTCTATGCCGCGGGATCATTTTCAATGGGCACACCTGACTTTACCAACCCAGGTGTGTGTGATGAGATCCGCACGTATTATGCGCCACACTATAACTCCGGCTTGTTATGGTGGGATAACCATCTGTACAGCCCGAACCCGTCCCACATTTATCGCGAAGATATCCAGACGCCGATATGGAATGGTGTGCCACAGGTGGTCGTCGAGCACGAATGGTATGAGACGCGTTGGCGCTTCCTGTTCACACGTTGCGGTTTTGATCCCAACAGCACGAGCCGCGTCGTCAGCAGCGAAACTGGCCTGGACGAAGGTAGTGTGGGCGGTTTCGTGGCACACAACTCCACGAATGATGACGTGGTGGCATGGTGCAAACGATTCATCCAGATTGAAGCGTTGCCATTGGTACTCAACGGCGTCAGCTATCCATCCCCATTCGTGGGGGGCGCCATCTTCCAGATCGGAGAACCGACCAACTGGGCGGGTTACGATATGACGCGGTACCTTAACGCGCTGCGAGACCGTGTGTGGCTCCCTACCAAGTCCAAGATTTACATTCCCATCGTGAATCATTGACCGGCGCCCGTTCGCAGGCGTAGCGTTATTCGTAACGTTGCAGCATGTGTTGCAGGGTGTGCAAGGATGAGAAAAAGTCCTCCTGCCCAAACACTTCCAGTGTCAGCACACCCTGATAATCTGCATCTGCCAACGCGTTTAGAACGGCTTGAAGATGCTGCGCTGGTGTGTGGCGTAACGATTGGTGGTCCTGCCCCGTTTGGTCCACACCATGAAGGTGGACGCGCAGGCCTCCAGAAACATCCCGAACGTGCGCTGGTTCGTCGTCCAATATCACACAAAGAGGCTGCGTGAGATTGGAGGAAAGCTCGCGCTGCAACATGCGCACCAGCAGCGGAATGGCGCGGGCGATGGCCATGAGCTCCCTACCAAGTCCAAGATTTACATTCCCATCGTGAATCATTGACCGGCGCCCGTTCGCAGGCGTAGCGTTATTCGTAACGTTGCAGCATGTGTTGCAGGGTGTGCAAG
>JAMDDR010000525.1:0-3083 GCA_023488685.1 Chloroflexota bacterium | reverse complement strand
GTGGATCACGTTGGTTGACCCACCAGTGACCGATATCGATGCAACGCTGGACGCCAGCGTCCGCCACCAGGTTGCGGAAATGTTCCGGCTCCCAGCGCTCGACGTTTTCGATGCATATTCGCTGCCTGTCTCCGATGAATGTGATCACCTGATCGAGTGCCCGCGCTGCCTCTGCTTGCCACTGGCTGACTACTTGTGGGCTGGGTGAGCTGATCAATGCATGCCCTTCCAAGTGTGCGACGTAAGCGAATGGGTGCAGCGCGCGCGTGGCATCGACAGCGCGTTGCACTTTGCCCCACGCGATGGGGTCGTTATAGGCGATATCAACCGGCAGGTGCACCGTGAACGTCAGTGCATGGTCCCGTGCGATGGCATTCAATGCGGAGATCGTGGCAGGATCCGGTACGTTGCTGCCATAGCCATCCGTGTCAAACAAGACGAGTTCCACATCGTCGACAACCCCTGCCAGTTGGCGCACGTTGGGTTCGAGGTCAGCCGGATAGACGTAGGATGTTGAGCCAATCCTGAATTTGTGTCCTGACATCTGAACTGAATCACCTGTTATATGACCACAGACATGGCAGCTTGATTACACTGGCAGTGTGATCACCCCGGCAAGTGTCACTGTGCCGGCAAGGAGCACCGCCAGTTCGACCGTCTCGCACACGGTACCATAGATGTCACCCGTCAACCCACCAATCTTAGCCACCGCCAGGCGCGCCACACCCGTGGCAGCCAGGAATGCCAGTGCGAATGCGATCACGCCAAACAACCCGCAGGCGATGCATGCCAGCGCTGCCAGCACTGTGGCGATGATGACCTCGCGCCGGGTCAAACCTGCGCGGAACATGGCGCCCATGCCTTCCTTGCGCGCCAGAGGATAGGTCGCGGTGTACACGATCGCCCAGCGCCCCAATATGGGGGCAAGCAGGATTGGCCAGAAGCTGATTGTGTTGGCAACGCTGGCTGTCTTCGTGATGAGCAGCAACCCCAACCCAACAGCACCGAAAGCACCCAGGTGCACATCATGCAGAATCTCCAGACGGCGCTCGCGGTTGGTGGGCACGAACAAGGCGTCACATGCATCGGTGAAGCCATCCAGGTGCAGCGCGCCTGTAATGGCTGCCCACAGCGCGACCAGCAGCGCAGCCGTGACGAGGCTGGGGAAGAGCAACTGGAGCGTAAACCGCGCGACGACCAGCAGCCCGCCTATGATCAGGCCGACGAGTGGGTAGTAAGCCAGCGCTCGCCCACCGCTCCACGTTTCACCTTCCTTCAACGGCGGCAGTTGGATCGGAAACACGGTCAACAGTGTCAGTGCTGTGAGGAAATCTTTCATTGCTTAGGTCTCAATGCGTGGTTGCGCATCCATGCTTTGATCGGGGCGACGGTGATCCAGGGCGTCACGACGTTTTGTCCGATACGCCGGCTTCGCCGAATGTGGCCATTTCATCCAGGATCTTGCACGCGGCAATGCATAATGAGATGCCCAGTGCAGCGCCGGTTCCTTCGCCCAACCGTAAGTTGAAGTCCAACAGCGGCTCCAGATGCAGGTGTTCGAGCATGGCGCGATGGCCGATCTCGACCGAGCAGTGTGCGGCGATCAGATAGGGCTGTGCTGCTGGGGCAATCGCGCATGCGATCAGCGCGGCTGCGCCTGATATGAAGCCATCGATCATCACCGGCACGCGCCGGGCGGCGGCGCCGATCATGACGCCGGCCAGCCCGGCGATCTCGAATCCCCCCACTTTTTGCAGCACATCCCACCCGTCGCACGGATCGGGGCGGTGGTATGCGAGCGCCTGTTCTATCGTGGCGATCTTGCGCGCGAGGCCGGCGTCATCGACACCGGTGCCTCGTCCGGTGACTTGGGCCACCGTCCGGCCGGTGATCGCTGCCACAATGGCACTCGACGGCGTGGTGTTGCCAATGCCCATATCGCCCGTGGCAACCAGGTCTGCACCCGCATCAATTTGTGTATTCACCACATCGATGCCCGCTTGCACGGCGCGTTCTGCCTCGTCGCGGGTCATGGCTGGTGCGCAGGTGAAGTCACGTGTGCCTTTCGCCACCTTCTTGATGATCAGTTCGGGGTGAGGGGGCATGTCGGTCGCAACGCCAACGTCCACGACGACGACACGAGCGCCGACATGTCTGGCCAACACGTTAATCGCGGCGCCGCCATGCAAGAAATTCAACACCATCTGAGGTGTCACTTCCTGTGGGTAGGCACTCACCCCCTGGCGCGCGACGCCATGATCGCCTGCCATGACGACCACGGTTGGTTGCTTGAGACGTGGACGGTTTTGTCCAGTGATGCCTGCGATCTGCACGGACAGCGACTCCAATCGACCCAGGCTGCCGGCCGGCTTGGTCAACTGATCCTGGCGCACTCGCGCAGCCTGCATGGCGGTTTGGTCAAGTGGTTGAATGCGGCGGATGGTGTTTGTCACGATCTCATTCATGTTGCGTTATCTCCAGTTGTTTCTGTATCAGCGAAAAATAAAAAACCCGACCATCAAAATGGCCGGGAATGCGTTTGTAGCGTTTGTATTTCATGCGAGCTGGTTGCCGTGACGCGATCCACAATGTCTTCGGCGTAACCATGCCCCATACACACTGGCGTCCATGTGTGTTGAAATCCGCACGTCATGCTGGATTGTCACCACGAACGCTACGCTCCCATTCCCATAGCGCGAGGAGATGTAGAGACGGGTAGAGGGGATCGACCTGACTCTCGATACACTGATCGACTACAGTTGCGCGACAGTGCTGGACTGGGATAAATGGACATCCGCACCAGCTTCGTCCTCAAGGATAACTTGAACCCAGGCATCCGGGCCTGTGGGTCTCTCTACCGGTTCGTATTCTATTGTTTAGATATGCCCAGATGAAAATACCACAGATAGCTGAATTGTCAAAACAGCCACGATAATAGGGTGTATTTCGCAAAAGTGGCGTGCCCACCGGCTCACCGGCTCACACCCCCTTGACAAATCACTCGAAGGTAACTACACTTCCTCTGTGATTAGAACATCTGTTCCTAATCAAAACAAGCGGGTGGTCGCTGCGCGGCCCCGCGG
>JAMDDR010000146.1 GCA_023488685.1 Chloroflexota bacterium | reverse complement strand
CTTGCGCCGGCACGCCCAACGTGCTGGCGTCCCATCCTCCACTCCAGTTTGTCAGTGCGCACGAAACGCCGATCAACCCCAACCCGCGCACCGAGCGGCCCGCTTCGGCGCCGATGCGGCGCAGTTGATCGGGAATCATGTAGACCTCGTAACCGTGCTTTTTGCCCAATTGCGTCACCATGTTCACATGACATTGGGGCGTACACGATTGGCACACCGCCCCGAGTGGTGATGGGGTGGCCTGGCATGCACCATCCGGTTTGGCGCGCATACAAGGGGGGAGAATCACAATCCTGCGCCTGGTGGCGACAAAGCGCTCACGATAAGCGCGGCTGAGGATTTCGGTGCCAAGCATGCCCAGGTGATATTCAACCGGGGTGCGTGACACAAGTTCTGCGTCGTAGCGCCGGCTGTACCCGCCGGCTGACTGAGCAAGAAAAGTGTCGACGTTACGCGTGTACTTGCCCAGCGTGTGTTGGCTCGCCGCGCTGAAATCCTGCGCCAATGCGAGCGCCGTCGTAAGGGTCGCCTCGCGATCCACCGGCCCGGCTGACGCGAGATAGCCCTGCCACTGCGAGAGACGATCGGCGCGCGATTCCTGCCCGGTTGCGCGCAACCACATCATCAAACGGGCGACGTTGCGCCCCTCACGGTTGGCCGTGGGTTTGCGCTGCCAACCGAGCCACCCACGCAGTTTTTTTGCCGTCTGCTCCGAGATGGGCCAGCGCCCTGGCGCTTTGATGAGTTGGATCAACAACCAGGCTTTCCAGCGTGGTAGACGCATCGCTTCACCACCATGCTCGCGCAATAACACGCCGAGCACGAGCAGTTCGAAAGCGTATTCAGCATCGGAGCGATCCTGATAGCAGGCGGCCAGACGATGGGCGCGGAACAAGGCGATGCTCTCGCGCGCAGTGAAGGCTGCCCCAGGCATCCATTCTTGCGCCAGGGCTGCAATCGCGCGATAGTAGCCATCTGAGGTCTGTTCATCACCGCGCAACGAATACGTAATGACTTCGGCCATCCGCTCTCCTGTCATACGAGTGGGCACCCTCCCACAGGTTGCCATTACGGGCCACGACCTGCACTAACACCCTGCGGGAGGGTCTGTCTGCGCGCTGTCTCGTTCAACCCAGTCCTGCACACGCAAGACGAGTTCATTCAAACTGGATCGGTGCAAAGTCCTGCGGGCGATGGAAGTTCAGTTCCTGCACAGGCGACCAGGCCGCCCAGTGTGGATGCGACGTGTCATCGCCACACTTGTAAAAGTTGGCCAGCCACTCGCATCCCGCCAGCGCACCGAGTGGACCCACGTAGTGCTCGAACAGCAGCACAGGCACGCTGTACTGCACGACCCACGCCACCGGCTGTTCGATCTCCGGCGTCACCACGCGTGGCATGGAGTGGTAGATCTGTACCTGGGCGGCGAGGGAAGCCGGGACAAAGCTGAAGCGCTTGAAGCCATCGGCGGTGCGGGTGGGGTCTTCGATGTACGAGCAGTGCAACGTACCGCCGCAATTCAGTTCGAAGTTGACGTAGCCCTTATCGGGCTTTGGCCGGGCGAACCACTCGACGCAACTGTCACGGCACACCGGCGCCAGATAGTCCGTGTGGATGCTGCGGACGTAGCGGTCCTGCACGCGGAACAACACGTGGATGGACCGATCGTCGTACAGCAGCCTGGCCTCCGTCACGGGGCGATGCCAGCTACTTTCGGGGCGGAAGTGTGCGACGGCCAGCACATCGGCCTGGCGCCAGGCCGGGCCGTCCCAATCACCCTTCAGTTCGGGCGTCGTGCGCGCCCTGCGGACGAGGTAACTCATGATCATTTGCCTTCAGTGGTGCGTCTGCACCCAATTGTGCACCAGGCGCTGTTTTGCGCAACGCGCGCTGAAGGTCATCCCGTGACAGAGCGAAGACTTACAAGGGCGCCTCACTCTTTTCCGCTCGAAAGGGGGCGCATCTCCCTGGCATAGACGTAGGGGCCGGCCTGTGTGCCGGCCCAATCGCGCCCGTGCAGCCCCACGGACATGCCGATGCTCTGACTCACACAGGTGTGAAAACGGGTGCATACTTGCGAACATACCTCTGACAAGGAAGACCCATGGCAGACGAGCATGGCACCTACCCTCGGCGGCATTCCATCCGCCTTCAGAACTACGACTATGCGCAGGCCGGCGCCTACTTCGTCACCATTTGTGTGCAGGATCGCCGGCTGCTGTTGGCATCCGCGCCCGTGCACAACATGCTTGAGCGTTGGTGGAGCGAACTCCCGCACAGATTCGCGACCATTGAGCTCGATGCCTTTGTCGTCATGCCCAACCATGTGCACGGCATCGTGGTCATGACCGAAGCGGCGGGTACAGATGAGGTCAGCCAGATCGTTGCGCTACCGGCCATCCTCCAATGGTTCAAGACGATGACCACGAATGAGTACATTCGAGGCGTGAAACAGCGCGGCTGGACATCGTTTGAAGGACATCTGTGGCAGCGCAGCTATTGGGATCACGTCATCCGTGACGCGGGTGACCTGGCGCGTCTGCGCGCATACATCGCGTCGAACCCGGCCCATTGGAATGAGGATGCGTTGCGCCAGGCACGGTCGGGCGGATACATCGGCACCGTTGCAGACGCGACATATAGGGAGATGCGAGACCTGACCGGTGATGCGTGCCGGGCGCGATCAGGCCGGCACACAGGCCGGCCCCTACGTATATACCAGGGGGATGCGCGCACACGCGTGGGCCGCACGGGCGAAGGCCGGCCCTCTGAAGAGGACGCGCCAACAGAGTTGGCAATTCAGCACACAGGCCGTCACGTATATGCCAGGGGGATGCGCGTGCACACGCCGGGTTGCACGGGTGTGGGCGAGGTCGCGCAAAACGCCGACGCGCACCTATCACGCGCCCAACGCCGGCGGAATGTCGGGACCAGTAGGCAATTGACCCGGCCCATCAGGCTGGCTATGATTGTGGTCCAATGAGCGAGCCACTAGGCATCGACCAATTGCTTCATACCAAGCTGATGCCGCCGCATATCCATTCGGCGGTCATTGCACGGCCGGCGCTATCCGCTCGTCTGGACGAGGGATTGAACAAGAGACTGACGCTGCTCAACGCGCCGACCGGGTTTGGCAAGTCGACACTGGTCAGCACGTGGCTCCTGGCACAAAACATCCCTTCGGCTTGGGTCGCGCTCGACGAGAACGACAATGACCCGGTGCGTTTTTGGACGTACGTGATCACCGCGCTACGAGCCTTTGACCAGTCCCTCGGCAAAGCGGCGCTGGCGGCGTTGGCCGCCGCTCAGCCGCCCACTTTTCAATCCATTTTGACATTGCTGATCCGTGACCTGGGGCAGATTTCAACGCCGAGCGTGCTGGTGCTGGAGGATTATCACGCCATCATCACGGCGGAAATCCACGAGATGGTGGCATTCCTGCTCCGGCATATGCCCGAAGCGTTGCACCTGATTCTGATCTCACGCGGCGATCCGGACCTGCCGCTGGGACTCCTGCGCGCCCGCGATGAACTGGTCGAGATCAATGCCGCCAGCTTGCGTTTTTCTCTCGCCGAGACCGCATCCTTTCTACGCGCCGCATTGCCAGTGGAGATGTCGACTTCAGTACTGGAAAGACTACAGGAGCGGACGGAAGGCTGGGCAGCCGGGCTGCGCCTGGCCGTGCTGGCATTCCAAAGCAAGGGCAATGCCCAGGACGCCGAAAAGGTCATCCAGTCTTTTTCGGGTAGCCACCGCTACATCGCGGATTATCTGATCCGCGAGGTGTTTGAGAGCCAGCCACAGGCCAGGCAGGATTTCTTGATGAAAACCTGCTTTATGAACCGCCTGACAGGATCGCTGTGCGATTCGATCACGGGGACAGGCGGCGGGGAGGCCGCGCTGGAGCAGCTTGAGAGGGAGAATCTGTTCATCGTGCGATTGGAACACGGCAGCGGACGAATCTGGTATCGCTATAGCCCCCTGTTTGCTGAGTCCATTCAAGCGCTTGCCCGCCAGCGTTTGGGTGAGGCGGGTATCCAATCCATCTTTGAAAAAGCGAGCGCCTGGTACGAGTACCAGCAGTTGTTCGACGATGCGATTGAAACCGCGCTGGCGGCGAAACTGTTTGAGCGGGCACTCGCGCTGGTGGAGAAGTTCGTCGAGATTTACAGCCTTAACGAAATGCGCACGCTGACTCGCTGGATGGAATGTATCCCGACGAGCCTGACCCTGCGCCATCCATCGGTCTGCCTGACATATGCTCAGGTGATCCTGTTCACGTCGGACCGCTACGCCCCGGCGACGGCTGCGCGCATCGAACCGTACCTGCGTGCGGCCGAGCAGACCTGGCGGGCGCAGGGGGACGATGCCCATGTGGGCGCCGTGCAGGCGCTGCGCGGGATGATGCTCCTCTGGCAGGGTGAGTTCCAGAAGGCGCTCGAATACGTCTACCACTCGCTGGATAAACTGCCCGACAACGAGGTGTTCTGGCGCGGCATCAGCCTGCTGAACGCCGGCGTCGGGGAGCTTTACGCCGGGCGCATGCTGAGCGCGCAGAACATCATCCTGGAGGCACGGGCGTTGTTGGGGGCGTCGCAAAACATCCACGGGACGCTGGCGGCCAGCGGGATATTAAGCGAAATCTTCTACGCGCAGGGCGACCTGGAATTGTGTGCCCAACTCAGCCAGCAAATCATGGCGGAGGCGGTGGGCGATGAGTCCATGCTCGACGACCAGGGCAGCGCGCGCCTGAACCTGGCGAATGTGGCTTACGAGCAAAATGACCTCGAGCGCGCCGGGGGCTATGCCGCCGAGGCGATTGATCTGGCCAAACGGCGCGCCAACGAATTGCTCGAGGCTCAGGCGATGAGCCGGTTGGCCGCCATCCATGCAGCGCGCGGCGATGCGGCACAGGCGCAGGAGAGCCTGAAAGCCTTGGCAGCGCGGCTGCAAACACCCCTGGCGTTGCACGAAATCCGCGCTGCATTGGCGCAGATTGCCATCCGCTCGGGCCGGACCGAAGCGCCGGGCGCGTGGCTGGCGGCGGCGGCACAGCAGGATAGCCTGCCGGTGCAAAAAGAACGCGAGGCGTTCAACCTGGCGCGCCTGCGGATCGCCGAAGGCAGACCCACCGAGGCGCTCGCGCTGCTCCAGCCACACCTGGCATTCGCAGTTGAGAACGGGCGTGTGCATAGCCAGGCAGAGGCGCTGTGTCTGGAAGCGCTGGCTCAGACAGCCGCCGGGGATTTGCCAAAATCCAGGACCGCGCTTTCGCTCGCCCTGACCATTGGACTTGAAAAAGGGTTTCGACGTCTGTTCCTGGATGAAGGCGAGCCGATGGCTATTCTGCTCCGCGACTCGCTCCCCACACTCTCCGCGCGGCCATTGAGCCTGTATGCCACGACCCTGCTGCATTTGTTCGCCCCGGCATTCGTTGGCCCGGATGCGTTTTCCGCTCCAGCAACCTCAACCATGAGCGGGTTGACGGGTCCGATTGGGTCCCAGGCGCTCGTCGAGCCCTTGAGCCAGCAGGAAGTCCGGGTATTGCGGCTGCTCGTGGCGGGACTTTCGAATACGGACATTGCGCGGGAACTGGTGGTCTCGACGAACACGGTCAAGACCCATGTCAGGAACATCTATCGCAAGTTGGATATTACCTCGCGCGATGAAGCACGGGTTGTGGCGAAGCAGTTGAAGTTGGTGTAGGGCAACCTGACAGGTTGCCCTACAAAGGGACGATATCACCCACCGAATCACCCCGCCGGGGTGAAGTCGAAAGCATTTGCGGCGTCTACAATGCATTCGAGCGATTGCAAGACATTGAGAAAAACGCCCCCGGCTAGGAAAGAGACCGCGACAGCGACTACCGCATTGGGGATATGTGCCAGAATGCCGACTAGATAGCCCGCAAAAAGCGCAGCCACCAGCCACCAGCGGGAGAGTGGAGGATCTTTTGGCATGACTCAACGAAGTATTCTTGCGGGAACAAGACCGGCCATCATTGTCAAAGCAGGTGCCAGTGTCACTGTCAGAGGTCATGACAGTGACCGAGTCATCGTAGAGGGCAATGATCGGTGGGGTGTGAGGGTGGAGAAGCACAGCGAAGCAGAGATTGCTCGCGCTCGTGCGGCGATTGGCGAGCACGTGCTGTTCGATGTGCGCTTGAAGCGCCCCAGTTTGGGGGACAAAGATGGGCCCGGCGAGGTGATCGAAGTCCAGTTGGGTGGCAGCGGCGAGGTGCTGGTGCCATTTGCTTCCAATCTCAAGCTGTATGCCGGGAAAGATATCGAGGCGCGGGGGATCCGGGGGCAGGTGGACGCCTACGCCGGTCTCAAACTCAGTTTGCTGGATGTGACCCTTCTCGGAAACGCCTCGGCGGGCGGGACGATGAACCTGGACTGCCGGACGATGCTCGGCGACAAGGTCGAATTCAAGGCGGGCGGTGATCTGCGTTTCCACATTTGGGACCTGACCAGCGCCCGCATCCGCGTGAAGGACATCGGTGGCTACTGGGAGGCCCAAATCGGGGCCGGTGCGAAGTCGGTGTATCTCAAATGTGGCGGTGACGTGACGCTGGTGACAGACCAGAAGGTCGAGCCACTGCCACCCAATTACATCCTGGGACATATTGAGAGACCATAGGCAGCAGAAGTCAGGAGACAGGAGTCAGGAGTCAGGAGTCAGAATGTGCGCTTGCGACTTCGTGCATCAGGAATCAGAATATGCTCTTGTGGCTTTCTGCTTCAGGCACCCCAATATGCCCTTTCGACGATGGGCTTCCAATTTCTGTACTCTAAATTCTGGATGCTGACTGCTGACCACTGCCTTCTGTCTTCTGACTCCTGTCTCCTGACTCCTGTCTAAGGTGAGGATTTTATGACAACTACAAAAGCCTACAAAGGGATCGCCATGGAAGGGGTGATCGCCACCTGGTATGCCAAAACGACCCGGAATGATTTGCAGCGCCACAAAGGGATGGCAGCGCAAATGGTCAAGAAGATCCCGCCGGGTGGGCGGGTGCTCGAGATTGCCCCGGGGCCGGGTTACTTCTGCATCGAACTGGCGAAACTGGGCCATTATCAAATCACGGGTCTCGACATCAGCAAGACTTTTATTGAGATTGCGCGCAAGAACGCCGTCGAAGCCGGATTCAACATTGAATTCCGCCAGGGCGACGCTGCTAATATGCCCTTCGAGGCCGGGACGTTCGACTTCCTTTTCTGCCAGGCGGCTTTCAAGAATTTCACCCAGCCGGTCAGGGCCATCGCGGAGATGTATCGCGTCTTGCGTCCCGGCGGCGTCGCCGTCATCGTGGACCTGCGCCATGACGCCTCGCAAGATGAGATCGAGCATGAAATCAAAGGCATGGGGCTGGGCCGCATCGACGAGATCATGACTCGCTGGACATTCCGCAGCATGTTATTGCGAAATGCCTACAGCGTAGCCGAGATGAAGGCGATGGCCTCACAAACCCCATTTGGCGGGTGCAGAATCGACGTCAGCGGCATCGGGTTTATGGCCTGGTTCGAAAAATGACTTTATTGGGGTGTCACGTGGCCGTCCGCAGCCGCGCAACCAGCACCGGCGGGATCTCGGGATAGTTCGCCCACGAGAACGGCCGGTTGGGTTGGGCTTCTACTTTTCATCCGCCATATCGGCGGTTTCGTCGATGACGCCGTCGCCGCCCTGGTCGTACATCACCTTCAAGCTCTTACCATTGCCCGACCACTCCCCGTAGTCGAGGATGATCTTGTCAGTGGGGTCGAGTTCAAGCTCATCCCCCTCAAAAGATTCGGTTTCCTCGTCGTCGATGCGGGAAATGACGAGCGAGAACTTGCTGGTCTGCGCCGAGGTCGAGTAGAACGTCATGGTGCCCTTGTCCGGGTCGAGATCGACCTTGACCTCCGAGCCGGCCTCGATGTCCGTTCCCATCAACTCAAGTTCGTAATCGGCCTGGGGGCGCTCCAGACCGACGATGATGGCAGGGGTCTCGGTGTAATCGGTCTTGTAGGAGATGGATCTGCCGTCGCCACTGAAGGTGAGGTAATCCCGTTCACCTGGGTCCATCTCGATGCTCTCTACGCCGATGTAATAGCCGGGGCCGATCATCGCTAGCTCGGTCGGGTCATCCGGGGATTTGAGGTTGTCGCCGTCGATCACGGCGGAAAAGCCCATGCCGGCAGGCAGGCGATAGAGGGGTGGGACGTCATCCTCGTTGAGGTTGCCGCCTTTGATGAAGCTGACCTGGGCCTTGGGAATCTCGTTGTAGAACGTGCCGCCTTGCATGCCCAGCTTGTTGCCTGCATCGTCCGTCAAGAGCAGGTTTGCGTTGCCGTCCATCCATATTTCGTTGTAGCGCGGTGCGGCCTGGGCCAGGCTGTCGCCGGCCTTGCCCGTGGCTTCGTCGCAGAAGGTGCATACCTGCTTCTCCAGGCGCGAGCTGGACGGCGCTATTTCCAGCGTGTTCGTGTCCGCATCACCCTGGTAGATCTCCGATTCGATGCTGGGGTTGGGCGATGCTTCGAACTGCCAGGTGTTGGCATTGGTGTCGACTTCGATGTAGCGTTCCTCGCCCGGCGAGTTGTTGTCATACACCATGATCCAGTAAACGCCGTTGCCCTTGTCCTGCACGCCGTAGGCGGCCACGGCGTGCCCGCCACTGCGGTCCGGCTTGTACACGCCAACGGCATAGGTTTCTGCGCTGTTGCCATCCTTATAGGCCTCGATCAGCTTTTCGACGATCTCCGCGGGGGTCCCTTTGAAGATGGTGTCCGCAGCCGGCAGCGTGGCCTGTGTGACGAACCAGTAGGCGATTTCGCGCTGCAACGCTTCGTTGTTGTCAAACGGCAGGCTGGATGCATTTTCGCCGCCAAACTGCGCCGGATCGATCTTGCCGCCGTACATGAGCAGGCTCAACGCGGCCATGCCTTCGCAGTGACCGCCGCTCATGCCATCGTTGTTCTGTTCCATCCATTCCTGCGCGGGCGGCGTGAGCGTGCACTCATCGCCTTCGATGCGCGCGCAGACCTGGTCGCCAAACATACGGCGCATCTCGGCCGGCGTCAGGTTGACGACGTTCGGCTCGCCGCCATAGTTTGGGAAGTTGAAACCGTTGCTCTGTGGCCGGAAGCCGAGATCCGCGACATAGGTGGCATCCCCAGCACTATCACCACTGGCAGACGCCTGGGTTGCCTCGGGTGCAGGCTCATCGGTGGCTTCGACGGCTTCTGTTACCTCAACGGCTTCCGTTGCTTCTACCGGCTCTGTTGCCTCAACCTCGACAGCATCGCCCTTTGCGGGCTGGCTGGTTTCTTCGGCAACGGTGGGTGGCGGGGCGGTCGGGAGATCGGCTGTGGGGCTGGCCGGCTCGCCGCCACACGCCGCCAGCAGCAGACCGGCGGCAGCTAACAAATTCAAGACAATGGATCGTGTTTTGTTCATAATGTTTCCTCCATGTACAAAGATGTTGCGCGCGGAATTGTAAGCCAAAATGAAGTATAACAAGCGTGTGCACGCTCCAACAAGAAGATCATAGCGCCTTGCCATGATCACGGTCCACATTCAGGAGGGTGAGCCATGACCACAGTGATGACGCCCTTGAATCGCAAGACGATTACGTACGAACAACTCGCCAAGACGATCGACCACTCAATCCTGTACCCAGACCAGACGGAGGCGGATGTGATCGCCGAGCTTGAGCTGGCGAAGCGCTACAACGTCGCCTCGGTGGCCGTGAAACCATGCCACGTGACGCTGGCTGCGACACTGCTGCAGGGGAGCGGCGTCGCGGTCGGCACGACGATCGGGTTCCCACACGGCGCCAACACGACCGCGACAAAGGTCTTCGAAGCCCAGGATGCCATGGCGAATGGCGCGGTCGAATTGGACATGGTGATCAACGTCGGCGCGCTGCGCTCCGGCCACGCGGACGACGTGCGCGAGGATATCCGCCGCGTGGTCGAGACGGCCAGGGCCGGCGGAAGCGGGGTATTGGTCAAGGTAATCCTGGAGATTGCCTACCTGAGCGACGAAGAGAAGGTGCTGGCCTGCAAGCTGGTCGAGGAAGCCGGCGCCGATTTCGTCAAGAACTCCACCGGCTACGCGCCGAGCGGCTACACGCTGCCGGACCTCAAACTGATGCGTGCTGCGGTTGGGCCCAACGTGCAGGTGAAGGCATCGGCCGGCGTGCGCACGCTGGACGCTGCACTGGACGTCATCGACGTCGGTTGCACGCGCATCGGCACCATCGCCACGGCGGTGATCCTCGACGAGTTCAAGAAGCGCCAC
>JAMDDR010000053.1 GCA_023488685.1 Chloroflexota bacterium | reverse complement strand
TCTTTAAAATGAGATGAAGTACGCGCCGATACTATCAAGGGTTTTTGGATCTGTCAAGAAATGTAAAAAGGCCGTCATGATGGCGCCGCGACAGGCAGCTTGAACGAGACGACGGCCCCAGGCCCCTCACGGCTTTGGATCCAGATTGATCCGCCGTGGGCCTCGACCAATCCCTTGCAGATGGCCAGCCCCAGCCCGGCGCCCTTGGTCCGCCACGCCCGGTCGTCGCTCCCGCGCCGGAATGCCTCGAACACCCGTTGCCGCTCCTGCAGTGGGATGCCTGGGCCTTCGTCAGCAATGTCCACCTCAACGCCTCCGTCCACCCGTCGCACGGCGATGGTGATCAACGTATCGCGTGCGGAGTACTTGGCGGCGTTACTCACCAAGTTCGTGAGCACCTGCGCCAGGCGCTGCCGATCGAGCTGCACCGCCGGCAAATCAGCCGGGGCATCCACCATCAGGCGATGGTCGCGCGCGATGGCCCGGAGTTGGGGCAGGACCGCCGCCAGGGCGTCGCCGAAAGGCACAGTCTCCGGGTGGATGCGCAGCATACCCGCTTCGAGGCGCGACAGGTCCAGGAGCTGGTCGATCATCTCCGTGAGCTTGTCCACCTCCGCGTCGATGATGCCGAGGAAGTCGCGCTGGGTAACCGCGTCCCAGGTGACGTCGTGGGCCAAGAGGGTGGTGGCGAAGCCCTTGATGGACGTGAGCGGCGTGCGCAATTCGTGCGAGACCATGGCCAGGAACCGGAGGCGTAGCTCGCTCTGCCGCTCCGCCTCGCGCCGGGCCTGTGCCTCGGCCACCAATAAACGTTCGCGCTCGCGTTCAGCCTGCTTGCGCTCAGTGATATCCTGGACGGTCCCGAAGCCGCCGCGCAGCACGCCATCGGCGTCAAACTCCAACTCGGCTCGCTCGCGCACCCAGCGCACCTCGCTGCTCGCGGCGATGCGGTGCTCGATGTCGTAAGGCGCGCCACGTATGGCTGCCTGCCACTCCCGGTCGACATATGCCCGGTCATCCGGGTGGACGGCAGATAGGAAGGTCTCGTAGGTCAGTGGTGTCCCCGTGGTGATCCCGAACATCCGGTAGGTTTCGTCAGACCATAGCAGTTCGTTGCGACGGACATCCAGGCGCCAGCTTCCGGTCTGTGCCACGGCCTGGGCGTGGTTCAGGTCCTGCTGGCTCGCGCGCAGCTCCTCCTCGGCCTGTTTGCGTTCGGTGATGTCATAGAGGGTTGTGAGGGCGCAAGCGTTGCCGTCGAGTTGAATCTCTTCCATGGAAACCAGCACGTGCCGAATTTCACCGGATTTGGTACGCACCCTGGTTTCGTGATTGCGCACCGACCCTCGCTCACGAAGCTGTTGCACGATGCTTTGACGCTCTGAAGGGTCATAGATGTTTAATGTGTATCCAAAATGATGGATCAGCTCTTCGCGGCTGTAGCCGACAAGCGCCTGGTAACTCGCGTTGACGTCAATGATCTTGCCGCCAGACAATTCCGTAATCACGATGGCGACAGGGCTGGAGTGGAAGGCTTTAGCGAAGGTGCGGCTGATCAGGCCCAGGTTCGCCTCGGCAGCCTGGCGGGCTTCCTCGGCGCGCTGCCGGCTGAGGAAGGCGCCAATCTGGTCGCTCACGGCTTCCAGCAGTCGTGCCAGGGCGTCGCCCAGTGGCTGGGGCTCCGCCCACAGCACTTCGAGCACGCCGATGACGGCGTGGCGATCCCGCACCGGCACCCAGGCCCCCGCATGCAGGCCGGCTTGACTGGCGGCCCAGTGTTGGAAGTGGGGGTCGGCGCCGGGTTCAACCAGCCACTGCATCTCGCCCGACGACCACGTGATGCCGGGCATGCCGGCGTTCGGCGCAAAGACACCGGTAGCGCTGATCACCTCGGTTTGCGCGGGGGAGGCATGCCAGTCAGAATCGTGGCGCAGCAGGCCAGCCTGGCCGTCCACGCGCCGCAGCGCGACCACTGCGGCGCCGGTGGCTTTCCCGATGCCACCGAGGATCGTATGGGCGGCCTCCCCCCAACTGTTGGCTTGCCACAAACCACGTATGATGCCCGCCAGGGCAGGCGAGATGGTGAAGTCCGTCTCCTTCAGTTGCCCGGGCGGGAGTGTGTCCCTTGTGTCTCTGTTGTTCATCTGTGTATCCCTGCTCTCTCAAGGCAACTGCTGTGAGTAAGGTTGAGTCGCCAACCGCTTGATACGTGCTCGTGGACGGAGCAGGGCGTTTGGCGTAGGAGCGGCGATATCTGTGGGCGGGCCTTTCCTGCATTCACTGCTTGTGATATCGCGCCTGCGTCAGACCAGGTAAAAATCGACCTGGCGGGTGTCGATCAGCCGGCACCCCTCCCGGGTGAAAACCACATCCTCTTCCTGTCCAAGGCGCACTTCCTGCCCGCCCCATTCAGGCACCGGTCCGGTGACCGACAGCTCCATCGTGAAACTGTTGTTGTACTCAAGCTTCACGTCGCCGCGCCCCGGGCAGGCTTCCTGCTCCCACGGCAGCCCGATCAACGGCCCCGGCTCGTGCAGGAACAGCCCGAGCGAGTGCGAGTAGACCTTCGGATTCGGCACCCCTTCTGACCGCGCACGCGCCAGAATCTTCTTGAGCAACTCGTTGCCCGCCAGCCCGTGCTCGAACTCGGCCATGAAGATGTCCTGCAATCGCGTGCCCTCTGCCATCAGGTGGCGCAGACCCGCGGGAGCATCCGTCTCCCCCTCCCGCAAGACGTAGGCCCACTGTTGGTGATCCGAGTTCAGGCGCAGGTACTTGATCCCCACGTCGCAGTGAATCAGATCGCCGGGCCGGATGATCTGATCGGCAGCGCCATAGCGCGCCTGCGCTGCTTCGCTGCGCACGATGTTGAAGAACGGCTTGAAGGCAAGGTCAAGGCCCAGGTCGGCGCAGCGCTGCCAGTAGTACCATTCCAGATCCTGGGTGCTGGTCACCCCCGGCACGATGGCCCGGGCGCTATAGCACTCGGCGATGATGGCATGCGCCAGGCGCACCACATACTCGTAGACAGCCACCTCGTCGTCTGCAAGATTGGTCAGCCAGCGGGTCGCCAGTGCCTCAGCCGATACCAGGCGCGTCACATACTCCGGCGGCAGCTTCTGCACCAGTTGCGAGTACAGGTTGTGCGTCAGTCCGCCCGCGGCCCACTGGACGGAACCGATATTGACGCCGATGACCTTGGGGTCTCGTTCCTGGATGATCTGGCACAGCAGGGGCCATTGCTCGCGCTCAAGCTGGCCGCGATAGGGCCGGTCATACAAATCGTGGGTGTTGGTGCCGGAGATGTTGATGCACTCGATGCCCTTCTCCCCACCCCGGTCGAAGAACACCAGCATCTGCAGAATGGGGCACCAGGTATCCATCGGGATCAAGGTGGTAAACACGGGATCGAAGTTGTCTTCCTGGCACAGGATCAACCACATGTCGATACCGGAAGCCCGCATCGCATCCGGCAACACCGTCTCCAGGCGCCGGGCCAGGATACGGTTGATCACCTCAGCGCGTTGCCGCACGGGCAATACCTGTGGGAAGGAACGGTCTTGCTTCACTGCAGTCAGTGCGTGCCGATTCATGGCGACCTCCTGTTATTGGTGCTGATAATGGCAGTATAGCCGCCAAGGCCGGCGAATGTGCCGACGAATGGGCACCACCCCCATCGGTTCGTGCCGGGCTGCCGACGAGCCGCCGAATGAATTCGTCGTCTGATACGGAAAACCTGCTCAAGCAGGTTCAACGCGCTTGAGCGCGTTTTGCGTGTCAGCCCGCGAATTCACCCGCGGGCCCGTTCGCCCCTTCGCCGCGGGGATCAAAATGGCAATTCACCTGCTACGTCGTAGCATGGGGATGTGTCATGCACGATTGCCGGCACGACGGCGGGCGTCATGCCGGTATCCCGTGGCCCTTCGTCGAGTTCGGCGCAGTACTCCAGCGCAGCAATGGTCGTCAGCGCCGCATGGTGAGTTTTCTGATGATTGACGTAGGCTTCCGCCACCGGGCGTTGCTTCTCGCCCATCGTAAGTACGCCGTAGCCACGTTGCCATTCAAAGGCGATCCCTTGCGTGCCGAGGTCGTGCGAACTGGCGCCTTTCAGCCGTTGCACCACGTCAGCTATAGCGTGCTTGGGTGGGATGGACACGACCAGGTGAATGTGATCGGACGTGCCGTTGATGGCATAGACGTATACGCCCAGTTCGGCCGCCTTGGCAGTCATATAGGCGTACAGTCGTTTCTCCACTTCGGGCTGGATGAGCGTTTCACGGTTTTTTGTCGTCCACACGAGGTGATAGTAGGTTCGCCAGAAGGACATCAGTGTGTCTCCATGAATGCTGTGTAATCGTTGGTTATTCGGCATTTTAGAGCAGATTCGCGAATGGATTTAAGAATAGATCGGCGAATCCGTTCGCGGCCCAATACAGTAAGTCTGCTCAAAGCACGCCGAGCATGGTGCTGAACGTGCTTTCAGCACGTTTTCTGTATCAGACGACGAATTCATTCGGCGGCAGCCGGGCACGAACTAATGGGGGCACATTCGGCGCCAACCGGCACGAACCCGCGGGGGTGAGGCACGTTCGACGGCAGCAACCGGCATGCACCGCTGTATGCCGAGCAAAGAGCCCGCGAGTGAATTCGCGGGCTGACACGCAAAACGCGCTCAAGCGCGTTGAACCTGCTTGAGCAGGTTTTCCGTATCAGACGACGAATTCATTCGGCGGCTCGTCGGCAGCCCGGCACGAATCGATGGGGGTGGTGCCCATTCGTCGGCACATTCGCCGACTCATTCACCAGTGAAACGCCCAACTGTTATATTGTGCCTAACCCTCACACCTTAAAAACCCAGCTAAACACACCTGTCGCGCCATCCAGATGTTCCGGGTGTGATTCCGTGATCTGCAACACCCCTTGCCCATCATAGGCGCGCACGCGCACGACATGTTCGCCTGGTGTGGCCGGCCAGTCATACTGCCACTGCACCCACGTCAGCACGCTGAGCAGCGGCGTGCGTAAGCGAGCCTCAACCCACGCTGTATCATCCACTTCCACCTTGCTGATCCCCGGCGCCCCTGCATAGGCAATGCCACCAAAATCCTACGAACCGGGCACAAAGATCCGGCCGGCCTTCAGTCATCCAAGCGCGTCACGCGTTTGCGTTGGGTGTCGTCCATCGCGGGTTATCATCTGTACAGGTCCGGTACACACAAGGAGTCAAACACATGATCAACCATCGCATCGTCGAGCGCCCGGCCTTTGAAGTCGCCGGCAGGAAGACCTGGATATCTGGCCAGGACAATGAGCTGTTTGGGCGCTTCTGGGGGCAATGTCAGGCCGAGGGTCTGTTCCAGGTATTTCAACACCTGCGCGGTTCACAGCCCGGCCCGCAGACGAACGGCACTGTGCTCGGCGTCTCCTGTGTCGAACAGGACCCGGCGAACCGGGCGTTCTATTACATGATCGCGATTGAGCTGCCCTCAGGCGCCGCCCCCGGCGACCTTGAGCGCTACCAGGTGCCTGCATGCCAGTGGGCGGTATTCGAGAGCAAGGGCAAGATGCCGAATGCGTTGGTCGCGTCCGAGATATACGCTTTCACTCAGTGGTTGCCCGCCTCAGGCTTCGTCCACGCGCACGCGCCCGAAATGGAGGTCTACCCGCCCGGTGGCGGCGAACAGGATGGCGACGTGTACTGTGAGTTCTGGCTACCGATCACGGTGAAGGCGTAAGCCCGTCATACGGGAACGTACCACTTTTTGGGCCCTGCTGGCTGGCCGGCGGGGATGTCCTCTCATCCATGAGAGAAGTCCCGTCGAAGTAGTGGAGGCAATGTATGATATAGTTTACAAGTCAGTAGTGATCACAACATGATCGTTCCGATAGTCTGTTCTTCCAGTTCTTACTCGGCTTACCCCCTGCTATCCTTCCATGAGATTGAACCATCGGGAATCTTCGCCAAGGCCGAGTTGTCCTACCCTCTTTTGTTGCGTAGGCAATCCCGCCACGTAACGCATTCAACCTCATAAGATCCGCAGGAGGATCCCAGTGAACAACAAACTCTATGTCGGCAACCTGTCGTATGACACGAACGAGGCCAAGCTGCGCGAGCTGTTCGGCAAGGCAGGCGCCATTCGCTCGGTCGCCATCCCGATGGACCGCATGACCAACCAGCCGCGCGGTTTCGCCTTTGTGGAAATGGAGACATCCGACGACGCGCTGAAAGCCATCAAGATGTGCAATGGTCAGGAAATCGATGGCCGCACAATCAAGGTGGACGAAGCCAAACCACCCGCGTCTCGCACCGGCGGCGGCGACCGCGGCCCCAGGCGCAATAACCAGGACCGCTGGTAACAGCATTCTCGATGCGACAAGCAACCAGCCCGCCCGTTCAGGAAGGGATAAGAAACTCGTCTCGGCTAAGCTTGCGGTGACCAAGCCATAGCCAGCTCTTGATCCATGTTCAGGTGGAAACGCACACCTCTCACCATCACCGCGGTCGCCAGCCTCGCCGTGCTGCTGCTCACAGGCACGATCCTGGCGACCGAAAATCCAGTTGCAGCTTACGTTCAGCAAAAGTTCATATCGCTGCGGCACCGCGTGGCGGAATATCTGCCGCAGCCGTCGCAGCCACAGTTCGTTCCGACGCCGTTTATTCCCGTCATCACGTACTTGACGACACCCGCGCCCACGCTGACACCGCCCCAATCGGGAATAGCAAACGCGCCCACTACCGCGCAAGCGACTCCGGCCGCGACGGCTACGCCGCAGCCTTCACCCACGCCTGCCGTGAACCTCATTCCCATCCAGCCCGCCGTCGCATTGAGCGGCGTCCAGCACGAGCGACAGGGCTGGAACAACTGTGGCCCCACCACGCTGAAGATGTACCTCAGCTACTACGGGCGTAGCGACACGCAGCAAGAGATTGCCACATTCACCAAACCGGACCCGGACGATAAGAACGTAAGCCCGCACGAACTCGCCACGTACGCCGGCAACATCGGGATGCGCGCGCTGGTGCGCGAGAACGGCACGCTCGAACGACTCAAGCTGCTGCTGTCGAACGGGCTGCCGGTGATGATCGAGACGGGATTTGTGACGCCGAGCGGCAAAGAGGGCTGGATGGGCCACTACAAACTGCTGATCGGCTACGACGACAGCCAGTTCATCTTCATGGATTCGTATAACGGCCCGGATCAAAAGATCACGTACGAGGCGATGGATGCCGACTGGCGCGCTTTCAACCGGCTCTACCTGATCGTCTTTCCAGGTGACCAGGAGGAGATCGTGCGCGCCATCGTGGGCGACGATCTCGACGACCCGACGATGTACACGCACGCCGTGGCACGCGCCCAGGCCGAGATCCAGGCGAACCCGAATGATGTCTTTGCGTCCTATAACCTGGGTACCAGCCTGAATGGCCTTGGGCAGTATACCGAGGCCGCGGCGGCTTTCGACCACGCGCGCATGCTCGGTTTGCCATGGCGAATGATGTGGTACCAATTCGGCCCTTACGTCGCTTACCTGCAGGCGGGTCGCTATGACGAAGTGATTACGCTCGCCGACGCCACCTTGCACGTGTTGGACGATCTGGAGGAGTCGCACTACTTCAAAGGTCTGGCGCTGCGCGCCTTGAAACGCGACGACGAGGCGCGCCGCGAGTTCGAGACCGCGCTGCGATACAACCAGAATTACCAGGACGCGCAACACGCACTGGAGGCACTCCCCAATTGAGCGACGCGCTCCTCTTTATCATTTGGGGCAGCGCTTGCAGGAACAACTGCGGCGGCAACTGGGCGATCAACAGCGCATTCTCTGCCGGTGATGCTTCCTCATCCAGGAAGCGGAACACGCGCGCAATGGGGTTATTCTTGAACAGCAAGGAGTGTGCCCGATGACTTTGGTCTATTACGAACATGCCCGGCGTGATCAGATGAAAGTTGCCTTGACCTTCGATGACGGCCCCAACCCGCCCCGCACGGACCAGGTGATTGAAATCTTGAATGCGAAGGGGGCGCGCGGTACGTTCTTTGTCCTGGGAAAGTGGGCTGAGCGCTGGCCGCAGGCGCTCGAACGCATCGTACGCCATGGACATTTGGTGGGCAACCACAGCTACGCGCACCATGCCCATGTGAGCGACTTCGATCGCGCTGAAGTCGCCATCGGCAACGTGACAGGACGCCCCACCCGCTTCCTCCGCGCCCATTATTTCAATTTCTTCACGTGCGTCAGCTCCCCTGTCGCCATGTCCAAGTACATGAAGATCATCGACGCCGACGTGAACCCGGCGGATTGGAACAAAACCGATCCGCAGGCCATTATTGACGCGACCCTGAACCATCCGCGGTTGGCAGGCGGCTCAATCATCGATCTTCATGACGGTGGCGAGACCGACGACGATGCGTTACGTCTGGCTCGCCCCATCCCAATGATCGAGGCGCTCCCGGCGATCATTGACGGTCTACAGGCGCGCGGCTTCCAACTGGTTGGACTGGACGAGATGGAGTTCGTCGATCCTATTGAGTGGAAGCCGGACGGGCGTGGTCTGTTCGCCTCTCCAGAGATGGAAGCGATCATCAGCCTGACTACTTGAGCATCGTGATGGCGCGGCCGACCTGCAGCTCTTGATAAACATCGGGGAAGGCTTCCCGAAACGCCTGCAGCGCCGCAGGGCTGCTGTCATGAGGTGAAACCGCGACGAGCTGCGGCTTGAGATCCTTTACAAAGGCAATGTGCGGCTGCACCTGCTCCTGTGTCATCCCTTCATAGTGCAGGCCGACGACGAGGCCGATGACCGGCTCGTCAAACAACGCCTGCGCCCACGCCACGATCCGCTCCACCGTCGGGTGGCCGCAGCCCATGATGAGGACAATGCCCTTGCCCTCGACGTTGACCGCCAGCACCTGTTCGGCATTCTGCGGCGTCTTGAGCGAGAGGGGAAACAGGTCAGAGAAGGCGATCGCCCCGATGGCAGCCACTCCCTCCGCGATCTTTTGCGGCTGCGCCACAATGATCGGCTCGACGCCTGCGCGGCTGAGCGCCTTTGGAACGTACACACGCTTTCCCTGCAAATCGAGTGGCGGGTCGCCCGGCACAAAACTGTCCGACCACCACGCGTTCAATCCGCCCACATGGTCTGGATGCGCGTGCGTGATGAAGAGCGCGTCGAGTACTGCTGGCAGGAGTACCACGGGCAGAGCGAATACCACGATGGCTAGCAACGCCAGGAGCCGCAGCAACGCCACGGCGATAAAGCGCAGTATGTGCGAGAAAGACGTGATGCCGGCGGTGCGCCGTGTGGGGCTTAAGGAAAACGTTATCGTTATAATGAACACCAACAAGCACCCATCCACCCATCACTCAACCCAATCACGCATAACGACGCCTGGTGACGGTGTTCAGCCTTAATGACCTCAGCACAATCACACACATCGTTTGAGATGGATGATGAGCCACATCACCGGTATGGATCACTTCCCTTCGAGCACCGAGGTTGATCGCATCGCGACGCTCGACGATGCAGTCCTGCGCAACCTGCAGATCACGCAGTGCTATCACGAACTGTCGTCAGCGCTTGCGACGCGCACCGGCACCCACGCCAACTGGTGCACCTTCGCAACCTGGGCTTCCAGGCAAGCAGGCCAAACGATTCGCAAGGAGGACCTCGCACGGGCGTTGGAACATACCTTGACGACCACGCCGGCCACCCTGCAGGCGGCAGCCAACGTCGTCACGTTCGCCCAGCCGGCCGGCATCCAGCAAGATACGGCGGTGATCCATCAAAGCGTGTGGCAAGCGCTGAACCCCAACGCCGCCATCGAACGGGCCAGCGCCGCGGTCGCGCGGGGCAATCAGAAGGTGTTTGCGGAGATTGGCCACGAATTCGCGCGCTTCGTGTTCACCTGTCTCAATGACTTGACCTACGATGCCAATACCATCGCGCGCTTTTGCGCCGCCTTTCGGCCGGGGGATCCGCCCGAAGGGCAACGCTACCTGCACCAGGCCTTCAGCCGCTACTACCAGGCCTTCTTCGAGCGTGAGTCCAAGACGCGGGCCGAGCTCATGTTGCTGGCCAACATCGAAATCGGGTTGCACGAACAGACGCGTTTGCAGCCGGAGATCGCCGCGGCGCTCGAAGCCTGGTGGATCGATCCCGATCAGTACACGCGCCGGCTCCTGGGCACCCTCTACCCGTATCACGGCTGGCTGGTCTATGCGGGCATGCTGCTCAGGCGTTTGCTCAAGCGACCCACGCGGTTGGACATGGCCATCAACCGGCTGATCACACTGGTGCGACGGCAGGTGCGTTTGTTTCTCACCGAGCACATGATGGTCCTGTGCCTGCCGCACGATGTCCGGCTGCGGCTGGGCGAAGATTTGAGGGCTGAGTTTCCCGCACTGCTCAAGCAGATTACGAGCCCTGACCTGCGCGCCTTGCTGAAACAGGTCGATCCCACCCCCGACAGCCTCAGCGAGACGGGCGCCGTCGATTGGGCCGACCTGCCCGATCGGCTCCACTTCATCGTGGATCTATTCCGCTGCTACCAGGAGACGCCGGATCTGTGGGAACCACCATTCACGCCCGACCAGGTAGCTGCATTCAAAGACGGCCGGCTGCCCAGTGGGCCTTTGTGAGCGCATGATGCCGTGAATGGAAGAAGGCACTGCCTCAGACACGGAAAATTGCTAGAATGAGGAGAAGTATGGAGGTGAAATGTAGTGTCTCAACCAATACGTGCGGTTTACAGTGAAGGACAGCTTCGTCTGCTTGACTCGGTGGACTTATCCGAGGGTGAAGAAATCCAACTGGTGATCCTCTCGGATGAGGAGCGTGTGCGCGTTGCTCTGAGTGATTTACTCGTGGAGCTTCCAGACCTAACTGGCGAGGATATAGATGAAGATGCGCTGGCACGCGAAATTGAGGAGGGTTTTCGAGGACAGCCACCGCTTTCCAATACGATTATCGAAGAACGACGTGAGGGTCCATGACACACTATTTCTTTGATAGCAGCGCCTTGGTAAAACGCTATGTCGCTGAAGCGGGAACAACCTGGGTGCGTTCAATTACTACTCGCAGTGCGGGGAACATCATTATTATTGCCCAGATCACGCAGGCTGAAGTTGTTTCAGGTGCAATGCGCCGCAAACGGGATACCACAATCACCGCGCGAACTGCCCACGCAACTCGGCTGCTTATTGACCGTCATGCCAGTCGAGAATACAGAGTAGTTGGTTTGACGCAACAGATTGTTCAACGAGCAGAGGATCTCTTGGAGCTTTACGCGCTGCGCGCCTACGACTCGATACAATTAGCCTCGGCCCTTGAGAGCAATGTGCGTCTTGTAGCTGCCGGATTGCCCGTGATTACGTTCGTTTCAGCGGATACTCGCCTGTTGACGGCTGCTGCTACTGAGCGGCTGGCGACAGATGACCCAAATGCTCATCCCTGAGGTTTGCGTGATTTGAGCGTCAATTATGGCTTATGTCCACAAAACGAGTCGCTAAGAATAAGCAGAACGACCAACCAACCGGCCCAACCGGGAGCCGTCCCCACAGCCCAGGCCGGGCCTACGGGATTCCCAAAGACAAGAAAGGGCTATAGTACGGCTACGGGCCAAAGCCGGAAGATTATGCGACGGTGGCGGGGATGTACGTCTTCCGGCCTCAAGTCGTGTTCGCCTGGAAGCAATTCCCGCAGGACGCGACGCGCTGGGAATTCCCACTTGAAGGCTGATGTAATGCGACGCGCTATCGCGACAGCCGCGATTCCTCGATCTGCTGGCGCAGTCGCTCCTCAGCCGTCATTTCGCGCACGGCGGGCTGAGCGCCCTCAACCTCGGCCTGCTCGGCCGCCCGCAATGCCTCGATACTCGCCGAGCGGGTGATGCTCCACTTGCCGCAATAGGGGCAGCGCTCGAGTTTGCCGGTGAACATGTTCAAGCCGAAAATGCTGCGGGCGAAGGGGCGCCCGCATTTGGGACAAATGGCGCCGCCGGCCACACCATAGTTGCGTACCCCACCCTGTTCGAAACGGCGCCTGTTACGCCTCATCGGCAGCACCTGGAGCGCGACCATCACCACGATCACGACGAGCAGGATACCGAGAATTGGGCCAATGATGCGCGTGGTGGCTTGCAGGCCTGCGGACAGCGTCACCATCTCGACATCGATCACATTCGATTTCAACGTCTGCCCGCTCGCGGTCATGGCCGTCGCCGAGAAGTGGTGTTGGCCGGCTGCGTAACTGTCTGTCGAGAACGAATAGCGGAACGGCGCTTGCGTCACCGTCGCCATCTCCGTGCCGTCGATCATGTAGGTGACCGATGTGATATCCGCGGGGCCGGACACGGCGATGTCGAACGAACCCTGGATTTGGTTGCCGAGGGAAAACCCCATGCTTTTGCTCAGGAGAAGCTGCAGCTCACCACCCTGCGCCACGGCAACACTTGCCCCCGGCGTAAGCGCCAGACACGCCACAACCAGGGTGAAAAGGAATCTCTTCATGGCCCGATCTTGATTACCTCCACTTGGTCAGGATCGTCTCGCGCTGGAACAGGCGCACGCCCAGATAAACCAGCCCTGCATCGACCAACAGCATGACGGCAACCATCGCCAACATGAAACCCGCGTCGATCAGAACCAATCCGCCGATCTGGCCGAAAAAGACGCCCAGCACGGGGACGATCAGGACCATCGATAGTTGCTCGGCCGTGCGCGGGTCGGACACCCGTGACGAAACGATGATACTCATGCTCACGGCGGCGGCGGCCAGCAGCGGCCCCAGCACGACGACGCCGATGAGCCACACGGGGTCGAGCAGGCGGGCGGAAACCTGTGGGGTCGACACGAGCACGCGGGTGCCGAGGATGAAGACCAGGAACCCGACCCAGGTGGCGCCAATCGCCGGAATGGCCGCGGCGAGGCCCTTGCCCAGGATCAGTTCCGCCGTCGTGATCGGCGTCGCCAGGAGCGGCTCCAGCGAGTGGGTGGTCTTTTCGCCCACGATGCTGTAGGCAGAGATGGCCACCGGGATGGCGAGCGGGAGCAGCATGAACAACAGCATGAATTGATAGATGATGAAGACCTGCGTGCAGGCCGTCCCGCGCAGGTCGCCGCACATGCGCGTGAATTCGGGCGGCATCTCGCTGACCGCGCCGCCGGGCCCGGCCGTTTCCATCGTGTACAGGATGACGAGCGGCATAATCGTGAACACGAGCGGGAGCAGGACCACCGTGAAAAGCACGACGCGGTTCTTGAACACTTCCGCCCACTCTTTGTCGATGATCGTTAGAATCTTGTCCATAGGCTGGCACTACTTGTTAATGAGCGACAGGTAGACCTCTTCGAGCGTGTGGCGCAATTCGCCGACGAACTGAATGTCCACGCCCGCTTCCACCAGCTTGCGAATGATCGACGGGTTTTGCGTTTCGGGTTCGTCCAGTGCGACGACCAGCTTGTCTCCCGACTCGGTCGTCAGGCACTGCACCTCTTTCACGAACGGCAAGCCCTTGACGAGTTCCACCACCGCGGGTGGCGCCTGGCGCAGATGGAACACCACCTTGCGCCCATACAGGCGCTGCCGCAGGTTCTGCGGCGAATCGACGATCAGCAGCTTTTGCTTCATCACCCCGATGCGGTCACACAACCGGTCCGCCTCGTCCAGGTTGTGCGTGTTGATAAAGATGGTGCGCCCTTCCGTTTTCAACTCACGCACAAAGTCATTCACCAGCTTGGCCGCTTCCGGGTCCAGCCCCGAGGTTGGCTCGTCCAAAAAGAGCATCTTGGGCTCATGCAACAGTGCGCGGCAGATGGCTAGCTTTTGCTTCATCCCCTTGGAGAAATTGCCGACCACGTCATCCCGCCGATCCCACAGCCCGAGCATGCGCAGGTATTTTTCCACCTGTCCTTTGACATCGCGCACCTCGTACAGACGCGCAAAGATGGTGAGATTCTTTTCGGCACTCAGCCGGTCATACATCCCCGGCGACTCGGTGAGAATCCCGACCGTACGCCGGATTTCGCGGTCATCGCGGCCAACTTTATAGCGATTGACCCACGCTTCGCCCGAGGTTGGCGCGATGAGCGAGGTGAGCATGCGCACCGTCGTCGTCTTGCCGGCGCCATTGGGGCCGAGAAAGCCAAACACCTGTCCCTCGTCCACTTCCAGGTCGAGGTGATCGACGGCCAGCACCGTCTTGCCATTCGGTGCCGGGAATTGTTTTGTCAATTGGTCTGTCTTGAGCATGAGCTCTCCGTTCTACACCCTCTCCGCGCCATGCGGCATTCGTCCCGGCGGATTCGCTATCATCGCCTCAATACAAGTTTAGACTCAATCGCCGGATTGGTTACTGACTTGAATCCACTAAAATGGACTACACGAGGGGTGGTTGGACACTCAACATGCAACACGAAACCCTTGAGACCCTTTCCCACAAGCAATTGACACAACAACTGCGCGATCTGGGCGTGAGACCCGGCGGTATCTTGCTGGTGCATTGCTCGTTTTCACGGGTGAGGCCCATTGAACGTGGGCCCGTGGGCTTGATCGAGGCTTTGCAGGCAACCCTGGGGCCGGCGGGTACACTGGTCATGCCAAGCATGACCGATGACGACGATCACCCCTTCGACCCGCAGAGAACACCGTGTGTCCACATGGGGGTCGTAGCCAATACCTACTGGCAGATGCCGAACGTCCTGAGAAGCGACAGCCCACACGCCTTCAGCGCCCAGGGGCCTGAAGCGGCCCGCATTACCGCGCCGCACCCCGTCGACGTACCACACGGCCTGGATAGCCCGGTAGGCCGGGTCTATGAACGCGATGGACAAGTGCTTCTGCTCGGCGTTGGTCACGATGCCAACACAACCATCCATCTGGCTGAATCTCTGGCCGGGGTCCGTTATCGGCGCAAGAAACACATCCTCGTTCTCAAAGCGGGACGGCTCACGCGGTTGGCATATGCCGAGATCGACCATTGTTGTCAGAACTTCAATCTTGTCGATGAGTGGCTCGAGGCGAAGGGGCTCCAACGTCGAGGCAGGGTCGGCCACGCGGAGGCACGCTTAGCCCGCTCGCGTGACATCGTCAACGTTGTCACGGAACGATTGCAGCGCAACGAAACGATTTTTCTGCATCCACTCGGCGTCGACGAGGAGTGTGATGAAGCGAGGGCCAGCCTGGTATCGCCTTCGTTACCCGGCGGATGTGTGCTAGACTGAAGTCGTAGGCCGGTTATCCTCCAGTGGGCCGTGTGAACCCGCCACGCGCACCATCGTAAGAACCATCATCTGCGCGACCACACGAGCGTGGGCGGATAAGTTGGAGCTACCCATGCAGACGCTCTGGCCATCCAACGGACTAGCAGAAATGCCTCGTCAGGACCCGCTCCTGACGACGAAGCTCCATATCCTGCCTGCACGCCCCGACCTCCTCCCACGGCCACGCTTGTTGGAACGGCTTACTCAGGCAGTGAACAGCCGCCTTGTTCTTCTCTCTGCGCCGCCCGGTTTCGGCAAAACCACGCTCCTGAGCCAGTGGATTCATGTTCTCAGGGCGGAGCATGCACAGCGCCCACGCGTCGCCTGGGTTTCGCTCTGTAAGGCTTCGAACGCGCCGTACACTCATTCGGAAATGCTCCTGTCATCTCCGTTTCAGCCCGATTCGCGGCACGAACCCCGGCACGCGCCGGCAGTAGTCCTGCCATGCCTTGCCGAACTCCGCCGCCAACGCCTGCTCCTCCCGCCGCGCACGGATGAGCAGCCCCAGGAAATTAGCGGCGAGGAACACGAGCGTCCAGGTGCGGTAGAGCAGGATGCCCCCGAGCCCAGTGAGCAAGATGCCCAGATACATCGGGTGGCGCACGATTGCAAACGGGCCGTGCGTGATCAGCCGATGATCGGCATACAATTGCACGCCGAAGCTGTACGACACGTTGTACAGCCGGCCCAGGGTCAGCCGCCCCCACAAGACCAGCGCCAATCCCGAGAAGAAGAGCAATGCTCCGACCACCAGTGAGACGATGCGGATCGCCGGAGAAAGCTCTATCGGAAGCGGCAGCCACATGACGGCGCATAAGCCGAAGTACAGCACGCCAGCGACCAGGTAGAAAACCGGGGTGCGCAGCATCCTGGGCACCGCGCCTAACGCTCGCCCCAGCGGATGACGCCACCCGCGCCACAGCCCGGCGAAAATCGTGCTCAGCGTCAGAAGCACTGCCATCCCGCCCAACAGCCTCAGCCACCCTTCAAGCGCATCCATGTTCATGGCACCCCGGTTACTGCGCCATCTGGCGCAATATGAGCGGCAGATAGATGTGCTCGAAAGAACGGTCAATCACTTCCAGAGTGACCGGCAGAACTTGAGGCGAGTGATAGACGGGTGCCGGCCCGGATGCGGCGACCGTGATGAACCCGCTGTACGTGGCAACCGTCGTCACATCAAACCCGGCTACCGTTAATGTAAAACCCTGTGGCGTCTTGCCACTTTGCGGCGTAACGTGAAGCCATGGGCGATCCGTAGTGACCTGCCAGTCTAATGTGGCTGAACTTCCTGTGTTCTTCGGCATCAACACATAAACACCAGCCAGGAAAGCATGGTATGGAATGCTGTAGGAGAAGCGAACCGCTGCCGGCAGCCCACCCAGTTCGGGCGTAAAAAGATCCTGCAGCGTCCGATCAGACCTGCCCACGAACGCGTTGTTATACTGCCAGTAGCCCCAGTTATCCTTGTCAACCCACATCGACATGGCAGGGTGATCGGGATGCGTGGTGCGATAAACCGTATTGGGGTTGAAGTCAAAGTAGTTTTCGTAAGCCTGGCCCAACGTTCGGCCGGCGAAGAGATTCGTCAAAAATTGTTCAAAGGCATTTCCGAACCAGTTCGCATAATAACCGGCCGCCCCAGCATCGAAAAAAGGATCGGCGTACTGGGCCACGCGGCGACTGGCTTCCGCGATGCCGATGTCATGTTCATCACCCGTAGCCGAAGATGACCCGGCGGTGAAGCAACCGTACAGCATGACCATCGCGTTGGATGCCAGATGCAGATTTTGCCGGATGCGCTCAGGGGAATAGTAGCCACTACTCAGAGAAAATCCTCCAACATTCGGATGAGGCAGATTGCCATCATAGACACCATGACCACGATAGAGCAGAAAATGGGCTCCCTGGGCGGCCTGTTCGATGCCGGCGAAGGTGTCTGTCCCAGGATAGAAGCGGTGGACAGTCACGCCATGTGCTTCCAGCACCGCGGCAGCCAGTTCCATGTTAGCGATTTCCTGGCGGGTCCAACTGCCATCATTGCCGTCGATGGGCCCTACCAACAACACCGCCTTGATGGCAGGCAGGCCAAGCACATGGGTCAATGCTGGGGGCGGTTGAACCGGCGGAACAATCTCAGTGGGCGGGCGTGGGGGGCCCGAAGTGATGACAGGCGACACAGCCTCCACCTGTCCTGTGGACACGGTCGCGCCCATGATGATCAACAAGACTGCTGCCAACACATGCAGATGCTTGTATCTTGACATGAGTCTCCTTGAAACGCTGATGGCCACCCGGACTACCTGCAAGCGTGATGCAAACCGGGCTGGCAAAACGGCTCCCTGAGCATCCGGTGCAGGTGATGGCGATACGACGCCCGGCACCGGCTCGTCATACAGGCTTTGCAGATGCGGTTCCACCCCACTCCGGCTTATCACTGCACTGGCAGTGAATAGGCACCGCTGTATGAAAAGTATACGGCTGACGGACTGAAATGTCAGATAAGCAAGATGGGTTCCGCACTTTCCTGGAGTCATCCGTTCTTTGAACGGCGACTTTAGCCGGAGGGACGCGATCTCGTTGGCACCGAGGATTCAGTCAGGCGGCGTCACCGGCTAAAGTCTTGAATCCAGCGAACTGTGAAACCTTAGTGGCTGAAATGAGTAGAGACGCGCTACAGCGCGTCTCTACTTCTACAATGAATGATTGGGAAGGCAAGCGGCACTCACGCCGGCGCTGCGACTGGCGATACGGTCTATCTCTTCCCGGCGAACGAGAGGCCCTCGCTCCCGAGGGCCCGGCCGAGCTGATCGAGCGCCTTCGGCCCTATGCCGTGCAACTGCCTGACCTCGTCCTCGCTGAGCAGGGTTAACTGCTCAAGTCGCAGGTAACCCGCCGCGACAAGCGCTCGTCGCGCAGGCTGGGCCAACTCAATCGGGAGGTCGCTTTCCTGCTGATCGCGCTCATTACTTTTCATGGTAGTTCCTCACCGTTTGGAAGTGTCGCACCCTATCTGTTGTCAATCACTTGTCCTCCAGCATAGGGGCGTCGAGAAATGCTACTCACTTAACGCGACTTCCAGCGCTTGCTCTTGATAATTCCCCGATAACGTTTTATAGGCATAGGACCGCATGGCCATCAGCGTGACGATCAGCCCGATGAATCCGGTAACGGTGAACAACAGCGCGAGACCTCTATCAGTGCCGGTGCCGAACCAGGCACCCAGCAGATCCACGCCAGCGCCTGTCGTCATGAATGGGATGAACACCATTTGTGCGATGGGGCCGATCAGGAAAGCCGTGAGAGGCGTCGCCGCCTGCTCGACGCTTTGGGCAAACCCGAACACCCGTCCCTGGCGTTCAGGCGGGACCACTTTCTGTAAGATGGTCTGCTCCGAGGCTTCGACGACCGGAATCAGGCACAGCCAAATGAACATACCGACCGTCAGGAGCACGATGGACGCCTGCATCGTAAAGAAAACGCAGATCGTCCACATGACGATATTTCCCAGAAAGAGCGTTCGCAGCGGGTTCTTCCCCAAGCCTTTCCTTGCCACAACCAACCCGCCAATGATGAAGCCCAGGCTCAAGAAACCCCACAAAGCGCCCCATACCTGCACCGAAACGAGCAACAAGCCGTACGCATCCATCAGGGACATGAAGACGCCGCCTAGGAAATTGTTGAACGTGTGAAAAAAGATGAGCGCGAAAAGCCCCGGCACAAGCTGTATGACTCGAATCGTCCCGCGGATGTCGATGCTGTTCGTTTGAGCTTCGGCTTGGGGCACTTCCTTTTGAGAGCTGTGGGCGATGTCGATGTCAGAACTATCAGGAATCGACACCGTCCATAAATGGACGACGACCAAAAGGGTCAGCCCGATCGCGCTGGCAAGCATCCAAAATACGCCTAGAAAGCCGATGGCCAGGCCGCTAAATGTGGAAGCGGCGAGAAACGCCACGCCATTCGCCGTTCCGACAAGACCGTTTGCCTTGTCTCTGCGCTCTTCGGGGATCAGGATCGTCACGAGCGTCGCAAGCGCTATCCCGCGCAGATTGCCGGCAATCGCGCCGGCGAGCGCGAGCACGATGAAGATCCAAAGATTGACGCTGGAAGGATCTTTGAAGACATCGGGTGGGGTAGAAACAAAGATGATGCCGGCGAGAAGGAATAAAAAGAAGGAGCAGATGCTCGAAAGCATCATCACTGCTTTCTTCTTATACCGATCCACAAGAGACCCAAGAAAGAATCCAGAGAGGGCAACCGTCGTGGTATATACGCCTGCCATGACGGATGTGGCGATCACCGACCTCGTTTCGAGATACACCCAAAAGGTGACGGCAAACCAGACGAAGGTATTCGTAATCGAAGCAGCCAGTGAGTTTACCAGTACAGCATAAAACGTTTTCGGCATGTGTCACCTCATCCAACGGATTCGCCAGCCTACGAAAGCGCCGCATGCCAGGTTGGTGCACAACTGTTCAGGTTGACGATGCAGCCATGTGCTTCCGTTGAGATGAGCCTTTGGATCGACGTCATACCCGCCATTACATCGCTTCTCAAGTGAATCCATCCCAATAAAACTTCCCAACAATGATAGCACAAATGTTCTATTTGGCAACCCCCATCTTTTTAAAGGACACCCGCACGACCTTATGGAAGCCACCTCCCTACGCTCAGTTGTCAGCGGTTGTCAGGCCGCACCTGACAACTGTTGTCAGATGTCAGTTGTCAAAACGGGCTGACAACCGGTCGTCAGGCCCTACTGACATCTGACAACTGAAAGCCCAGAGGTAGGGCAAGCTGTTAGCTTGCCCTACACCACGCGGCAACCTATTGGCCCCCATATTGAAATGCACCCTTTTCAATAGCTACACTGTAGTCAGCCGGCGTCCGGCAGATCGAGGTGCCAGTCGTTACAACGCATGCGGATAGCTCGAACCCAACTTGCACAGTCCGATACGAACGGCGAGAACGATAGCTTGACGATTTCCCTGGTTGCCTTAACAATATGAAGACACCATGTTGTCACATGCTACTCTGGCCCATGCGCTTTGTGACAAGCATAGAGAATGTATGATGAAGTGCATCAGTGTTATAGCCCTTCTGATGATGAGTCTGTTAGCAGCTTGTGGGTATCCACTGACCCGCCCGACCTTACCGCCGACTTCGGTCGCCAGCACTCAAACCGTAAATTTGAACACCGAAGCCGCACAACTTGCGATTGAGGCGAGCGGGGACCTTGAGCCACCACCCACCATTTATGGCCGTGTCCTGTCCGATCTGGCGGCTATCCGCGCGGCCTATCCGTTGGTATCGGACATCAAGGCGAGGTCTGCCTGGGACCCGCATCATCTACTGATAGGTTTCGACGAAGGAGGCAATACAATCGTAGAGCAAGATACCTATCGGTCCTGGGATGACTTAAACACGCGCTACGGAGACTGAGAACAACACCGGCATCACCGTACTGACGCTCACCGGGTATTACAACATTCCCCTCGTCGCGGAGGAATACGCCAAGCTTCCACATGTCAGTTTCGCGCAGCCCGACCACTTGATCGGGAACGGCAGTGACGTCTGCCTGTCGATCACTGGTGAGACCTACTTCTACGTTTTTGATGCCGCCAGTGGTGCCTGTCCCGAGGGTTGCACTGAACATGCCTACTGGGGCTTCTCAACAAATGCACAAGGCCGCATCACATTGCTCGGCAATTGGGAACAGGAATCAGGGATATCCGAGCCGGCATGGCTGAAGGATCTGGCCGAATGCAGGAAATGGCTATAGTTCTACCATGCGAGGGTCTATCCAACTCTACCGGGTGAGTGCGACGGCAGTCACGGCTGTGTTTACCGCCATTACTGTGATGATGTTGATTGGCTGTGCCAGCGTAACACAACCGATCCAAGGCACGCCGGACACGACATTCCTGACACCCATTCCCCAGGCCACATTGGATGCGTATCGATCCGGCGCACCGATTGAGGGCAAGCTTCATGCAGTCATTGCCGCAAGGGTAAATCTCGGACATAAACGGCTCAGCTCTGCAGGTGAACCCACGGTGATATCGGTCGAAGCATTGAGCCTCAGTGATGCTCAGAAGCGCGTCAGGCGACCAGGGGAAATCGCCTACGAAGACAGGCCACCATACACCCAAGTGTGGTTCGTTCTCTTTGAAGGCGAATGGCAGGTAAACCCACCTGACCCGCAGCACACCTACACCCCACAGCCGCCTCGGCATGGATGTGTCTTCGTCATCATTGAGGCAAGCGGCGGGGTTCGTTCTGAGGTCGGCGGCATAGATTGCCCTCAGTCATAGAGGCTGAAGCATTCGCCCGCAGCGTCGAAGAGTTGATCCCATCTGCAGCAAGCACGGCGGGCATGCCATGTCAGTAAACAGTCCACTCAATACCCACTTGAAGTAATTGCGCCTGTCCGCACCTGGAAATGCTCGACGTGTGCCTAAAGCAAGCGGAGGATGAGCAATGGTCGCATTTGGACGGAGATCAAAGCTATGCCAGCGAGCACTTCATTGCGGAAACTGGAGTAGGAGAGAACTAGCATGAAGTTTGGAATGGGCAGATCTGTAAACGAAAAGAGAGCAAAGGTTCCGCTCTCTTTCGTTTTACGTCTGGCACGGAAGTGACCGGCGTCGAAGCTGCGCAAGACGTGAAGACTGGTACCAACCCCGACCGCTTGCGTATGTGGTGCTCAGAGACGCGTGGCCTCAGTCCTCGGCTCAATATCTTCTCTATCGAAGAAGCGATTCGGCATCCATGCCTACGTCTTGTACTGAGCGCACAGCGCTGCAGGCATGAATCTGCCAGAAGTATCTTGACATAGCATGTTCAGCACAAGACATTACAAGCCTAATAGCGGCGCGCAGATGACGACAGTAGTCTGTACAGCGAGTCAGGGCTGTTGCCAGCCCTGCTCTCATTAAGCTATTAAGTTGTCACTTAGCTGGCCGTCAATGTGGCTGCTGCATGATGATGACAAAGAGGCCCACCAGAACAACCAACATCGGGATGGCAATTGCCTTTGCCGTAGAAGCCGCAGGGCTTCCGCGCGCCATGGGATACGGCGGCCCGTTGTCACTGTACCAGCCGTTCATGTCGTCTGCTACCTCTGATGCTCGCGAGGCGACACACAATGTGAGGACGATGAGTATGCTGACGACAGTAGCAAGGACGAGAAGAATTAGAGATGTCATGTTGCCTCCAAAATACTGCCAGGTGCTGTCACGATCACGGACAATCATGACTGCCTGCCCCATGTGCAGCACATGAACGACAGTGCAGCCAAGAGAGTGTTCTCATAGTTAAGGATCCTACGTCTGTGGCGGCGCGCCGCTCTCCGTTTGGCTTGTGTTAAGTCAGCGAGTATTGCTTATAGGCGACCTCCTTTTGCCCCGTCCTGGGTTGAATTGGGTTTTGCCATCACGCTTCAGCGCCTTGTGAGAACCACCTCCTTATACTTATTTGAAACACAACCGATCATGCTTCGGACTTCCAACAGACATTGGGATCAGTGTTGATGGACATACCTTACAGCAACACTTGCCATTCGGAGTCGACGGCTCCCTGTTGCATAGGCCACAATAGCCTCGCTCAAGGATCACCCTGGGATGGAGATGCCCTCACCGCATCCTCTCAAACGTCTCACAGTAAAACCGGAGAGCAGAAATAGCTGCTCTCCGGTGGCTTAGATGGATCGGGCAGAGACGAGGGTAAAGGTGAAGGTGAAACAGTTACGCCACTGGTGCAACCCATTTCACCAGGCGCAAACCTTCCAGGCGCAACACGACAGGGAACAGTACCTTGTATATGATGCAGAATGGGGAGGCGGTGTCTGTTCGGCCAGAAACCCGCCGTGCGAGCAACGGACACCCACCGGCGCACCAGTAACGCCACATGCACTCGCGGCAGCCCTCTCGGGCGTCCACAGAAGGATGAGGAAAGCCGGAGATGTCGGATTGCAGGGTATGGATGGGATCAGGGTCGCGCGTATTGGTGACGGCGCGGTCGATGGTCATATGACAGGGCGCAATGCGCCCCCGATGATCGATGACGAGATAGCTCTGTCCGGCGTTGCAGGCATTGGTATGTGGATGGTGGAAGCTGCTACGGTCGACCAGCCCATCGATCAACCGTTCACGTGGCAGGCGCGACTCAATGACTGCCAGCGCTGCCAGAACACCATCCAGAATACGTTGTTGATCATCTGCGGATAGGCGCACAGGCGCATGATCGCTGTCTCGGACGAAATTGAGGTTGAAGCGCAACCCGCGCTCCAGTGCAAACGCCACCACCTGCGGCAAGTCCGCTACGCTGTTGCTTGTAACGGTGATCGACAAGTCCGGACGCAACCCGCGTGCAATCGCGCGGTCGATGGTGCGCACAACATGCGCGGCACTGCCTCGGCCCTTCACGAATGGGCGTTGTGCATCATGGGCTTGGCCGAGACCATCCAGCGAGATCATCAGGTGTATGCCCTCATCGCGCAGATAGTCCACGATGGCATTCGTCAGTGCCACACCGTTGCTCAAGACAGACTCATGCAGGGCCAGCCGGGTGCCGGTGGCCATCTCCAGCGCGCGGCAGTGCAGCGACTTCACCAACGCGAAGTTCAGCGTGGGTTCGCCTCCTGCATATTTGAGGTGTACAGAGCGAAAGTCATGCCGTGTGGCAGAGCGAAAAACGGCTTCCAGAGCAGCACTGCCGACCGCCTCGTCCATCTGTTCGGCCGACTTGCCCACATAACAGTATGTACAGCGCAGGTTGCAGGCATTCGTCGCGTGCAGCCAGGCAGTGAGCGTGTCTGGCGGTTGCGGCGTAAGCTTTGTACACCCATTAAAGGGATGAAGCAGTTCCAGATCAATGAGGCGACGCACGCAGGCAGAAGCCTCGTCCGAGATGCCGCCCGCTGTAGCGCCGATCATGTGCAAATTGCGCGGAGTGGCAAAGCCATTCAGGATATCGCGAGCCGGGGCATTCAGCGCATACACCCGTGCCGGGCCGAATGAGTCGAAAACCAGTTCGTAGCCATCCGGCAAATGGTCGCGGTGCAGGCCGGGCGCGATTTGCCAGAGTGTGTTGGTGGCTGGCGGGAACACCAGTGACGGCGCGACCGTTACTTCAGTACAAGCGCAGTTGCACTGTGCTCGAGGTACTCCCGCTGGATGGCCAACGAGAATAACAGGTTCGGACATGTCCTTTTTCCCCTCCCAGGTAGCACAGATCCACATTGACCCAAATGATTGTAGTTCAACTTGGGCGAGAGGGCAAAAACCCCCCTGACCTGAACGAATGTTCTTCGGGCAGCAATTTACCTGTTATATATGTCGGTCTGATGGTCAGACAAGATGCTATCGCTTGCTCTGCCGTTCAAGAGCTCAACTTGTCATGCCATATTAGACACTCTCGGCTACATCTCTTCTACCCACAGTGCTCGCTGATCCAGAAAATGCCGAAGGTACGAGCGACCCAGATTGTAGTCGCGCTCAGTTTGCTCTACGGCCTCCTTGACCATCCTCAACTGGCGGATGCTGAGCGTCTTAAACTCTCTAAAAAGATCTCGCTGAACATCTCGGAAGCCCGGATGACCTTCTCCGTACAAGGCGTTGTACTCGAAACACAAAGTGAATTCGCGAGCTGCTTCCTGAAGGTACTGGTTGGTCTGGCTAGCCACTGGAACGGATGGATCTCTGGTCTCGCTAAAATGTTTGAGCGCGTGACGTCCGTTCAGCGTATGCAGCCGTCCTAATTGGGGCCACATCATGGCTTGTGCCACATCACGCCCAATGGCAGGCTGTCCCGAATGGTGTGCAATGCGGTACTCATCCGGAATAAGGCTATTGGCCCTTTGCCTGCCTTCACCTAAGACCTGGTCGTCTCCTCGATACAAGCCCAGAAAGGCCAGGTTGACGGCTGCGTCGAGCTTGCGAAACAGTGCGGTGTCCCGATCGGATAGTGCTTCCTCCAACGCTGCACGACTCTCGTTAAACAAGCGTTCCACGTCATCTCGGCCAGGATGCTCGGTACGCACTCGCACCCAGTCGCGCAGCACCACGCCCTCGGATATCCGTGAATCCATCTTGCGATGTGCCTCGCCTAAATCCCTGAAGTGCCCATAAGATTCGCGCGCGTAGTCGCGGGCTTCGCGCAACAGGCGCACCTTCTCATTGGGGGATAACATCTCATCAGCCATGGCGTGACGGCGGGTAGCTTGAGCAAGCTCGAATAGCGCCATGCCGATGCCGCGTTTGTTGTCCAGGGCGCGGAACAGACGCACCGCTTTGTCGGCCAGTTGGCCCGCCTGGGCATACTCACCCTGCCGCAGCCGGACCGCCGCCAGCGTGGACAGGCTGTAGCCCACCGGCGCGCCAAATCCTAGCTTCAACCGCAACTGGTATCCATCGTTCACCAGGTCATATCCAGCGGACATCTCACCCTGCTCTGCGCGAGCAAAGCCCATGTCGTTCGAGGTGGCCGCAGCATCAAAGGGCCAGTCAACCGCTCGGTGACAAATGGCTGCCTGTTGATATTCCGCAATCGCGGCCCGCATATCCCCGCGCAACCATCTTAAATACCCGCGACCGTGGTAGATCAGCCCTAACACTGCCTGCCGGCGCCATTCCGCAGGTGATAGCGATCCCTTGCTCTCAACGCCAATTGCGCTCCCGACACGCTTGATCTTTTCGAGGGCACTATCGAACTTCGAGCCTGCCTTCTGCAGGTTACCTTCAACGCTGAGATCGGTCAACGCGTAGGCCTCCCATATCTCTATAGCCGCCTCGTTCACCAGCGGATCGGACGTACCCTTCGCAGCATGTGTCATGCGCAGGTGCTCGGCTTGTTGCAGAACATTCTGGTAGTCGCGCACTGCGTAGGCCTTGAGCAGCACATTCAGTTGGGCGAGGAACAGCACCATGCTGCGGTCGATGCCGGCCACAACAGATGCCTGACCCGTCGGGTCCTTTGCCGCCAGAAAATCGAGCATTTCGGCCTGTAACTGGCTCTGAAACGAATCTTCGCCGGACAGAATTGACTCGCGCAAGTAGCGGTAATACAGCTTGAATCCCTCGTCGGCATTGACACGCAACACGTAATGCACGAGTTCGACCTGGAGTGTCTGTCGTTGGGTCAACAGGTCGATTAAGTCCTGCCGGCGCAGTCTCTCGTTGCGATCGATGACTCCCCGGTACAGATCTTGCAGCGACTGGATGCAGCCAGCGAGCAGCTCGTCGTAGTGCGCGCGGATCACGCCATAATCCGTTTCCGCTGCCTCGGCATCACTGGGGTCACTGTATATCTCGCGCTGCAACAGGGCGTAAAATTCGTCATGCAGAAAGATGCGGTGATCGGCCCGTCGGGTCTTGACGAATGATAGGTTCCGCATGCGCTCCAGCGTATCCACCACTTCATCTTCGGCCATGCCGAGCATTTTGCCCAGCAGCGCTGCATCGGCGCCTTTTGTGGCGCGCCCAAGCTTGCGCAAGGCGTCACCGTAACCTTTGGCCTCGGCCAATCGCGTGACCAGCTCGCGTTGAAGCGTTTTCTGCATCCCATCGGGGTCCAATTTAACCAGCCGGCGGGCTTCGGCCAGCGAGGTGCGCAGCATCTCAGGCAGCTTGCCGATCACACTCAAGTAGTCGACCAGCAATGCCAGGGTCACCGGGTGACCTCCCGCGTAGATGCGTGCCACTTCATACATGTCGGTGTCGTCGCCGAGTGCGGCCACGCGGTCAGCGACTTTATTATCCCCCCCGGCTCGGGCTGCCTTGACCACGGCCTCAAAGTACTGGCGCGCCTCGTCGGATTCGAACGGACGCAATTCGAGCGAGACGACCTTGCACGCACCGGTCGCAGCCATCTGCTGGCGCAACACGCCAGTCTGCGGTGGGCGCCCCGCGATCACCAATACCACATCGCCCCAATCCGGAAGACTTCTCTTGAGCCACTCCCAGCATTCGGCAGTCTGCGACGCTGTGACATCGACGATGTTGTACACCAGACGCTCGGCAGTATCGAAGGCCAGCACAACCCGTTGAAGTTGCGATAGCGCTTTCAGGTCGGCTGCGAAGGCGTTCAGCATCGCCTCGCGCTTTTCGGCGCTGCTCCCCTCGCCGGTGACGCGCGCTTTATCCAAATCCTCCCAAGCTTTCGTGTAGTTCCTGAATGAGCCGGTCGCATGTGGTGCCAGAACGTCGAAGATAGCCTCGACCAGGCCGACTGTAGCATGGTGTTGAACATGGTAGAAGTCGATCAGGCTGGCAGCGCGCCGCCAGCGGTCGCCGTTGAAGAAACTGTCTTTCAATACGTGGTTGAGCAGGCGCGTCTTGCCGATGCCGCCTCGCGCAGTGACGAATACCACACACGGCCCGCCGGTTTCACCCTCGAATGCAGCCTTGATCTGCTGCTGAATCTCCTGCCGGCCGATGTGCTCCGGCGTGGCGTACGAACCGGTGAACTCCTCATGCCAGTCTGTCGAATGCGCCATAAAAATGCGCCTCCCCTTCACTTGATGGATCGAGCCATTCGTGCATTAATGTTTGTGTCAATCCCGGATCGAGGCGCCCTCCAGGGCGAGTTGATGCTCGCGCGCTCGTCGCTCGTAAAACTCGCGATATTGAGGAAACCTGTCCGCCCACTGCTGGTTAACCTCCAGCGCGCACTGCCGCAGCCCGATCCAGGTTTTCGGTTGGTCCCGCTTCAAGTATGTCTCAGTGACGTGACGCAGGGCTTCGTCAAGTCTGAAACGTCCCTCTTTCCAGTTCACCAGGCTGTATTGGAGCAATTCGTCTCGCACATCTCTGGCAACGCGCAGCGCTGCCTGCTGGCTGTGCATCAATTTCGCGTAAAGCTCCGCAAATTCGCCTACACCTTTGAATCGCTCGATCAGCAGTCGCACCATCTCTTCTTCACGAAAGCCATCCGCCAGTATGCACAATGCCTCAAGATAGCGCCGGATGCGCCGTCGCCGCCCCAGCGGCACAAACTCAAGCAGGTTTTCCAGAGCACCGTTCAGATCATCCGGATTGAGCGCCAGCAGATAGTTGGTGAGCGGTATCCCTCCGCCCAGTTGCTTGATCACGTTGGGAGAAACTTGACTCTCCGGTGCTTGCGCCTTCGTCTGCAGGGCGATGTGCTGTTCGTCGAACGGTTGCAGGTCCATGAAATGGGCGTTTACGCGCAGGTAAGGCGATTCCCAGGGATAGGGCTTGCCACGCCCAGTCATCACTATGAGTGTGCGCTTGATCTGTGCCAGTGGCCCAAGCACAAGATGCTCCAGCGATTCCAGCAGATTCCAGTCGGCTTCGTATACCGAATCCACGACCAGAACGAAAACCTTCGGGGATTCAAACCGGCCAGCAACTCTTTGTGCCAGCCAGTTCGCCAGGTCGGCCTCGCTTGCATCTGCGTCCGCGCCTGGCTTCAACTCATTGACCAGCCACCGAAGGATTGCGGCAGCCGCTTCTTTACGGCCCGGATTGGCCACACACTCGCGCTCCCAGCCTGGGACAATCTCAAACAATCCGTCCAGGCGTGGGTCGAGCCTGACGAGAACAGCAGTAGCCTCTTGGAACTCCTTGGCGATGAATCGCTTGATATGCAAGGCCAGCCAGGTCTTACCAGCACCCCGTATGCCCTGAAAGATGATGGTACGCCGTATTGGTGCACCCTCCTTACCCTCGGCAGATAAGCCTCTGGTGTCTCCATTCCCCGCGCGAATGACCCGAATGGCCTGCCTCACCCGTTCGATTTCGGCCTCGCGGTTGACAAAGGTCTCGGGTGCATACCCAGGGATGGATACGGGTGGTGTGTTCATGGTTCGCCTAAAGAGATACGGTCGTCAACGCGCCCTGTTGTGGTAAGGCTGGGGGAAGCCTGTCGCCAAGCTGGCCGAAAAGTGATCCAGACCGCTGCTGGCGGTACGCTGCCAGGCCAGCGGCCACGTCTTCCGGCTCCAGAGCGCTGCCAACGCGCCCCCCTACTCGTTGGCTAAACGCGCGCAGGGTTTCCCGGGCGACCCACAGAACCTCACGTGGGAGCGGCGGAACCTGGCTCGCCAGCAAAGTCTCAAGATCGCGGATCGCCGTGCTGCTGATCGCATCGAGACTGTCGAACTTGCCCTCTGAGGCCACCTCGATGCGCTTTCGAATCGCCTGAGAAAGACGCTCGACCGTCCAGTCCAGCCGGAAGCCCGGCAGGCTGGATGTTCGTCGCAAATGATGTGTTCGCCAATAGCTTTCCAATTCAATGGGTAGAAATGCTTTTAAATACACGCGCCTGCCGGCCCATGTCTCAACATGATCGAGCAACGGAGCCAGCCAAGCATCGGCTACATCCGTCCTGGCTGCTGCAGTCTCGGGGAAGGCATCGATGCCATCACACAGCGCATAGATGCTCTCGAACCCCAGTCTCCCTAACAGAAGCTCAATCCATTCCTCGAACTCGGTGCTGGTGTGAGATGTTTCGCTTGGCGTGGATGCTTTCAGCACCGCAACGAATTCGCGGACTTGTGCAGGCTTTGGGGGATCGGACAGCCGATAACTGGGGTCAAGCTGGTCGGCTAGGTCTACAACATTGCCATTCTCGTCCAGGGTGCGCAGGCAATGGGATAAGGAATGCCGCAGGTCCCGTTGCAACGCCGATGCAACGGCCCGCCGGTCGGTTGGCCGCAGGGCAAGGTACAGTTCGGGGCGAAACGCAAGGCTGATTAGCAAAGCTGCCGCTGCCGCATGCGCCAGGTGCACTGTGTGATCCGCGAAAGTAGGGGCCGATCGGCCATTAAGGTATTTTGGGAATGTATAGAAAAGCGGAAATGGATGTTGAGCGCCTGCACCTAACCAGCAGGATCGGGCAACATAAATCGATAGAGCTGTTTTGCCAGCGCCTGGTGGAGCCAACACCAACAAAGGCGCGTCGAGCGTGACAATATATTGAGGCGTGGGGCTGATGAAGTATTTCGCTAGGTATGGGTCGGCCGACGCTTCGAGATGCTCAAACGGATCGAAGCGGAAAGACAGAAGGTGCACCCATTCCGGTGCGCTGGGCCGTGACCCTAGAGACATGCGAGTGCCGGTTAACCTCCCTCAATGTGATCCGTGATCCGGGCTGCTCCCCACGCAAGACACACATGGTGTCCTGCAGGAAAGCAGGATTATTATGCCGTTATTGTCGCTGTCGTAGACAAGTTAAAAGTTGGATCACTCTCCGTAATGATTTGCTAGACTGTAGCCTCTGTAAACGATTACGGCACTGACGAAGGCTCTCTCGCGCATCTTACAGAAACCTCACATTTACCTCTCAGCAGAACAGAGGTCACCTGGCGTGCCGAAGCTGTACACCCCTTCCGCGGTCCGAAACGATGTAGATCGGCGATTCCGGATCTGACTCGATCGCTTTACGTAAGCGCCAAATCAGTGTATCGATTGTCCCCCCCCAATTCTTCTGCTCCTGGTAATCATCATCCTCAGGCGTTGGCTCGCGAGTCATGTTAAGATGAACGCGGTAATACAACTCGCTGCGCGTGCAAAACCGCGTATGGTTCAAGTAAAGGTAGCGCAACAAGCGATATTGGGCCATTTTCAGGTCTTTGACCTCGAAGTAACCCAGGTATACCCGGCTGGCGGGAATGTCAATACGCAGCATGGGTGGATCGTTGTGCCAGGCTTCTTCCCACTCATCGGCTGTCAGCGGTCGTGTATCGTGATTTAACAAGTACTGGCGCACGATCGTGTGTGCCAGCTCCAACCAGCCGCGCGGCACAAGACCGCCGTACTTGGTAAGCCAATCTGCGAACTCAGGCGCGTCGCACAACTCATTCAAAGCGAAGGAGTCACGGCCCGCCAACGCTGCGAGCCGCGCCTCCACCAGCCACTTTAGCGTGACAGCGTCCCAGGTGAGCAGAACCGGATGCAGTCGTAGGCGGCTGACGGCGGGGCACGACACAAGCGTCGCTTCCAGCGTGGTCGGCAAAATGAGCTTCATGGATAGCCCCCGCACCTCGAATAATGCTAGCATCGATAGCAAACCCGTCAGCATGGAAGTAAGCCCTGGGTCTTGGGCTTCCGCCCATGGCTCCAGGCCCTCCATGATCAACCATATCCCGGCCAGGCCCATGCGGTTCACGGCAACGGCAAGCTGGTTCATCACCTCGGACTCGGACGCTTGCGCATTCAGCACCTCGTGTGCGGGTTGTGTCAGGAGCCGGCGGGCCAGATCGATTCCCTCTAGCGTGCCTTGTTCTTCCAACAGGCTCAACACGAACTCCGGAGTCCCGATGACATGCTGGCGAACAAACCAGTGCAGGATGTCCCGTGCAAACAGAGGCGCCCGACCATATGCCGCCGGCCAACGTGAGAGATGCTGCAATACTGCCAGCGCTGAGGCGCTCAGCGCCTGATCGACGCAGGCACGAGCCGCCTGGCTCGGCCGGGAGTCTGCCAGCAGGCGCGGTGGATGCCACTCCACAACCAAGTGTGTTGGCTCTACGCCCGGCGGACGGGCGCGGCGCATCAGGGCCATTTTGAGCGCGGTCTTTCCGGTGCCCTGCTCGCCAAACACGATCACCGAACCAGGCCCGGCGATTGTCTCGAAATTGGGCGGTGAGACGAACACACGATCGAACCAGGCCGACTCATCCTCAGCCTTGAGAGAATCAAAGGCTTGGGGAATTGCATTGGGCTGAGTTGGTCGATCGGCCATGTTCGCATACTATTATCACGCTATCCGATGAACCTATCCAACTCGGACGGCGCTAGCTTCGCTTCGGGATCCACGCCGCTCTGTACGTGACTTCTGATCAGCGCGTCGCACCGTTCGAGCAGGTACCCCAGAGAACCTTTGGACTCACGAACAAAACAGTCGATCTTGTCCTGCAGATCGTTCACCGGATCATTGGGCCCATCGGGTAGTGCAAGCGACGGCGCAATCATGCTCACATCAAACAAATCAGTCAGACCGCCAAGCTTGTTTCGCGACGCGTGTTGGATACGGGCATCCAGCATATGTCGCAGAGCATCGTCGCTCCACCTCAAATTCACCGAGTTGAAAAACGGGTTATCGAACGCCACCGCTTCAGGGAGAAAGACTTTGAGGATCACACCCGCTTCCGCTGATTGGGTATCAAGCTCCGCCAGCATCTTTATCTCCTCCACGCAAGCGGATATGGCGTTGCCAACTCGGCACGTGACCACAAGACAGGTTTTTTCGAATCGTGGTGGGCGGACACGCAGCCAGGTGAACAACTGTCCAAGATGGAGTTGTGCGACCTCGGGCACATCCTCGAACGCATCTACAGGCTGCTCGACCTCCTTGTCCAATAGCCGGAGGCGGAGCCGTACTGCATCCAACGATCCGGCATACCAGGAGAGCATTTGCAACAGCACCCTGCGCTCGCTGTCTGGCATGCTCATAATAATCCATTGGTTGTTCTCGAGCAGACTGAGCCATACCTCGGCGTATGCGCTAGAAATGGCGCGCACGATATCCGTCAGTGAGCCGTCACTTGTCTCAAGCGGCAGGCTCAGGCTTACGTCAAACATGGTGACGTTTGTGGGTGAGCCTTTAGCCGACTGGTATTGGCCCCGCAAGCCGGCACGTAGCATGTGCGCTGCCATATCGCAATCGGCGTCACAGGCTGCACGGACGACGAGTGGCATTTCGTTCCGCACAAAACCCCATCGCTCAGGATCTTCCCAGTAACGTTGCAGGTACGGATCATCGGCGGCAGTGGTGTACCGGAAAGGATTTGGGTTGGAAATGCCCAGATTTTCCAACCAACTCTCCACCGGGGGATCATCCACGATGACCCTGTTCCGTGCCAGCGAAGGTTGAACATAAGGCTGCATTGCGAGTCTAGGGAAGAAGCGCTGCAACTCAGGCAAATGCCATAATGGCGCACACTTTGGGACATCGAGCACGTCGCTCAACAGATCCTTAAGTCCGTCTGGATCAGGTACCGGCATCGTTACAAGTCTCAATAGCACCTGCGTAGCGAAGCGTGTAGCCTGATGCGGATACGACTGCCACAATGTTGTTGTAGCCACAGCCGCCTGCTTAATCAAGTTTATAAAAGACATGCGGTCATCAGTCGTCGGGGATTTTTGGCTCAGCAGTACCGAGTGGATGGTACGACAGTAGTTGGCTGTTTCTTGTGTCATATAGTCCTCCATGACCGCAAACAGCCGTGCCGCTTGGACATTAAGCCCTTTGTCGAGCGCCTTGCCAATTTCTTCGAGAAACATACTCTCTTTCTGTCGGCAGGTCGCCTTAAACTGATCTGTTGTCGCTCCTACCTCTGTACGCAGATCCTCGGGCCATCCCTCCGCTGCAACTTGATTTTCGATGGCGAGAAGTCGCTCGCCGGCGCGAATCGGATCACTTTGCATCAGTTCTTTGGCTGCGGTGATGGTCGCCTGCCGACTCTGTGAGACACTTTGCACATGACGGCGACGGTTGTCAATCAGATATCCTAGAAAGCCGCTGGCCAACGCCAGTGGCAACGCAAGCCCTTCCGAGAATTGCTGCGCGAGCGCGCGCCCCCACGTATCCCTCTCGCTGTCGATCCGCATGCCAAACGACACATCTTTTATCCTGATCCCGCCAGTCGCCACATCGAAATGGAGACGCGTCGAAACTGCATCGCGGCGTTGCAAGGGCTTGGGCCGCACATACACGGTGATGCGGCCAGTCGTAGCCACCGGAACCGTTATGACGAATGGTGCGCTCGCTATCTTGCCGCTTTCATCCTCAAACAGAAGATGTCCTTCGTCGATGATCGTTACAGTGTAGATCGTGCTAACTGAGGTGGTAGCAGTCGCCGATATCCAGATACTGATCGGATAGCCGCGCTCATTTGCTGCAAGGTATGAGAGATTCGTGGGATGGAGGGCAACAATCAGCGGGTCCGAGCCTGATAGTTCGGTCTCGTTAGCGTAATGAGCCCGCTCGACGTCAAAGTTGACGCGTAGCAACACTGCCAGAAGCAGGAAGACTCCTGCCGCCACGCCGCCAATGACCAATGCCTTGGTCAGCAGCCAATTCCAGATCTCAGCCATAGCGAACGGTTTCATTTGATCAAGTCGGACTCACGCGATATCATCGTGCTGCCGCGCAGATTCCCGGTGCAACCCATGTTAGCGTGGACGAGGATTTGTCTATCCATCCGGTCCCTCTCCAGGGACTCACGGACGGTATACAGTTGTCTCTACAACACAACAGGCGACCTCAACACTACCCCCTCAGCATTGAAAGAAAGGCAACTGCAGTAACAGAAACTATACACCGAAGATGCGAGGCGCAATAAACCTCATTGAACAGCACTGGACATTAGCGAAGAAAGGCATGCCTGCGTTTAGCCTCGAGTGATCACACTGCTGCACCTGCCCGATGACTGGCGCAAGCGAGTGCGAGAGCTGGTTTCCAGCAACTCCGAGACGGAAAACATCGTGAAGCGGCGAGATGCCCTGCACGGGCTGATCGATGAAGCCAACATTCCAGCGTACGAGAAGAGGCACAACAACTGATCCGCGACATCAACAGCCTGGTAATCCCTGATACCAGTCATGTGGTGAACATGCGTGAGCAGATGGTCGCATTCAGTGTGGCCTGGGCAAAGGCAGACAAGGCTCACCGGCATACCCTTCTCAAGGAGATGCTCGAAGCAGTGTGCATCGACACCGATCACAAGATGATTGTGGGGGTGAGGCCGTGAGCGGAGTGGGTGGGCAGAATGGGATGTTCATGTTGAGAAACGACGAAGCCGCTCAGGGTGAAAACACCACAGGACAACTTCGCGTCTCAGGCGGAAGCACCTGCATGACAAGATGCACCTGACGCAATGCAATCAGCCAGCCACTCAGTACACAACCATCATCATCCGCGCAATTCGTGTCCCATCCCTACCCCTTCACCGACCCCGCCAGCAGGCCGCGCACGAAGTAGCGCTGCAGCGCGAAGAACACCGCCAGCGGCAGCAGCATGCTGATGAACGCGCCGGCCGTCAGCAGGTGCCAGTCCTGGCCCTTCTCGCCCACGATGGCCGCCAGCGCGCTGGTCACCACGCGGGTCTTATCACCCAGGAACACCAGCGCCACCAGGTAGTCGTTCCATACCCACAGGAATTGAAAGATGGCGAAGGAGGCCAGCGCCGGGATCGACAGCGGCAGGATCAGGCGCGTAAAGATGGTGAAGTTGGACGCGCCGTCGATGAACGCCGACTCCAGCAGGTCGCGCGGCAACTGGCTCATGTAGTTGAACAGCAGGTAGATCGCCAGCGGCAGGCCGAAGCCCGTGTGCGCCAGCCAGATGGCCAGGAACGTGCCGTTCAGGTTGAGCCGCGTGTAGTCCTGCAGGATCGGCACCAGCGCGATCTGCAACGGCACCACCAGCAGCGCCACCACGATGGTGAACAGGAACTTGCGCCCGGGGAAGTTCAACCAGGCGAACCCATACGCGGCGAAGGCGGCGATCAGGATGGGGATGATGGTCGACGGGACGGCCACGGCGATGGAGTTGAGGAAGGCGCCGCTCAGGTCGTTGCCCTTGCGCATAATCTCGTTGCCCTGCCCATCCTTGAAGCGGATCTCCCTCCCGGTCAGCACGTTCTGGTAATTCTCCAGGGTCAGGTTGGTGTCGAAGCCCTGCCACCCCTGGCCGAAGACCTCGATCAGGCGTGTGCGCCGGTTGCCGAACCACACCAGCTTGCGGCCATCCGGCAGCACCACGCCGTTGCGCAGCTCCTCGAAGGTGCTGGTGATGCCCTCCACCTGGATCGGCGCGGTGGTGTCCACCGATGGGTCCAGCTTGATCTCACTCACCTTGGTGTAAGCCTGGTGCGGGAAGACCGTCCACCAGCCGGTGCGGAAGATATCTTCGCTGTTGCGGAAGGAGGTGATGAACACCCCCAGCGCGGGGACGATCCACAGCACGCAGATCAGGATCAGCGCGCCGTTCACCACCAGCCCGGAGGTGCGCCGTTGTCCTTTTAGACTGCGCGTCTGCGCGCGCGTCGCCCGCGCTTGCGGTTGGAGACTTTGTGCCGGAACAGCCATCAGAATGCCCTCCTCTCCCGGAACTGTCGCAGGTTGTAGATCATGATCGGGATCACGGCGATCAACAGGATGATGGCGATGGCCGACGCCGTGCCTGGGTTGCCATACGTGAAGCGCTGGATGTAAAACTCGTTCGCGATCACGTTCGTGCCGTTGTTGCCGCCCGTCATCACCCGCACGATGTCGAACAGCTTCAGGCTGAAGATCAGGATGGTCGTGGTGACCGTCAGCAGCGTGCCCTGGATGGTGGGGATGATGATGCCGAAGAACATTCGCACCTCGCTGGCGCCATCCACGCGCGCGGCCTCCAGCAACTCGGCCGGGATGCCCTTGATTGCGGACGAGATCACCACCATGGCAAAGCCGGTCTGCAACCACACCATGATGACGATCAGGAAGAAATTATTCCAGGGCGGCTGGGTCAGCCACGGCTGCGATTGCCCGCCCAGCGCGAGCACGATGGCGTTCAGCAGGCCGATCTCGGCGATGCCGGAGCCCTCCCCCTTGTAGGTGTAGACAAACTTCCAAATCACGCCTGCGCCGACGAATGAGATGGCCATAGGCATGAAGATGATGGCCTTGTAGATGGTTTCGAAGCGGCTGCGATCCGCCAGCACCGCGATCAGCAGGCCCAGCGCCACGCAGAAGAACGTGCCGAAGATCATCCACAGCAGGTTATTGCGGAAGGCTTCCAGCATGACCCGGTCCGTCAGGGCGAAGGCGTAGTTAGCCAGTCCGATGAACGTCGTGCTGGTCGCGTCCTGGAAGCTGAGGAGCAGCGTGCGGATGACCGGGATCGCCAGGAACCAGCCCAGGATGGCAATCCCCGGACCGATAAAGACAAATGGCTGCAGCCGGCGGGTCCATTCCCGCGGGAGCTGCTCGACCATCCAGTTGGCGAGTAGATACAGGGCCGCCACCCCGCCCACACCCCACACGATGGCGACCAGGATCAACACGATCTGCGAGGCCTGGCTGTCTCTGAGGAAGATGAAGCCCTGCCACAACACGAGGAACGTAATCACCGGGACGAACAGCGAGACCAGGATGCGGCTGGCGTTGATCGTCAGCCAGGTGAGAATGCCGCCGCCACCCTTCGCTTCTTGGCTAATCATTCGCGCCTCTCCTTACTGTAGGGGATATGAGCATCACAGCACGATTCTGCGGATGCGTGATTCCACGGCGATGACCATGGGCCCCGGTGTCGGGCGAAGCCAATGGTTCGCCCGACACCCTGCGACTATTTCACTTCAGATGTTTCAGACCTTCCAGACGTTTACTTGGGCCACGCAGCGTCGATCTCTGTGAGCGCTGTATCGAGATCGATCGAGCCGCTGACGTAGGAGGTCATCGACTTCCAGAACGCGCCGGCGCCGACCGCGCTCGGCATCAGATCCGAGCCGTCGAAGCGCACCGAATCGGCTGTCAGGATGATGTCCGCCACGCCGCGGTCGACCTCGTTCGTGTACCAATCCAGCGACGAGTCATTGTGCGGCGAGATGGCGCCGCCGGCCTTCACCCAGCCTTCCACCGATGCGCCGGTCGAGAAGTACTGGATCACCGCGCGCACTTCGGGCCGGTCCTTGAACATGGCGTAGATGTCGCCGGCCACCAGCACGGGCTTGCCGTACTGATCGCCGATGGGCGGCAGATAGAAGAACGCATAATCCGTGCCCGCCACCTTGCCCTCGGGGAAGAACGTGGTGATGAAGTTGGCCTGCCGGTGCAGCCAGCACTTGGGCGGGTTCTCGAACATCGGCTTGGGGGCGTCGCCGAAGGAAGTGGTCGCAATGGCCTTGCGACCGCCGTACACGTACTTGTCGTCGAACCAGATCTTGGTCACATAGCCGAGGGCGGTGCGCACCTCGGGCGAGTCGAACTTCAGTTCACCCGCCACCCATTTGTCATAGTTCTCCAGCGAGGTGGTTCGCAGCAGGATATCCTCGATCCAGTCGGTCATCGGCCAGCCGGTCGCGGCGCCGGACTCGATGCCGATGCACCAGGGCGTGTCGCCATCGCTGACGATCTGGTCGGTGAGCGCCATCAGCTCGTCCCACGTCTGCGGAACCTTGTAGCCGGCCTCGTCAAACGCGGCCTTCGGATACCACACCAGTGACTTGCCGTTCACGCGGTTCCACACACCGGCCGTGATCGTGCCATTGGGGCCTTCCATCGTCGCCATGTCCAGCCACGACTGGTTGTAGTTCTTCTTCAACCAATCCTGGTTGACGATATCGGTCAGGTCGATCGCCGAGCCCTTGTTGACGAACGTCTGCAGCAAGCCCGGCTGCGGGAAGTCCACGATGTCCGGCGGATCGCCGCCGTCGATGCGGATCGCGATGGAGGCCTCGAATTCCTTCGAGCCCTCGTACTGGATGTCGATGCCGGTCTTCTCCTCGAAGTCCTTGACCGAGTTATCGAACTTCACCGCGTCGTTGTCGGTGAACGGACCGGCCATGGTCACCTTGGTGCCCTTGTACATACCGGTGAGCGCGTCGGCCAGTTCCTGGCCTGCCGGCGCCTCGCCGGTCGCGGAAGTTGCCTCGGGGGCTGTGGTGGCTTCTGCCGCCGTGGTGGCGGTCGCGGCCTCAGTGGCTGCCTCTGTAGCTGCCTCCGTCGGGGCTTCGGTTGGGGCCATGGTGGCTTCTTCAGCCGGGGCCGTGGTCGCGGCTTCCGTCGCTGCCGGGGCGGCTGTGGGAGCTGCCGTAGGGGCGCCGCATGCGGCAAGCGCCACGCACATGACGGCCAGGAAGGATAGGGGCTTTCTGAGCGGTTTGCGCAACATGTTCTACTCCTCCACTTACGAACACTGACTTTCAAACAAACCCTTCGAATGACACTGAACAGACACAAGGAACAAATCTGCGCAGTATGGGTCAGTGGAGTTGGATGTTGGCTGTGGTGTATTGGTTGTACTACGGTGATCGCAAGAAAACTGCTTGTGCATCACCTCCTTCTATTATCGACCCATCGGCCGATCCATCAATGTATCACCCGATGGATCGCTCACGCCGTCTCCCGCCTGACCACCTCGAGCGAAAGACGCACCTGCTGCACCGGCCGTCTGGCATCCGCAGCGTGCGCCAGCAGCAACTCGGCGGCGATGCGGCCGGAGTCGTCGAGCGGCTGGCGGATGGTCGTCAACCCAACGTAGCTGGCGATGTCGAGATCGTCGAAACCAACCACCGCCAGGTCCTGCGGCATGCGCAGGCCCAACTCACGTGCCACGGCCAGGACGCTGATGGCCTGCAAATCGGCGGTGCAGAAGACGGCACTTGGGCGGTCGGGCAGGTTCAACAACTGCCGGCAAACCTGTGCCGTCGGCGCCTGATCGCAAGGTGCCGCGCCGATCCACTCGTCCGGCAACGCCAGGCCTGCTTCTGCCAGGGCCTGCCGGAATCCTTTCAGGCGCGCCGCCGTCGGCCGGATGGCGTAATCCGGCGGATATAAATCCCCGACGAAGGCACACTTGCGATGCCCCTTGTCCATCAAATAGTGCGCTGCCAGCCGGCCGCCGGCACAATCGTCAATCACCACGCTGCTGAACTCCGCACGCGACGATTCGATGGAAACAGCGGCGAGCCCATGTTTCACCAGCCGCCTGGCGTCGCTCTCGTCAAATGGCAGCGACATGATCACCAGTCCGTCCAGGTTGCCAGTCAGTGGGAGTGCTGTCAGGTGCCCTTGCAGCCGCGCCAGTGAGTCGACGACGTAGACGATCAGTTCGTAATTGTTACGCGCCAGCACGGCGTCGATCCCGCGCAGGCGCTGGACGAAGGAGGGCGCTGTGAAGAAGGGGGTCAGCACGCCGATGCGGCGGATGCTTTGCAGGGCGCGCGAGCGCGCCTCTGCTTTCGGCACGTAAT
>JAMDDR010000212.1 GCA_023488685.1 Chloroflexota bacterium | reverse complement strand
AGGGATGAGGGATGAGGCCATGAGTACGCATAGACCCACAACCGAATTGGTAGACCAGCCTGAGCCAGCCTGGGATGTTGCGTTGCTCTTCCCGCCACAAGGCCAGTGGAGTGAGGAGGAATATCTCGCGCTGGACACGAACCGCCTGGTGGAGTTCTCGCACGGCTACATTGAGGTCCTGGAAATGCCTACACAGAGACATCAGATAATTGTTGCATTGCTCTATCACCTATTGCTTGAGTTTATCGCCGCGCGTCGTCTGGGAATGGTTCTGTTCGCCGGGTTACGCGTGCGATTGTGGCCTGGCAAGTTTCGCGAGCCCGATGTGGTCTTCATGACCAGAGAGCACGATGAACGCCGGCATGATGAATATTGGGAAGGCGCAGACCTGGTGATGGAGATTGTCAGCAGCAACCGTGAGCTCGACCTGGTGAAGAAGCGCCGTGAGTATGCCCAGGCAGGTATCCCAGAATACTGGATTGTGGACATGGGGAAGGAGACCATCATGGTGCTTCATCTCGAAGGCGAGCATTACCGCACACACGGTCTATACGAGCGCGCGGATGTGGCTGTATCCGCCACGCTGGAGGGATTCCAGGTGGCGGTTGGCGAGGTCTTTTCGCAGGAGTAGCTATTCGCGCCCGCTATTCGCGCCCCACACCAGCACGTAGCGCGACATACAGGGGATTGGCCCACGGCTCAGGTCCGCCTGCAAGCGCGCCAGATCGCGCTCAAATGCTGCCTGTGGGATCAGGTGCAGCGCGGAGTAGGCCTTGTCGCGGAAGGGGCCACTGTCGTTCAGCATATAAGGGAACCCGACCGTTTGCTCCTCGATATCGCCGAAGCCGGCCCGTTGCATCTCATTGCGCAGCAGGTCGGTGGGCGGGTAGCGCTTCAACTCGGGTTCAACCGTCTCGGGAAAGTAAGTGGAGAGCGGCACCCGGTTACGGATGATTTCCTCAGAATCGGTGACGGTGCACACCCTCCCGCCGCTCTTGAGCAAGCGCAAGGCTGCAGTGAAAAAGCTGCGCCGATCGATGACGTGATGGATGACGTCGACCGAGAAGATGAGGTCGAAGTTGTCTCCAGACTGGTCGAGTGTCTCGGCGCTGGCGATGCTGAACGTCACCTGCGATGCGCGCGAGGTGGCCTTTGCCAGCATCTGGTCGGAGGGGTCAATGCCCCACGCCGCGCAGCCTGTCAGCGATTGCAGCGTGATGATGTAGTTGCCTGTGCCGCAGCCGGCCTCGAGCACGCGTGACGTGTTGTCGATGCTGCTACCGGCCATCAGGCACTTCAATACCTCAGGATGTACCTTGCGGTGGCGGGCGTACTCGCCGGCGAGTTGATTGTAATTGACCATGATAGGAAAAGTTTACCGCCGCAGACCTCACAGGTCTCCAAAGACCTGTGAGGTCTGCGGCGGTCTTTGCAAGGCACACAGCAAACCGATGCGCGCTCGCAGGACGCGCCGGTTACAGACTGAACAGGTTCATCAGCACGACGATGGCGCTTGCCGCCAACATGCCAATGGTCAGAAGTGGCAGAGCAATCAGAGGATTGCGCCAATCCCAACTAAGTCGGTCACTCAACGAGACACTAACTGTTTCTAGCTCGATGTTCTGAACGTCTTGGTTCATAACGGCCTCCAGTTGTGGATTCATTGTACGAACAAAAGGACCGCAAGGGAATGGGCAAACGAAAGAGTTATGCCACTTTGGCTTTCAGTTGTAAAATCAAACGCGGTCATGGCTTTCAATTCAGAGACACTCCTCGATCCGACCGGCTGGCACATCCTGCGCATCCTTCAAGAGAATGCGCGCGCCTCGTTCAGTGAGATTGGGCGGCAGGTGGGGTTGTCTGCGCCGGCCGTTGCGGAGCGTGTGCGCCGTTTGGAGGATGCCGGCGTCATTACCGGTTATCATGCAGAGATCGACCCGGTGAAGATCGGGTTGCCGATTCTTGCGATCATCCGCATTGCCTCTACGGGCGCGGCGTTCACGCAGTGCGCCGATGCGGTGAAGCACATGCCCGAGGTGCTGGAATGCCATCGCATCACGGGCAATGACTCGTTCTCCATCAAGGTGCGGGTGGCTTCCATTTTGCATCTGGAGACGTTGATCGATCAGTTGCAGCCGTATGGAGGGACCACGACCACGCTGGTGCTGTCTTCCGCGGTGACCAGGCGCACGATCGACCATGCGCCTGACGCCGTGGTTGACGCGCGGTCCGCTCAAGTGTAGGAGAAGTTCATACCCCAGGCGCATCGCTGCGAAAGATGAGCTGCCTCTGGCTTTTGTCTCGAGGAGCAGTGATTATGGATTCTGTTATCCGAACGCGTGATGCACAGTTTCCCATGCTGAAACCAGGTCTCGATTTGCCTTCACATTTAAGAGATAGGATTGGTGTAGTGCAGGATCCGTGATGCCATTGGCGCGTGTTGTGAGGAGTCCATACGCATTTTCAAGTAGGGATCTCCATTGAGTCTCCTCGCCGATCGTTTTCAAGACGTTGATGCATGCGAGGGTTACGACAAATGGCTCAACCAAATGGTCCAAACCGTGTTTGGATATCCAAACTGCCACGTCATGAGCGTTTTGATGTGCTCCGTCAACATCCCGTCGCGCTAAGGCAACTCGAGCCAGGTTTGCCTTCTGCGTAATAATCAGGGAGTCCACACCAATCTCAGATGCAACCTGGAGAGCTTCAATAAAGGCGTTGTGTGACTGGTCTAATCGACCGAGTTCCGCATATATACTCCCCAGCTCTTCGGACACCAAGAAGTGTCTGCGACTGGCCAACTCGAAATTAGCATAGATGTCCTGCGCTTTAATCGCGTTCTGCACCGCCAACTCCGGATCGCCAGTTTCACGGTACAACCTGCTTTGGCCGAGGAACACCCAGCCTTGATTCTCCCGGCTCCCAAGCTCAGCCCATATTATCGTAGCTTGCTTGAAGCTCTCATGGGCAAGATCATACTTGCCCAGGGCAGTGAAGAGTTCACCTTGGCACAATGCGATCGAGCCCTCAGCCCAAGGGTGTTCTACTTCGCGCGCCAGTTCCTTGCCCCACGTGCCATGATCCAGTGCTTCAGTATATCGACCGGCAAGCCGCAACGACCAAACGTAGGGTTCGATATTCTCAGCCTCGCTCCAACGGCTCCCGATGGTGTGGGCAATCTCTAATGCCTTCTGAGCGTAATCCACCCCTGCTTGAAACTCGCATGCATCGATGGATGTAAAGGCAAGGTTGCTATACGAATCGATTTCGCATTGACAATCTTTCGTTTCGTGAGCGATTAAGAGGGCCTTCTTCAAATATTTGGTGGATTCAGTAAGTTTGTCTCTTTCGCGGAGCATTAGCCCCAGATAGCTAAGTACTTGTGCCTCATACTGACGATGCTTGATCGTTCGGGAAACCCGCAGCGCAATCTTCGCATATTCGTCCACAGTGGCTTCGTATGAGTTATCCTTACGCCAATCAGCCCAGAAATAGGCCCATAGCAGCCGAATCAGGCTTTCGCATTCCAGGGTCGGGTTGTTAGTACGCTGCGCAGCGTCCCTGGCCCTTTCCGCGGCTGCGATCGCAGCCTTGTAATCTCCCTTCTCCTCATAGTATTCAGCGTACGAAATCTGTACAGTTGCGGACCATGTTAGATCGTTGCTCTTACGTGCTAGGGCCGAAAGGCCTCTAAGATCTTCACCCTGTTGCCTTTGATTACCTAGCTTGCCGAAGGCTTTTGCACGTCCTGCCAGAAGTTCGAAGCGTATAGAACCAACAGTACGTGAAATTGGAACTCGGAACATATTTTGCCATGATACATTTGGACGGATCTCTTTACACTTTGCTACAAGCTCGGCTATGCGGTTATCAGCGTTAAGACGGTTAAGAAGACCCCTGGCAATTGAGGTTCTTGTTTTACCGTAATCTTCAGAATTCATCCCCAGATCAAAGCAGAGATTTTCAAGGTCTTCTGACGAGAAAAGGCTAGCAATTTTCTCCCTCAAGTCAGAAAGATCAGAGGTAGGGACTGTGGTCTGCGGTGTCGTGGTAGTAAGTAAAGAATCATCTGCTGTCCCGAATACTTTTTTAATCAGCTTCAGAGCTCGATTGTATTCTTGCTTGGCAGTTTTATACGCACACTCGTTCAGTGCTTGATCCCCGGCTTGTTGATAGTAGATTATGGCTTTGTTTTCATCTCCACCTAAAACGAAATGCCGTGCCAACTGTCCTGCAATTTTGCTTGTCTCCGCTCCATATAGCGTTTCAAGTGCAACTCCGACAGCGTGATGTAGCTTGGTACGCTGGGCAGGTTGGAGTTTATGATGATAGAACCGGAACTGATAAAGTGCATGTCGAAATCGGAAGTGGCATAGTTGTTGGCTCCGATTTACTACATCTGAACCAGCATCCTGTACCAGATGTAATTGCTGTTCCAGCCTGTCACAGATTTGATCTATTACCTTGCGTTCTTCGAGCGCTTTTACTCTGGCAACAACCTCTGCGGTGAATTGCTCTCCTTCGACACTCCCACATCGAAGCAACTCGCGCTCTTCTTCTTCCATATGATCGATGAGGTCATCGATGGCGTAATTCACAGTCTCTGGCAGTTCATCTATGGTAATCTTGCGCACCACACACAAATGGCCTGTAGAGTCTTGCTTCAACAGTTCACGTTGCTTGAGCAAGTCAAATAGCGCCGATGCAAAGAGTGCATTTCCCTCTGTTCGCCGAACGAGCAGCCGACGAAATTTATCATCAAGCCGGTTCGGTACCTGATCAAGCAATGCATCAACAAATGCGCGTGCCGCAGTTGGCTCTAGCGTCGAGGCCATGTCGATGACAAAACTACTTTGGCGTTTGCGGCGGATCTCACGCTTGGCTTTCTCAAGACGTGATAGATTGGCCTCTTGCTCAGTTGAGGAAGCCGTTGTTCGATAGGCGCCTATCAGAAGCAATGGCATTTCCCTAGTCTCTATCACCTGTTGACTCAAATGAAGAAATAGATCGAGCGTGTTTGCATCGGATCGATGCAAGTCATCTATGACTAACACCAAAGGGTGTACTTTGGATAGTTCCTTGATCACATGGCTATATTGCACGAGAATCTGTTCCGTCTCAAGTTCTCCTTGGTATTTAGGCTTTACTTCAGGTTCACCGCTGTCGATAAAACGGTCGACTAGATGTGGCCCCCAGATAGTGAGTATCCGCTTCGAGTCCAAGGAAGAGCTTTGTAACTGGGTGAAGATTTGCTTGAATGGTTGATATGGCACATGGGAGTTGCCACCGGCACTGTCCCCACAATCGCCCCAGGCCACTATAACGTCTTTGTGCAGCGCTTGTGCTTGACGATATACCTCACACACCAGTTTAGTCTTGCCAATACCAGCCTCACCAGTAACAAACACTATCTGCGCCTGACCTGCCATTGCTCTATGTAAATATCCGAGCAACTGGTCGAACTGTGATTGGCGTCCTGCAACGAGGAATGGGACATCTGCTGAGTCATCCAGCGCCATGTTGACCTCCCTGACAGTGACCAAGTGACCAAGCACTGTAACACTGCTAGTAAAACAGTGTATTCAGCACCAGCAGCGCTCTTCCAGCGGTCGCATGTATACCGGAGTTGATGTGTGAGCCTTGTGTTTGGTTAGGTGCTATTCCTTAAATTATAGCATCTAAACAAATTTGGCTTACAAAGTCTGTCATTGGCATTTACATGATGACTACACAATAAGCTTGAGCTATCTGATGGCCTTTGAGCGAAAAGAAACGTGATTTCAGGCAGAGAAACCGGGTCCTAATCTGCTGCGAGAATGGCATGTGTCAGCTCGCTGCTATAACAGCCTGCATTTCACGCCGTTGTTGCAAAGTGTTGAACAGCGCCTGGCGGCGGTTTCGCCGCGCCACAGCCATCTGGATGATGTTGCTGATGGTGTCGCCGTAGGTGTACCCCGCTGCCTTGCACGCGCCGATGAACCCACCGTCCGCCGTGATATCGGGGTTGGGGTTCACGTCGACAACGTAGGGCTGTTCATTCGCATCGATGCGCAGGTCGATCCGCGCATAGTCGCGGCACTCGAACACGCGGTACGTGCGCAAAACGATCTCTTCGATCCTGGCGCGCAACGTGGGTGACGTCTTGACTTCGGTGATCACCGGCATCGCATGCCATTCGTGGCTGTCGGGCGACCACTTGCTATCCCAGGTGACCAGTTGGTGCATGGGGTTCTCGATGCGTGAGAAGTCAATCTCGCGCAGCGGCAGCACACGCGGGCGCCCGTTGCCCCACACGCCGACGTTGATCTCGCGCCCGGCGATGAACTGTTCGACTAGCGCCGCCTCTTTGATCGTTTCGTTGACGAAGGCGATGCGCGTGCGTAGCGCATCGACGTCGTGCACGACCGCGTCGCGCGTCACACCGACCGAGCAATGCTGGCTGACCGGCTTCACGATGGCGGGGAAATGCTCCCACCCTTTCAGTTCGTCTGCACGCTTGAACTCGCGCCCCGCCGGCGTCGGGATGTTCCAACGCTCGAGCACGCGCTTGGCGCGGCCTTTCTCGACCGACAGGCGCAACGTGGTGGGCGAGTTGCCTGTGTAGGTGAAACCCAACTGGTCCAACTCGCGGCACATGCGCGCGTCGCCACCGATCTCGCCTTCGATCCCCTCGCACCAGTTGAACACGATCCACTCGGCAGGGTCATAACCGCGCAGTGCGGTGTGGACGTCTTTCCAGAATTCGGCCACGCGGACAATGTGCCCCAGAGCCTCCAGGCTCTCCACCATGTGAGCGGTGTGGCGTTTGCCTTCCTCGATTTCGGCCGGCGTCCATGTCTTGTAGTAGTTGTAAAGTAAAACCACCGGCGCACGATGTTTCTTGTTGAGCACTCGCATCTTATGACTCCCTCCACGCCAATCGCTTGCTGTAAATGTATAAGTCATCGCCATCGGCGTAGTAATCGGGGACAACGGCCGTGCGCGTAAAGCCCATCGACTCGTACAGGCCGCGCGCAGGCGTATATTTCTCGGTGGAGGAGGTATAAATCACGATCAAGCGCCCACGCTCCTGAGCCGCGCGGTGCTGCACTTCCGTGAGCAAAGCGCGCCCGGCTCCCTTGCGGCGTGTCGCGCCGGACACACAAACCCAAAATAAATCCCAGGTGTCCTGTGTCAGTGATTCATGCCCATAGCAGGCAAAGCCCACTAATGTTATACCCTCCCAACACGATAAAAAGCGATAAGTATCTTCTTCTGGTTTGGTAAACGCCTCGTTGAACATCTGATCAACGCATTCGGCATCAGTCCGGTTGAAAATGCCGGAGTTCAGCAGAATATCGAGGATTGCATGGCAGTCGTCCATCATGGACGGTACCACCCGCAAGTCAGTAACTCGTTGATCTGATGACACTACTGTTGTCACTTCGTCTCTCACTTCGTCTCACCGCGCAACTGCTGGCGTCGCTAGGGATATACTGTTCTCTACCGGATACTTCAATCCTTTGTAGACTGCTTCATATTCACGCCGCTGGAGGGCAAGAGTCACAATGCGATCTAACATGTCTGCATAAGTCAAGCCAGCCGCGCGCACTGCGTTAGCAAAACCGCCGGTAGGACTTACATCGCAGTTGGCATTCACATCCAAAACCATTAGTTGGTTGGTCCGTATGCGCATATCCACACGCCCGTAATCGCGGCACTCGGCAGCGCGATAGGCTGCGATGGACACGCGCTCGATCTCGTCCTTGAGTTCGGATGAGACGGGTGCAGGGCAAATGGCCGGGATTCGTCGATATGCAGCGGATGTCGGGTCCCACTTCGCCTCGAAGGTGCACAGCCGGTCGTGAATGTCGTCGAAGGCATCGTAAGTCATGGTGGAGATGCCCAGCACGGAAATGCAATGGTTGCTGTCGCCGCCGTTGCGGTGCACGTCGCAGCCCCACACCGATACGTTGTATTCGGGGCTATCCAGGAATTCTTCGACCAGAGCCGGGCCGTTGAACTCTGTGATGATGCGGCTCACTTGTGCCCGTGCTTCCTCGACGTTAAGCACGACCGAGTTGCGCGTGATGCCCAGCGAACAATGCTCCGCCGCTGGCTTGACGATGGCCGGGAACACGTCGAAGGCCACCTCCTCCGGCGCGTTATAAATCGCCCAGGCAGGTGTCGGTACGGAGTGCTCTTGCAGCAACCGCTTCATCTCGGTCTTGAATTGCGTCTGGTCGAGGCAATGGTGGTCGGAACCAGTGAACGTGTAGTCAAGCGCCGCCAGGGTGTGCGCCACGCGCGCGTAGTAGAAGTCCTGCGTGGGCGATCCCTCGCACAGGTTCAGCACGATCCACTCGTGCGGGTCATATGACTTTAGCGGCGTGACAATATCGTGCACCAGTTGCAGGACCTCGACGTGCCACCCGTGCCCGCATAGTGCTTCGCGGGCCGCTGTGACCAGTGCGCAGGTCGCCTCCACCTCGAAAGGTTGGCTTGCTTCGTCCAAACCGTAGAGCAGAATGACAGGCGGCTTGTTCATTGGATACTGGTTATTGGTTGCTGGTCGTTGGTTACTAGCGACCAGCTACTAGCGACTAAATCCATACCGCTTCAACGCTGCGTCCAATACCGCGCGCACCAGGTCGCCGTGTGTCCACCCTTCGGCCTCGGCCATCAGGGTCAGATCGCTCACCGGCGTGATGCCCGGCAGACCGTTGATCTCCAGAACATAGGGCTGGCCATCATCCGTCAGGCGGAAGTCGACGCGCGCGAAATCACGGCAGCCGGTCACCAGGAATACCTGGTGCGTCAGGCGCCGGATCTCATTGGTCAACTGCTCACCGAGTGGAGCTGGACACTTGTTCCTGTAATAATCAGCGTAATCCACTTTTTGCTGCACGCCGTAAATGGGTTCGAGGTCCGCCGGGTAACCGCTGAAATCGACCTCGGTAATCGGGAAGAAGTGCACGTCGTTGCCGTTGCCGACCAATCCACAGGTAATATCCTTGCCCTCAACATAGGCCTCGACCATGGCGGGTTGCCGGTATGCCTTGATAATGTAGGCTACCTGTTCGCGCAAGCGGCGCTCGTCGCGCACGATGCTGTCGTTACGTATACCCATCCCGGTGCCTTCGTGCGCAGGCTTGACGAACAACGGGAAATGCAGGTTTGGGTTCAAGAGGTCGTTCGGCGAGTTGAATTGCTGGAACGGCGGGACCGGCAGGCCATAACAATAAAGTACGCGTTGCGTTGTCGGCTTGTCGTGTGTAAGCGCGGCGGCAAGCGGCCCAGGGCCCGAATAGGGGAGCCCCAGCATCTCGAGTAGCGCCGGCACCTGCGCTTCGCGGCTCTCGCCGCCGAAGCCTTCGCACGTGTTGAAGCAGATGTCGGGTTGGACTTTCTCCAGCCACTCGGCCAGGCGCGCGTTTCCCTCCTGGATCAACACCTCGTGATGATGTGCGCGCATTGCTGCCGCATATGCTTCCACGTTCTTATCCGCATCCAGTTCGGCGAGAATATCGGATGGGGCATTATGGTGGGTAGGCGGGGCGTTGCGAGCGAGGTTCACAAGGAGGGCGACGCGCAAGGTTGCGGTGCCGTTGCGCCAACGTTTCGGAGGCTCAGATAAATCGGCTGGCAGCTCCTGCGCGGCGGTGGAATCCTCCACGAGGTGTGTACCGTTCGAACTCACGTTATTAGTCGGTTTCACTAACATAGCTTATCTATGAACTCTTCTAGAGCATTCGGCACATCTATACTTTGTTCTGCCGCTTTATGCTCTGTTATCAACTTGCGATTTTATGGTGCATGGGATTATTGTCAAGACTTTGGGCAATTTCTCCAGCTTAAAGTTTTTTATTAACAATGTTAAAATAATAGGCGCAGGAACGTGCCTGCACCTATAAAATATCCCAGGTTTTCCCAGTTTAGCGCCTTTTTCTGCTGAATTTCGCAGATGTCCTCGATCGTGGTTTTCGGGGGAGGGGCGAGTGAATACGAAGCCGTGGTTACATCGATTACATTAATAGCAACGCGCTATTACTAACTATCGGAAACCTGACTTCTGCGCCAGCTATCCGCCAGACCAGAAGTCAAGTTCCCTGCAATCCGAGTTTACGGGTTCAATGGGCTAAAAGTTCTGCCCCATCCCTGCACCACCTACCTTGAAAAGCCGGCCTTCGCCGGGTGCCAGCAACACCATTTGGTTGTGTGGGTCAGGCGGCCACAGTTCGCGGAATACGCCGTCTGTGTAATCGAAAACATACAGTTTCTCTTCGGTTACATTTATTTTTAGTGTGATGCGCGACCAGGAACAGGGAT
>JAMDDR010000256.1 GCA_023488685.1 Chloroflexota bacterium | reverse complement strand
TCATGGTGGTCGTGGGGCATGGTGCGCGCGAGGCCGGTTGGCAGGCGCGTGGGCTCGATTATTCCGAAGATATCCGCCTGGATATAGCCATCATGGTCGCGCCGTTGTGTATAGTGCTCGTTGTCGCCGCATGGTTTGTGCCCTCCATCTCGCTGCAACGCCTGGCTGAGTTGACCCAGCAGGCTATCAGCGAACCGGCGGAGCAGGCGCAGCCGTTGCCTGAGTCACTGGGCTTGCAGGCGAAGCCAAGACCCGTGATCGCGGTCGATGCGTTGCGTTCCCCAGGCTTGCCGCGTAGCCACCTGATCGGCTCCGGGCCGGAGCTGTCGCGCGAGATCGTCATGCTGATCAGCACGGGAGACCTGCCGCCAATGCCGCTGGCGAGTGGGCTACCCGTCGAATCGCCGCCGCGTTACTACTGGCGCAGCAGCACGTACGACCGCTATATCGGCAGTGGGTGGGTGACCAGTGAGCCGCAGGTCACCAGCTACGAGGCAGGGCAACTGGCCATCTCGTCGACCGTGCAGGCACAGCGGACGGTGCGGCAGCGGGTCACGCTCAACACCGACGTGAGCGCGCTGGTATATGCGGCAGGCACACTGGTTGCAGCAGACCAACCCTATCAGATCGCCTGGCGATCCAACCGGGATATGTTCAATGCCAGGTTTCTGGCACAGCCGGAGTCCTATCGCGCCGACTCATTGGTGTCCTTGGCGAGCGAGGAGCAATTACGCGGCGTGCGCGCGGAATATCCCGATTGGGTGCGCGAGCGATATCTGAGCCTGCCAGAGAATGTACCCGAGCGTGTGTTGAGCCTGGCGCGTGATCTGACGGCGACCGGGCGCACTCCCTATGACCGGGCGGTGGCGATTGAGGCGTACCTGCGCACCTATTCGTATACGCTGGATCTTCCCGCACCGCCGGCAGGGCGTGATGTTGTGGATTACTTCCTGTTCGATCTCAAACGTGGTTATTGCGATTACTTCGCCGCTGCCATGGTGGTGCTGGCGCGCGCAGCCGGTCTACCGGCACGGCTGGTGGTCGGCTACGCAAGCGGCAGCTACGACTTCATGAATGCACAATATGTCGTCAGCCAGGCAGATGCCCACTCGTGGCCGGAGATCTATTTCAACGAGTATGGCTGGGTGGAATTTGAGCCGACGAGTGGGCGGGCTGCCATCGAGCGCCCGTCTGCGCTGAAACAAGCCGCTGGGCGGGGTGGCGCGTTGCTGGAGCCACTTACACCCGCGCACACGTGGTGGGGGGATCTGGGTGCGGCGTTGCCGCTGGCGACACTGGTACTGCTGGTGCTTGCGCTGCCGGCCTGGTTGCTGGCCGACCTGTGGCAACTGAGGCGTTTGCCGCCGCGGCTCGTGGTGGGCCGGTTATACGAACGTGTGCACGGGCTAGGCAAGCGGCTAGCGGTGCCCATGCGTGCGGGGGACACGCCGTTCGAGTATGCGCAGTCGCTGCAACAGCGCGTGCGCCAGCTTGCGCCGGACCAGCAGCGCAGGACAATTGTCGACGCCTCCACACGCGAATTGTCGCAGTTGACCGAGTTGTACGTGCGTACGTCGTATAGCCCGTATATGCCGGATGACATCGACCGCTGGCAGGCATTGCAACTGTGGCAGCGCCTGAGATTGCGCCTGTGGCTAGTCTGGTTATGGCAGGCGGCACGGACGATGAGGCGCCGGCGGCCGTGATGTCCCCGCCGGCGTATCGATCTGGTGCCTATGCCCATGCCTGGCGTAACAGGCGCAGCCAGTTCCCATGTGCGATCGCTGCGATGTCATCGGCGCGATAGCCGCGCTGTGCCAGCAACACCAGTAGTTGCTGCAGGTCAGCGATGGTGTCCAGGTCGTGCGGCGATTGCTCGCGCCCAAACCCACCATCCAGGTCGCTGCCGATGGCGGCGTGATGGGCGTTGCCCGCGAGCTGGCACACGTGATCGATGTGATCGGCCACGTTAGCGAGCGTTACGCGCTCGTTGCTGCTCTGGCCTCTCACCCAGCCGGGTTGAAGCATCCACGCGTCCATGGCTGCGCCAATGACGCCATCGCGTTGGATGATGGCTTTGATCTGCTCGTCGCTGTACTGGCGTTGGTGGGGCACCAGCGCACGGCAATTGTTGTGGCTGGCGAGTACCGGGCCATCGTAGTGCTGCAACGCCTGCCAGAACGATTGGTCGGAACAATGGGTCAGATCGAGAATGACGCCGAGTCGCTGCATCTCCTCCAGCAATTGGCAGCCAATATCGGTCAGGCCGAGTTCGGTGCTGGTACCGCCGGCGTAGCGCCCAGGCCCGTAGTGGGTGATGCCCAGGACGCGCAGCCCAGCCTGATGCCATTCGGCAAGCTGTGCGGGCGTGAGTATCGGATCGGCCCCTTCCATGCTGATGACGAAGCCGAGTGGCGGGCTGCCGGTCGCGCCTATGCCGGCGCGCTCATCCCAGGCGGTCCACTCGGCGACGTGCCGGTCGAGCGTGGCTGGCGTGTCGATCAGGCGCACCAGCCCCTGTGCCTCCAGTGCACGATAGTAGGCTAGTTGCCCCATGGCGACCCCGTAGGCCTGGGCGGATGTGGCGTAGTCGATGTGTGGTATGGGGACACCGGTCGCGCGTGCCAGCAGAGTGGCGAAACACACTGCCACACGCCCCTGGCGCAATTCTGGCAACGCCACCGTCCCGAGGGCGCGACCCTTGCCGGCGGTGGCACTCTCCTGGGTTCGGATGATGTAAGCCGACTGCGTCAGGTCGCGATTCCATTGCAGTGCGTTCCATGACAGGTCCAAGTGCGCGTCGATCATGAGCATGTGAACATCTCCGACCACCTGATCGTTCTCTTGCTCGGTTCCGAGCAGGGGCTGATAAGATTATCGTGATGATACCCGGATATTGGCAATAGTGCATGCGTGTGGCTGTTATGCGTCGGGCTGTAAATCGATCCTATGACGCGGTGATCGTCGGCGCAGGGCCGAACGGATTGGCGGCGGCGATCACCCTGGCGCGTGCGGGACACTCGGTGCTGGTGCTGGAGGCGCATGAGAGAGCCGGCGGCGGCGCGCGTTCGGCTGAGCTGACCTTGCCGGGCTACACGCATGACGTCTGTTCAGCCATTCATCCGTTGGGGGTGGCATCGCCGTTCTTCCGCGAACTGCCCCTTGATCGGTACGGCCTGAAGTGGATCTACGCGCCGGCCGAACTGGCACACCCATTTGACGATGGCACGGCGATGACGGCCAGCCGGTCGGTGAAGGTGACTGCGGCACGATTGGGTCGTGACGCGGAGGCCTACCGCCGCTTGATGCAACCGCTGGTTGATGATTGGCGGACACTCACTGGCGAATTGTTGGGGCCGTTACATTTCCCGCGCCACGGTGTGCCTGCGCTGGTGCGGTTTGGCCTGCAAGCCATTCGCTCGGCGCGCGGGTTAGTCATGGGACGTTTCCAAACCGAGCAGGCGCGGGCATTCTTCGGAGGCATGGCAGCGCATGCCGTCATGCCTTTGGAACGGCCGGCCACAGCGGCGTTTGGGTTGATGTTGGGATTGCTGGCGCACGGCACGGGTTGGCCGATGGCACAGGGTGGTTCGCAGGCGATCATCGATGCGCTGGTGGCTTATCTGCGCTCACTGGGTGGGGAGATCGTAACGGGGACACCTATCAGCCGCATGGATGAGTTGCCGCGAGCCGCGGCGACGTTGTTTGACGTAAGCCCGCGCCAGTTGGTCGCCATCGCTGGGGATCGTTTGCCTGCGCATTACCGGCGTGGATTGCAGCGTTACCGCCATGGCCCGGGCGTGTTCAAGCTTGATATCGCACTGGATGGGCCGATCCCATGGCGGGCGGAGGAATGCCTGGGTGCGGGAACGGTGCACGTGGGCGGCACGTTTGCGGAAATCGCTGCAGCCGAACGGGCGGTGTGGATGGGCCTGGTGCCTGGGCGGCCATTCGTACTGCTGGCGCAGCAAAGCTTGTTCGACCCATGGCGGGCGCCTGCGGGGCGACATACGGTGTGGGCGTATTGTCATGTGCCACATGGGTCTGACGTCGACATGACCGAACGGATCGAGGCGCAGATCGAACGCTTTGCTCCAGGCTTTCGCAGGCGCGTCCTTGCCCGCAGCACACGTACCGCAGTGGCGATGGAGCAATACAACCCGAACTATGTCGGCGGTGACATCACCGGCGGGGTGCAGGACCTGCGCCAGTTGTTTACACGCCCCGTGCCACGCCTGGTGCCTTATGCGACGCCGGCACGCGGCATATACCTGTGCTCCTCGTCTACGCCGCCGGGTGGGGGTGTGCATGGTTTATGCGGCTATCACGCCGCCCGCGCAGCGTTGCGTGACATGGGCGTACGATTGCCATGGGCTACGTATTGATGGGCAGCGTAAATGACACAGTGGTGCCGGGTGTGGCATTATCGGCGATCCAAATTCTGCCGCCGTGTGCCTCTATGATGCCCTTGCAGATGGCCAGGCCCAGGCCGGCTCCTTTGGTATGGCGGACGAGATTGTCCTCGCCACGCCTGAATGCCTCGAAGACGGATTGGCGCTCATGCGGCGGGATGCCCGGCCCGTGGTCGCTGATGCTGACTTGAACGAAGTCACCATCTCGCCCGGCAGCGATGGTGATATCCGATTGGGCTGGAGAGTACTTGGCGGCGTTGCTGACCAGGTTGATGAGTACCTGGGCTACACGCTGCTGGTCTGCCCGTAGGATCGGCAAGTCCTCCGGTACCGCGATGTGCAAGCGATGGTTTCGCGTGATATTGAACAATTGCGCCACGGTGGACGAGAGGATGTGGTTCAGCGTGTATGCCTGCGGCCGGATCCGCAACAGGCCAGCTTCCAGACGCGAGAGATCGAGCAACTGCTCGATCATATCGGTGAGCTTATTGGCTTCTGTATCAATGACCTTCAGGAAGTCGCGCTGGGTGTCCTGGTCCCAGCTTATATCATCCGCGAGCAGCGTCGTGGCAAAGCCCTTGATCGAAGTGAGCGGCGTGCGCAGCTCGTGCGAGATCATAGCCAGGAAGCGCAGGCGCAGTTCGTTTGCGTGTTCCGCCTCCCGGCGTGCCTTTGCTTCCGCCTCCAGCAGGCGCATGTTGTGGATGGCCACCGCCGCCTGGTCGACCAACCCCTGGATATGACGCACGTGCTGGCTTTTCATTAACCCGGTTTGGGTTGCATGAAAGGTCAGGTATCCATACCACTCGCCATTGGCGATCAGTGGGAATAAGGCGGCACTGCGCGTGTGCAGTCGTTCCATGTATTCACGTATCGGTTGAGGTAAGGACTGGTCTGCCTCCAAGTCCGCCACCAATATTGGCCCCTCGTGCAACCTGATCAGCTTGAGCCAGTCCGTCTGGATTGGCAGGTGCTGGCCGATCAAGCGAGCGATCAAGCGAGAGGCATTGCCATTCTTATTCCAGGTCGCGTAGACGCTTGCGCTGCTGGGAGAGTGACTGTCCGAGTGGCCGCCGGAGTGGCTGTCATCGATGAACGGTGTGTCAAAAACGAGTATTGATGCGTGGCTGCAATTCTGCAAATAACTGTTCCGGAGCAGCACATCCAACACGTCGTTGGGTCTGCGTACCATGCCTATGTTCTGGCTGATATCGTACAACTCTTTCGTGCGGTGCAAGGCCGTCAGCACGGCGTGCTCGACCTGGTATTGTTCGGTCACGTCGGCGAACGTCATGACGCCCGCCACGATCCTGCCGTGGCGATCCTGGATGGGCGCAGCGCTTACGCTCAGCATGCCATGCGTGCCATCGCCTGCGATGAAATCGATCTCCTCGCCGGTGACGACCTCACCACTCTGAATGGCACGCGCGAGCGGCCACTCCTCGGGCGCATACGGATGACCGTCGAGGTGGAATGCCTTGTAACTGCTGTACTGGCGCACATTCGCGAGGGGCACAAACGGCTGGCGCCAGATTAACTCGGCCTGTTTGTTCGCCAGGAGCAGCCGGCCGCTAGGTGCCTCGGCAATGAATAACCCGGCAGGCATGTGCTGCAGAATTGCTTCCAGATGATGCTGGTCCAAATCGATTTGGCGGATGAATTGTGCCCATGGTTCGTCGGGTAAAGACGGCGCTGCCGGTGGTGCGTTGGTCGCCATCTGGGGAGCGGCTTCGGCTTTCAATTGTGCGACGAGCACTGTCTTGCCTGACCATTCGACGTTGGCAATCGTCACCTGGACCTGGAAGTGCTCGCCACCGTTGCGCACGGCCCAGATTTGCTCGGACTCGTAAACAGTGGACGTGATGGTGTTGGGCGAACCGATGTCGGGTGAATGTCCGACGGGAATCAGACCCTTGGGAAAAAGATAGGTGCTTGGTTTTCCGAGAACTTCGCCGGCAGGTCGACCAAAGAGTTTTTCCGCTGCCCTGTTAAACAACCTGATTTGACCGTTCTCGTCGAGTGAGATGAGCGCATCGGCGGATAAGGTGCTGATGCCTGCCAATTGTGCCCGCAACGATGCCGGCGTGGAAGTGCCGGTGATTGCATCCGTGTCTGCAGACGTGGGTTGCGGTGACCCGTGTTGTGGTGCATCGATAGATTCGCTCATGGCACATGCTCCAGCATGCCAGGGCTGACACAAGTCTGACCAGATCCAGAGAACACGATCCCTCTCCACTTAACCGGCATATGAACTTACGCAGCAAGTCTGTCGTAAGTTTCATGCTTCGCTGGTGTAATTAGCCGCTGTGATGCTTATTGTTTCCCCTCAAGCGATGCTTGCTCGTGGGCCTAACTATACTATGCCATGCTTAACGTGGGTTAAGAAGATGGAGATATATCCTGGCCGTAGGATGCGATGCACGTCGAATCAGCGGTGGCACGGAAGCGGGTGCGAGAGCGGTAGCCCCAGGGCGGTGGCGCGGAATTGGCGAAGCGAGGGGAGGGATCTGTGCCACTGCCGGTAAAGATCCCTCCAATGGTACTTAAGCCTTGATCACGACACGGGTGCCGCTGGTGGCGCTTTCGATGGCGCCGAACACCATGGCCAGGCTCTTGATGTTGTCGGTGCAGAGGGTCTCCGGCGTTCCGCCGGCGCGCACGCAATGAACGAACTCGCGGATGAGGCCGGCGTGGCCGTCGACCTTGCCGGCCGTGTCCACCTCGGGCAGGGACGCGTCGCTGTGTTTGGAGAAGAAGCTGCCTGTCTCCGCTACTACCTGACCCTTGAAGTCATCGCCGCCGTTCCACGTGGCGCTGCCCTTGTTGCCGATGAAGCGCCAGTCGCACTCCCACGTGGTGTTCATGCCCTCGGCGCACCAACTGCCCCGGTACGTATAGACGACGCCATTGGTCATCTCGAAGATGGCGATGGCCGAGGCGTCGTGGTCGTACCACGAGCCATCCGGGTTCCACTCCTTGCAATACACGGCAACGGGATCTGTGCCGGTAAGGAAACGCGCGGCGTCGAAGGTGTGGATGGCCATGTCGAGCAACAGCACATGTTGCATGTGGTCGCGAAAGCCGCCGAAATGGGCGCCGATATAGAAGTCACAATTAACGGTGGTCAGCCGTCCGACGTTGTCCTGCTGCAGGAAGTGTTGCACACGGCGCGCCATCGGCTGGTAGCGCCGGTTCTGGATAACGGCGTACAACTTGCCGGCTTCCTGCGCCGCCTCGACCATCCTGCGCGCGTTGTCCATGGAGTCGGCCATGGGCTTTTCGCCCATGACGTGGCATCCATGCGCCAATGCTGTGAGTGTGACGTTGACGTGCGCCTCGAGGATGGTGCAATCGAATACCATGTCCGGCTTTGTCTTGTTCAAGACTGCGCTGAGGTCGGTATCGGTGATGGCCTGTGCGAAGCCGAACTCGTCCTTGCGCTTCCTGGCGGCGTCCGCGTTGATATCCACCAGCCCGACCATCTCCAGGCCGGGAATCTCTTTGGCGGTCTTAAGCCACACGCTGCTCATTCCACCGCAACCGACCATGACGACCTTTAATGTCTCTGCCATATTTACCTCATGCTTGTTGAGTCGCAAACCATTTCGGACCGTGTTTGCTGGGTCTATTAACACTCAGATATGCCAATTACGCCAACAGGCCTTTGTTCTTTAGCACAGCGTACGGCAATGCGACAGTGGTCAGGTAACCAGGGTTCTGATAATGCTGTAAGTCCGGGTTGATGCACTCCCACGCGCAAGTGCGCAGGCTGTCATCCCAGTTGTCGCGCAGATAAGCGAGGTATTCTGTAAACATTGCAGCAGCGGCGGATTGATCGACCAGGCTCAGCGCGTAGATGTACCAGCCTGCCGGGTAACCCCAGTAAGCACCGTTCTGATATGCGCCTTGCGCACATTGGGCCTGTTCCCAGTAGCCGTGTGTGGTGGGGATATGGCGCACCTGGCCCGCGAGCACCGTGGTTCGTTCGCGATAACCGTGCAGCAGCGACTTGGCGATCGCCTGTGCCAGATCCTGCGGCACGATGCCAAGGGTAAGCGCATAGGCTGAGCCCCACACGTCCGGCTTGTGCCCAAGACCGCTGGCCGACATGAGCCAGGCTTCATGCCGTTCGTCCTCCTGGTAGAAGGTTTCGAGAATAGCGCGGCGCAGGTGTGCGGTCTGTTGGCGGTATGTCTCGGCCTCCTCGCGCATGCCGGCACGTTCGAACAAGTGCGCCAGCTTCATGGCCGACTCGATGCGGAGCAGGGAAGGGAAGAGTAGTTTGCCGGTCTTGATGATCGTGTCGTTGTAGCCCCAATCGACGATGTGCTCGTCCAGCGCGTCGCTGGCAACACACAATTGCGATCTCACGTCAACGGGGAAGGCGTTGTGGGTCAGTTCGCATACCTGCCACAGCGGCAGCGCGCCGGCAGGTGTGGGCACCTCTCGTGTAAAGGTGCGATCGTCGCCCGTGATTTTCGCATAGGCATATGCTGTGTAGGTAATCCAGTACTGGTCGTCATGCGGTGGATACTTGCCGTACGGTGGTCCCTGTGTATCGTCGGATGCATAGGTGCCGGGATAAAAAACGGGTGAACCATCCACGTTGATGTGGTCTGCGATGGCGTAGGGTGGGATCACGCCACCGCTCGCCAGGTTGCGCGACGTGTGACCTTGCATCGTCTCCGTCATGAGCGTCAGCCAGCCCCACACATCCTCGGCTGGGATCAGGCCGGATTCTGCCACCCAGGCCGGGTCGCGGACCCAGTAGGCAGGGTAGACGGCGATATCGTTCGTGTTGCAGCCGGGTGTGAGCAGTGACCTGCCGGTCGTATTTGGTCCACGCGAGATCACCTGACCGGGTCGCACCGTCGAGGCGCTGATCAAACGCTCGGTCATGGTTTGAAGCAGCCGGGTATCGTCCGGACTGGCATGCCAGTTCTCCATATCGGTTGTCTCCTTCTAGTCGTTATCTGCCGTAACCCGCCCTGCCATTTGCGACTGCTTCTGAGGTGCGCAAGGCACGCTGGTAGATGCGCAGCGCATATAGCTTGCCGTTGCTCGACAGCGAAACTAAACGCAGGGTTGGCAGACCGTTCACGTCGCGCAGGTGAGGGCTGAAGCGTCCCCAGCCGAACTGGCGGCGATCACCGCCATCACACAGCCTGCCGTCGACGATGAAGCTGATGATCTTGGGCCCGCCGTCAACCACGATGACGACGTGATGGGGCGCGTCCGGGCGTAGTAAATCGGGATCGCATGCCCAGCGGTTTTCGGTGCGCCCGTCGTTCAACACGATTTCCAGGCAGTCGTGCGCGGTGATCTGCACGCACCAACCTTTGCCAGCAGGTGTGCGGTTATCGAGCAACACCTGCCCGGCGGCTGGCGCGCGCAGGCTGAACCACAACTCGATGGTGAACCCCTGACGCAGGTCCTGGCGGCCATAGTCCGCACGGCCCGCGTCGGACGCGCACAACGCAGGTAGGGCTGGCAGCACAATCTCAGCCGGCAGGCTGGCGGTGCCGGACGATTGCGATAGCAGCAAACCGTCAGTGGCGATCGCAGCCTGGTCGAACTGCTGCCACAAGCCCTCGATCAACGATGTGTTCACGTGGTGCACGCGCGCCACATCCTTTTGCGTTTCGGTGAGGTAATAGCAGCCATCATCCTCGACCAGGTCGGGGTAGCTCATACGGATGAATGGATCGTCGTCATACAGCACGATCTCGGGCTGCGACCACTGGATGATCTTCCCGGCAGGGTCGTCCACCTCGATACCACCGCACAACCATACGGGGTTGCGATCCTGGTATGGGGCGCCGGCGTCCCCACTGTCGTAGGCTGCGCGGGTGAAGCGGCCACCGTGGTTGTGGAACCAGTAAAGATACTTGCCGTTGGCGCACTTCCAGGCGAAATTGGCGGCACGCGGGTGCTTCATCAAACGGCCATCGGCATAACACATGTATTGAGGCGTTGTCCAGGTGTGACCGCCGTCGCGGCTGTAGCTGCACACCGGGTGCCCATCGATGGAACGATAGACACAGTAGAATGAGCCGTCGCTGAGCACGCTGTAGCTTTGTTCCTCGGCGATAGGACCACCACCGGGCGGTGTGCGCAGCCCGGCATCGCCATCTGGTAACGTCTCCCACGTGATGTTGAGTGGATCGGCTTCGCCTGGAAGGTTGGTGCTTTTGAGTAGCACACCCTCGGAACGCGTGAAGAAACCATGCCCGAAACCACCGACCTTGTGCAATGGCACGTAAGCTGCGCCGGCGTGCACCAAGGGTTTGCCGACATTCCAGAAGAAGCGTACCCGGCCGTGATAGGGATTGGCCTGGTCGATATCCATGGCGCGCACCGGGATGGGATAGCGCTGGGTGGACCAGGTACACCCGTGGTCATCGCTGTACTTGAACACGAAGTAACCGAGCGAGTCGACGCGTTTGCACAGGCCGCCCGCGAAGGGTGGGTCGTCGGCGATGACGGCGCGCAGGTTATCGCTGTTGTGATTGTAGAAGCAGTAGACGCGCCCGCCAGGCACTTTCAACAACACCGCGTACGAAGATTCTGGCCCGTTGGCCGGCTCCACGTCCACAGGTGACGTCCAGGAACGCCCTTGGTCGGTGCTGCGCAACGTGACGACGTGCTGGCCGGGTTCACCTTCCACGCCCGTGCCGGTCGTCAATGCACACAGCCACGCGCCGTCGTCTGTTTTGACGATGTAGGGTTGGTCGCTGTAGTGCTCGGTTGGGATCTCGGCGCCGGTGGTGATGTTGCGTGGGTCGTTCATACTTCATTCATATTGGACATGATAGAGTTCGCCGGTGAGAGTCAGCGGCAATAGTTCCCAGGTCCTGCAACGGATGCGGACCGGCTGGCCTGGTGTCAGGCGCTGTACGGGTACCTCGGCGACAGCCCAGGATAGGCCGCTCCAGATGGCCTTGTCGTAGTTGATGTCGACAGGGATGGTACGCCCATCTTGTTCCACTGTGATCGTCAGCATCTGGCCGAGTGAGAGGCCATTGGGCGGTGCTCCGCCGGAAGTGCGCCGTGCGCCAGCCGGGGGATCGCGCTGGCGCATGATGACGCGGATGTGCCCGCTTGCCGGTGGATACAACGTCGTGGCAATGGCGCGGTCGCCATCGGATATGAATGCTGCCGCCAATGGTTCGGCGCTGCGCGGAATGATGACGTCAGCCTGGACTCCGAGGTCATACTCCAGTGAGGCGTATTTGCCCGTGCCGATCAACGCCAGTTGCTCCGGGCCGAGCGTCACGTGCGCGCCGGCGATCTGCGGGACGAAACCCACGTCGCTGAAGAGAACGCGTGCGCCGGCATGGCCCCCGAGGCCATCCAGGGTGACCGTGGCCACGCGCTGCGATGGGTTCACCAGTGTGTAGAGCGCGCCCTGGGGATCTTGTGTGCTGAAACCGTATGGCTCGGCCGCGCCAGGCATGGCGCCGAAGGTGCGCGTTTGGCCGTAAGCTTGCAAGCCGAGATAGAGCTGTTGCACCTTCGCGAACCAGCGCGCCTGCTCGTCCGTGAGCAGGTCCAGGTTGCCGTAGTAGGTGTTCACCCAGCCGCCACGTGCCAGCGACAGCAGCAGCATGCCCTGCCAGGCGGCGGTCTTGCGGAAGTAACAGGTGCCGGTGGTGCCGATCATGAAGGCCGTGTTGTCGATGCGCGGCAGTGGGATGCCGTTCAGCTCGTACACGCGCACCATGTGGTCGGAATAGATGTCCTTGGCGCGCCAGAAGTTCATTGCCGGCACGTCGGCCGGGCGCGGATCGCCGCAATACAGCGAGTCGAATACCTCAAGCCACTTGGTATCGACGGTCTTGCGGAAGGGCAGGCTAGTGCTGTTCTGTGTGGCGTACACGCCGCCGATGAAATGGGGACGCTCCTCGAAACCGTTATAGGCTAGCAGGACGACCTCGGGGTGCTGTTGGCGGAATGCCTTCAAATCGGCGATCAGCGCTGCCACGTTCTGCGCGCGGATCTCGGAGGGCAGCATGCAGCGTGTGAGGTCAGGTGTGGCCGCATCCAGGTTCATAAAGTCGAATTTAAACATGCGTACGCCACGTTGGTACCACAGGTGCAAGCTCTCCAGGAAGTGGTTGAGGAAGCCGCCGCTGAATAGACAAAGTGAGCCGCCGTCTGCGGTGAGTGAGTCGCGCCAGGCTGGGATGGGGTCGTGGCTATGGGTGGAATTGCCGGCTACCCACAGACCAGGCTTGACACCGTTGTTCAGACACCTGTCCAGCCAGGCGTCCGGGCCGTTGGGCCAGTGCGGCTTGCGCCAGGTGCGATAAGCACCATCTTTGGCATACCAGAAGGCGTCCATCAAGTAATAGTCGAAACACACGCCGGCGGCGCGCAGGCGCAGCAGTTCATCCAACTGGCGCTGTGCGAGTGTTTCGGTAAGCTCGACGTTATCGGACAGCTCATCGTAGGCGGCCCAGTTGATGTAGACGGAAATGGGGCGGTCGATCATGGTTGATTCGTGTAGAAACCTTTGCGTTAGAAACCCGATTTTTGTCAAAAATCGGGTTTCTTTTCTACTTCATGCCGAACATCTGCTCTTTCAGATCCAGGTAGTACAGGTAGTCCTCCGGTTTGACATTGGGCGGGCAGCGGTGATCGCAGAAGGGAATGTAGCCGCCACGTTCGACCAGGGGGACCAGTGTGTCCATATATGCCTTGATCGCCGCAGGGCCTTTGCCCATTTCGATCTTATCGAAGCCGCCCATGATGCGCAGGTCCTTACCGAACTTGCCCAGTAGCTCGGCGGGGTGGGCGCAGCCGTTGACCTCGAATGGGAACAAGCAATTGACGCCGCCCTCCATCATGAAGGGTAGGATGGGGCGCACGTCGCCGTCGCAGTCGATGTACCAGATGTCGATGCCGTGCGCGTGCAGCCGGTCGCTGATGCGCTTGTAGCGTGGCATGACCACGTCGCGGAAGAAGCGCGGCGACACAATCGGCCCGTTCTTGAAACAGATATCCTCCCACCCTGAGGCGAAGTCGAAATCGAAGTGCGGCAGCAGTTGGTCGAGCGAGTCCTCCACCAGCACGCAGGCGGTCTCGGCCATGTCCTCGACCATGTCAGGGTAGTCGGCGCAAGCGTAGGCCAGTCCTTCGAACGTGAGCATGTCGCGGATCTTGCCAATCATCGACCCGCACCACACCCCCAGCGGATAGTCGCGTCTGGATGGGTGGCGGGCTTTGAGCGTTTCGATGTCGACTCGCCGGGCTGGGTCATCGCGGCGGAAGCGCTCTCGCTTGACCTTCTCCCAGTCGTCGGGCGTCTGGATGGACGACTTAAGGTAATGCGGGATGGTGTCGTGGGCGTCCTTTGGCACCTCAGCCAACAGGCCATCGGCGTTCATGATGACTTTGGTGTTCTCGCGCTCTTCCACCACCACGTTCTCGAAGCTGGGGTTCAACCAGATATTGCCGCCGATGGTTTCGATGCGGTCGAAGCTAAAGAAGATGTCGGCTTCGCTGTTGTTCCTGATGCCATGCTCGGAGAACAGAGGCCACAGCGTGAAGTTCTCATCCCAGTAGCCGAACTCCATGTTGAAGCAGCGATCCACCGGCTGATAGTGCATCTGGCGCACGAAGCGCTCGCGATCGGTCATGGCGCCCTTCCATTTGGGCCTGATCGGTTTTATAGCCACAAATTTGCCTCATATCTCTTGCGACCCGCGGACAATTGTTGCGCGGGCCGTGTACGTGTTTTAGACCAGTGTTGGTTATAGCGCGTAAGTTGAAATGCGCAAGATGGCTGGATCGGGTGCAGGCGGCTGATCTCATTAATGTGTTGACAAGGTCCGGTCTTGGCCCTACACTCGGTGGGCATCTGGCGATTTTGATCGCTTCGCCTATGTCGTTCATCGCAGTCCAATGACGAAACGCAAGACACACAACAAACCATGCGACAGAAGCTCAGCTCTCTTGATATCCTTTTTATCCTGTTCTCTGTAGCGGTGGTGCTGCAGCCCCCGGCCGACCCAGATTTGTGGTGGCATCTCAAGGTGGGACAGGACCTCCTCGCCGGTATATTCCCCTTCCACGACATCTATTCCTGGTCCATGCCAGGCTACGCCTGGATCGATCACGAATGGTTGACTGATCTCATCATGTTCCTGGTGTATCGCGCTACCGGGTTGATCGGGTTGGGCGTGATTTTCGTCGTCGTGACGTGTGGGGCGTACGCGGTTGCCGTGCGCACCGGCGCCATGATCTTGAGACACAGCGCGCCGGAGGCTGCGTTTTCAACGCGGGCAGGCTGGCGGTTGGGCGCAGCGTTGATGATCCTGGCGCTGCTGGTGAACAGTGCTGCCCTGGGGGTGCGCGCGCAGATGATTACGCTGGTGGGGTTTGCCCTGGTGAATGCCTTCATCTGGCGGTATCTGCTTGGCAAACGACGTGGCTTGTGGCTGCTGCCGGTCTTGTTCTGTCTATGGGCGAACCTGCATGGTGGGTTTGTAATCGGCCTGGCGCAAATGGGGATGACCCTCGTGCTGTTGCTGGCAGCGCGTTTTGTATTGCGGCTGCAGCAGGCCATGCCATTCATCCAACTGAAGGGTGTGGAGGGGGTGCGCAACCTGCGCGCGTTCGCTGTCCTCCTCGGCGGCTGTATCGTTGCAAGTCTTATTAACCCCTATACTTATCGCCTGTATGAGGAGGCATGGCGAGCCAACCTGGACCAGTTCGCGCGGTCTCAAATCCGTGAGTGGATGTCGGTCAACTTCCAGAATTCCATAGGCCTGTACCTGGGCGTTTTTATATTTACCTTTTTATGGTGGCTGGTGTGGACGCGCAGGTCTCATAGCGCCTGGCACATGCTGTTGTTGCCCGTCTACGTATATATGGGGATGAGCACTGTCCGCCACGCGCCATTGCTTGTGTTGTTTGTAGTGCCGTGGGTTTACGTTACGCTGGCCGCTGAGCCAACTGTACGCCGGTTCTTCGAGACGACGATCGACAGCCTGTTTGCATTGCGCAAAGGTCATGGGGGGACCGGCCCACGGGTCAGCTCTGACGTGTTGTATTACGGTTACAACGCCGTGCTAGTGACCATCCCTCTGGCAGTGTTGTTGGCACGAGTGGTTGCATACGGCAACGCAGCATTAGACCCCGAACGCCTCGCACATGACATGCCTTACCCGCTGGCGGCAGTGCAATATCTTAAAGCACATCCGCAGCCAGGCAGCCGGCTATTCAACTATTACAACTGGGGTGGGTATCTGATCTGGCATCTGCCCGAGCAGAAGGTGTATATCGATGGCCGGATGGCCAGTTGGCGCAGCAGTGATGAGCATATCCTCAAGAATTACGCGCGCGTGGTCGACCTTGATCCCGACTGGCAGGCCATCCTGCAGGCCAGCGGCGCCAATCTGGTCCTGGTCAACAAGGATGCCATTCTGGCCACCAGTCTACGCCAAACCGCTGGCTATACCCGCATCTATGAAGACGACGTGGCAGTGATTTTTCGCAAAGACCCATGACCAACCACCAAGGACACCCCGGCAACTTCTGTTGCGCGAGCACCAGGAAAACCAACATGAAGCTATTGGTGTTCTTGGTGGCCCTGGTGGTTCGATAGGTCAGATCTGTGTGATCCGTGTGCCTTCTAGCCGGTGGTGAGCAGGGTCTGTCCCTCCTGGCGGTCACGGTAACCGCGCACGAGTAAGCCGGGACGGCCTAGACTCTGGCCGGCTGTCTGCTTGTTCTGCGGGTCGCGGTAACCCACGCGCACCAGCCGGCGTGCCTTGTCGGTGGTGTTGATGTACGAACCGTGGATGGTGTGGATGCTGAAGCACACCACGTCACCGCGCTTGGCCGGCACAGGCACAGTATCCTCCAGGCGGTACTTGTCGGTGGGCAGGTGCGGGCTGCAGGGACCTTCGGGCGTCATGGTGATGTGCTCCAGCGCCCCTAGCTTGTGCGAACCGTCGAGGAAGCGGATCTCGCCGTTCTCATGGCGAGTGTCATCCAGGTGAACCAGCACGTCCACGTAACAACCGTTCTCGTGCATATAAAACGGGTGGTCCTGGTGCATGGGGAAGGGGTGGCCGGTAGACGGTGGCTTGATGTGCAGAGTGGAATGGTGTAGCTCGACGTTCGGTCCGAGCAGGTCGCTCATCGCTTCGGCCAGCCGTGGGTTGGTCACCGCGCGCAACCAGGCCGACGAATAGAACTGCAGGTCGTGCATAGCGGTCAGTTTGGATTTCTTCTCGACCTCTTCGGTCATGTAGGCGCGCCGCCAGGGACCGGTCCAGCCCTGGTCAGTCACCGCCCACTCGCGCACGAGCCTGTCCAATTCATTTGACAACTCATCGATCTCGGCGGGGCTGAATACTTGTGGAATGCGCAGAAAACCATGCTCGTTATAGTACTGAACCTGATCACGTGTTAACATCATCCATCTCCTTTACACAATTACACAACTCAGAATAAGCCTGGAAAACGCAGAACGAAGCCCCCAGGGTTTACTGTCAGGGCGGCATTGCCCAATGCCGAATAGTAATGGCATTTTCAGATGTGTACAAGGCGGGACCACTGCTGGATTCCAGCCAGGATGATGTCCAACCCGCGCTCAAAATCATCCGGTGAGGTGTCTGTGGGAAGGGCATCAAGAACCCGGCGCAGGATAGGGAAGTGATCAGAGGGATATCGCTGCAGCAACTGCGACAGGTCTTGAGGTTCTCCTGCATGATGTTGGTCTGGATACTGGCCTGAGTACTGGCGGCTTAACCCTTCAGCCAGCGCCACACCGTTCAGGTAATCCACCAACAGATTGGCGGACTGGACAACCATCCTGTCCGCCAGACCTGCGCTCGCGAGGGCTGCGTAGAGTCTCTCGTTGACCGCCAGGATGGCCGGCCCTCCCGATGCCATATCCGTTACCAGGTGCAACACGAGGTTAGGGTGAGCACGCACCAGGTCACGGTAGGCGCGCACCTCCGTCTGCCAACCGGCGTCAGCGCTGATGGCTGGCGGGCGCAGTTCATTGAAGACCTGTTCGACAATGCCGGACAACACGGCGGACTTGCCTGGCAAGTGATGATAGATCGCCATCGGGTCGACACCTAGCTCGGTAGCCAGCCGGTGCATGCTCAGGGCCGCAATACCCTGCTCATCGACCATCCGCACTGCGATGGCAAGGATGCGCTCGCGCGTGAGTTGTGCCTGTCCAGCGCTTGGGCGTCCCAGTTTCTTTGCCATGGTGAGGCAGTCTTCTCCTCCATCCGTCGGATTGACAAATTCTACATCGTAGATTAATCTGGCATCAACTCCAAGTCATGGCGTTCCTGTTGTGTTGCAGATGAGGGTGACAGAGTCGTTTCTCAAAAAGGAGGTTGGTATGACGCAGGTGTTGAAAGGTAGGATCGCGGTCGTGGCGGGGGCAACGCGCGGCGCAGGGCGCGGGATTGCATGCATGCTGGGTGAGGCGGGGGCGATCGTGTATGGCACCGGCCGTAGCACGCGTGCGACACGGCCGCAACGCAGCCAGGCCGTAGCCCCGTTCGTTCTGCAACAACGCGCCGAAACGATCGAGGAGACGGCTGAGATGGTGAGCGCTTACGGCGGCGTCGGTATTGCGATGCAGGTGGATCACACCGACGAAGCCCAGGTGCGCGCGCTTTTCGAGCGGGTGCGGGCAGAGCAGGGGCGGTTGGACATCCTGGTGAACGACATTTGGGGCGGTGATGAATTGACGGAGTGGGGCAAGCCGTTCTGGGAACTCTCCATTGAGAAGGGCTTGTTGATGCAACAGCGTGCCGTGCACACGCACATCATCACGAGCCGTTATGCCGTGCCGCTGATGCTGGAGCGGCGACAAGGGTTGATCGTCGAGATCACCGATGGCGATACCCCTGCCTACCGCGGCAATCTCTTCTATGACCTGGCCAAGGCATCTGCCATTCGTCTGGCCTATGGCGTGGCTGAGGAACTGCGGCCGCATCACATCACGGCGTTAGCGGTGACACCCGGATTCTTGCGATCCGAGGCAATGCTGGAGCACTTCGGCGTCAGTGAAGCGAACTGGCAGGAAGGGACGCAAAAAGACCCGCATTTCATCGCTTCGGAAACGCCCTTCTTTGTCGGACGGGCGATTGCGGCGCTGGCAGCGGACCCGGAGATGATGAGCAAAACCGGAGGGGCTTTCAGTTCCTGGGGATTGGCCAAAGAATATGGGTATACCGATATCGATGGTCGCCGCCCGGATTGGGGCAGGTACTTTGCCGAACATGTGGCGATCGTTGCGGCGTAGAAAAATCTCTAATCTCATCCATCTGTGGTTAAGGCGCTGCCACGATGCGCATGGTCACGGTCTTGCCGGTGGGGATGGCGCGGGCCGTCTTGAACTCGTACATGCCGGTCCCGTACAGGTTGAAGCGACGCAGCTTGAGCGTACCGCCGAGCACCTTCAACTGCACCGTCGTGGCAGCGCCGTCGCGCTTCTGCGTAACGGTGCCCCAGGCGTAGCCGTTGGACCAAAAGTGCATGCCTTCTTGTGCCTTCATCGCCATAGCCTGGTTCACCCCGGAGTAGTGGAAGCCGCTGAGCGCCAGCGCTGCCGCCCAAGACGCCATGGCGCGTGCGTAGTGGTGGCCGCACTCGGCCTCGTCGAACGGGTTGCGCTTCAAGCCATCGTAGCGCTGGCGGATGGCTTTGATCGCTTTCAGCCCGGCAGCCGTCTGTCCCTCGTATAGCATGTGCACGGCTGCGGCGTACTCAAAGCCGGTCATCACCTCGTTGTAATAGGGGAAGGGGCGCTTGGGCCGACGCTCTAATGGGTAGGAGGCCATCACGATGGCGGCTTCGTCGTTCAGCACAAAGCTGCGCATGTGGTTGAAGTGCCCGCTGAAGTCGGTTTTGAAGTTGTGCTTCATGATCGAACGCAGCGTCGTCTGCACGTTCTTGCGGTCGAGCAAGTAGCCCAGGTGGCACACGTGTGCCATGAACTGCCCGACCAGTTGATCGACCAGGCAGCCTGCGCCGAGCTGTAAATCCGGCTCATCCAGGTTGGCCGCGCCCATGCCCACACGCAAGCCCACCGCGACAGCGCTGTCGCCCTGGGGCGGTCGTATCTCGTGTTCGTAGTACTCGCCGTTGAACAGGTGCTCGTCCATCCAGCGTTGTCCCTGGTCAGCCAACCGCTGGCACTCGGCGGCGAACTCCACGTCGCCGATGTGGCGGGCCATCTTGGCGGCTGCGACCAGCGCGCCCAGGTACCACGCGCCCATCTGCGGGTTGGGGCCGTAATACTCCACGTCCATGGTGTTGTGCTGGCAGCCTTCCATGACGCCGTCGCGGTCGGCGTCCCAGCCGCCGGGAATCCAGCAGAACGCCAGCGCCTTACGAGCCTGCGGCCACAACGTGCGCAGCATGTCGTCGTCGCCGGAGAGTTGCCAGTCGCGGTAGAGCTTCATCAAGCAACCCATCTGGCCGTCGGCGGCGGCTGTTGCCCAATCGCCGGGCTGGCCATAGGGCAGGGGTGCACGGAATGCCATCAGGCCATCGTCGCGTGTGGCGTGCAGGAACTCCACCTCACGCATGCTGCGCGCCAGGTCACCGAATAGAAAGGCCGTGGCCTGCTCGTAGTTCCAAACGTGTGTGCACGACCCATGGCAGCAGCCGGCCTTGTCGCCGCAGCCTTCCCAGCCGTACATGCGGCCATCCTCGGTGCGGAAGACGGTCTGCGAGCGCAACGTGCTGAGGTTGTAGAGCGCCGCTTCCTTCACCACCGCAGGCAGATCGCTGTTGCAGAACGCGTTCACGAATGCCAATGTGTCCTGCTCCAGGCGGGCGAGCTGCGGCGCCACCTGCACGGCAACATCCCAGGCGTCGACGTACTGGGTGGTGTAATAGTTACCAACGCGGTTAGGGTCGTTCTTGCAGTTGCCGTCGACACAGCAGTCCACGCTATTCTCCGGCTTGGGTATCCAAACCTGGCGATTGGGGAAGTGCCAGGTCAACAGGAAGGTGACGGCGCGCGTGCCATTGGCGGGGATGGTCAGGCTCACGGCCAGGGAGGCCATCGGGCTGTCGAGATTGGGTGACTCACGGTTCTCCAGCTTTCCGTCGCCGCTGAAGTCATCCCAGTAGTCGAGTAACGTATCACCCCAACTGAGATCTGCCCAGGCGGTGCGATAGGTCACGCCTGCCGATGCTGTGGTGCTAAGCGCCATGGTGCCCCACTGCTCGGCGCAGATATTGACGCCGCCGGAGCGCATCAGGATGCCGGAAACACCAGCACCTTTAGAACTCCGAGTTCTTTGAGAACTCGGAATTCTATTCATGTACACGTTGACGTTCTTGCTCGGCTTGCCAGCGTTGCCATCGCTGCCAATGAAGTTCTCGACGTTGCCGCACACCGAAGCGGAGATGGGTTTGTCTGTTTTATTGGTGAGCACGAAACGGAGCATGGCGACCGGGATGCCGCTACGGTCTGCGTCTGCCGGGATGAGTGGGTTGAAGGCTTCGATGCGCACGTCGAGCGGCACGTCCGGGTCGGATAGCAGTACCTGCCCAAAGGGGTAGGCCGCCTGGAAGGTGCATTTGCGGAAGCGCGGCAGGCCATGGTTGGGTGTGGTGCTGCCAAAGGCGCCTTCAAATTCATGCGGGTCGATACGCCCTTCCAGCGCACGGGTGACCACGATGCCACCCGCCAGCTTGGCATACAAGGCGAAGAATGTGTTGCGTGGTTTGAAGCCTTTCGCTGGGCGATTGACGACCTCCCAGTCACGCAGGTCGCCGCGCCCGCCGAGCGAGACGGTGCCGGTGCCAATGCCGCCGAGGGGTAGGGCGATACGCCCGAGATGCCGTTGGTCGTAAGAGGTGAGGATGGGCCAGTTCATAAGGGTCCTGAATGCCGAGTGATGAGTCCTGAGTGCACAGTGCCGAGTATCGAGTGTTGAATGTTTTGTCCTGTGTGCGCAATGAGCGGTTTGGGCTCAGGCGCAATGGCTTATGACTGGTCTATTATGAAGCTGATGCATAAAAATGCCAGCCGCGCGGTAATTTCGCATAGGCATTGCTGGGATTCAACACCGATCAGGAAAAGCCATCATCGCACTGAGCACTCGGTACTCGGCACTTCCTCATCACACTCCCCAACGTTTACGCGCATCTTCCATCGGCACGGTCTCACCCTGCATCCAAGCATAGTGGGCAATGGGATTCTCGCCCATCCAACGTTCGTCGGCTGGCTCATCGGCGCGTTGATAGCGCGTGTCGCAACTCAGGCGGTACTGGTGAGTGGTGTTATTGAGCGACCCGTGCATGGTGAACATGCCGAAAATGAGCGCGTCGCCCATCTCGAATTCGGTCGTGAGCCAATGACCGCCGTATCGCTCGATCATCTCGATCGGGTCGTTGGAGAACGAGCCGGTGACGTGGTCGCGGTCCACATCCATCTGGCCGTAGGTCTCCTTGATGCGTTCGAAATGGTGTGAGCCATGCAGGATGGCCAGCGGTCCCTTTTCGAAAGACACATCGCCGAGCGGCGTCCACACGGTGTAAAGGTTGTGTGTGCCGCGACCCATATAGACGATGTCATAGTGTGCCCCTGTGAAATCGCCGTTGCCCACGGCGCGCAGCCACTTATAGTTGAAGGTGAGTGCAGGGGCACCCAGAAAGTCACTCATGAACTGCATCAACTGAGGCGACTCCACTACGGATAGAAACTCCGCTGTGTGGGTGATAGCCTTGGCGCCGCCCAGGAAGCTGCCGCGCGCGTTCGGTGCAATGTAGCCTGCTGCAACTGGATATGAGCGATCGATCTGACCATTTGCATCCAGGTTCTCCAGGACGACGCGTCGTGCCGCTTTGATCTTCTCGGGGTCGTGCAGCTTACGCACGAGCAGGTAACCATCTTCAGCCACGCGCTGTCGTAGGGCTGGCATATCCCCCATCAGGCTATTCGCCTCGCGCAGTGTCCCCAGGTATTCGCCGCCAAGCTCCAGTTCACGCGCACCCATCGTCAGATACACAGTACACCTCCGCAGAAATACACATTACGGAATACGATACGCAGGATTCCAAGCCCACAGTGTGCAATTGTGGGCCTACTTTACCAGAGAGTCACTGGCGATAAAGAGCCCGGCGCTCGCCACTCGAGCGCCGGGCTACGTCCATACACGGCACGAAACGAATTACTTTGCACTAAGCGCTGTGCACTGGGTACCGAGCACTCAGGGCAGATGCCTACTTCTTGTTCGCAGCGATGTAGTCGTCGAGTTGCTTTTGCAGCTTCTCCTTGAGTTGCTGGCGGCCAGCATCATCCATCATCTTCTTTGCCTTAGCAATAGCTTCGTCGGTCGCCATCTGGCCCGTGTCCAGACCGTGGAAGGCTTCCAGGCAGACACCCTGAACCTTGGTGAGTTCGACCTCGACAGCCTTGGTGTCCGCCTCGAACTGCTCGTAGGGATTGAAGACCCAGTTCTCCTCAGTGGAGTAGAACTTGAGCGCCTCTTCGGCCGACGCGGGCAGGTCAGCCGGCTGGCGCTGGAAGCGACCCGACAGACCCGAAACATACCATTGGCGGCGATAGTTACGTGCGGCGTCCACCCCCTCGATCTCTGAGAATCTCAGGTTGTCTTCCTTCTTGTAGTTCACGCCGTCGATACCCATCAGCCACAGATCCATGTTGTCCTGGCTGCTGGACAGCCAGTCGAAGTATTTGATGCCGGCTTCCTGGGCTTCCTTGGACGCGTTGACGTTGAAGACGATGAAGTTCCATTGCTTGAGAGCGCCTTGACCCTTAACCTTGCCGGCGCGCATACCGGTGAGATCGTAGCCCATTAACTCGCCGCCGGGTACAGATGATTGCAGAGACTTGGTCTCATCAACCCACTTGTATTCCGGCTCGTTCTCCTGGCAGGAGGCAGCCTTGCCAGGGTAGATGTAATCGACCTGCACGTTCTGGCTGGGGCCGGATGAAGGCAGGTCGGTCTTGTTGACCAAGCCTTTGTCCCACCAATCGCGCAGTAGCTTGGCGTGCTCGATGTATTCGGGAATGTCCTCCAGGTCCATTAACTGATAGCCCTTTTCCCAATCCGGGATGAGCAAACCGTTATTGGTGCTAAATCCCCAACTGCGGCGTCCCCAGATGTTCGCGGTGGTCAACGAGTAATTGGGCGCGAGCGCATAAGGGATGAGTTCAGGAGCATTCTTCACCACGGCTTCAAGATAGGGTTGTAGACTGGCATACCCGCCATCGGAGGTCGGTGCATCGGCATTCCACTTCTTGCGCAGATCCTCACGCAGAATGACGCCGGTGGTACCGGCATAGTAGTACGCCGCTGGGATGCCATAGAGGTGCCCGTTCATGAGGTTCACGTTGTAAATCTTTTCCGTGATTTCCTGCTTTAGATTCGGGCCGAACTCCTCGACCAGGCTCTCGATCGGGGCCAGCGCACCCTGATCGCGCAGGCTGGTCATCTTGTACCAAGGCGCGTCGAATGCCATGGTGAAGTCAGCACCAGAGGCATACAGGACCGTGTACTTGTTGGCATGATCGTCCAAGACCATGGACTCCAGCTCAATGTTTACGCCTTCTGACTGCATCTTCTGTGAGATCGCCTGGGTGACCGGATCGATGCTCTCCTTGTATTGAGGGACGCCGAACCACGATTCAACCATCGTGATCTTTACCGGTGTGCCCTGAGCAGGTGCTGCCGTAGGCGCTGCCTCCGTGGCTGCTGGCGCTTCAGTGGCTGCTGTTGCCTCGGTGGCGCTTGGCGCTTCTGTCGCTTGTGGCGCCTGTGGGGCTGCTGTGCCGCAGGCTGCAAGACCGATACTGGCCGTGCCCAAGCCGACCAGCTTGAGCATGTCTCGACGGGTAACTTTCTTCATGTGAATTTCTCTCCTTAAGAAGACCTGAATAAGTCCGGGCAAACAAGGTAGGCAGATCGTGAATCGCGAATGTCTGTTGTTGTCATCTCATGCGCGCCTCCTACGGAGTGTCAGACCAGTGACCAGTCGTTGTTAACAACGCTAGCCTTTGATCGCGCCCAACGTCAACCCTTTGACGAAGTAGCGCTGCACGAAGGGGTAGACCAGGATAATCGGACCAATCGTGATCACTGCGGTTGCCATACGGATTGACAGTGTGGGCAGCGTGTCGGCTCGTATGAGCACACCTTGCTGTTTCATCGCCGCGAGTATGGCTTGTGCGTTATTGACCATTTTGAGGATCAGAACGGACAGCGGCTTGAATGGGGCGAAATCGAGCAACATGACGCCCAGGAACCAGTCATTCCAGTAGGCCACCGCCATGAATAGTCCGACTGTCGCGAGAACAGGTTTGGACAAGGGCAGTACGATGCGGTACAAAATGGTTGCGTCGGAGGCGCCGTCGATATAGGCGGATTCCATGATCTCAGCCGGCAGGGCAGAAAAGAAGTTGCGCAGGACAAACACCCAGAAGGGCTGCATCATCATAGGTAGAATCAACGCCCAGATATTGTCCTTCAACCCCCACACGTTACGCGTGACGATGAACCACGGTACGATGCCCGGCGAGAAGATCATGGGAATGAAGATGTAGAAGGCAATGGTGTTACGCAGCTTCAGCCGCTTCAGAGACATGACGTAGGCCAGCCCTGACATAGCGATGAGTGACCCGATTGTGCCCGCAATGGCGACGAATACTGACACCTGGTAGCCAAGCTGCACTTCCTGCCCTTTGAATACCCAGCGATAGGCCTCCGCCGATATCTGGCTGGGCCAGGGCAGGTATCCGAATTTTCGCAGCGCTATATCGTCGGTGAAAGACGCCACCAGCATGATCCAGAATGGCATCAGACAGAACAGCGCAAAGAGTGTGAGCGCTGTATAGTTCACCACGTTGAATAGTCTTGAGCTTAGACTTGTCTTCTCTACCATCATTTTTCCTCGTTGGGCTGTGGCCAGGTCGTTGCAGTTAGAAGAGCCGGTAATCCTCGCCCCGTCGCTCAGAGTATTTCTTCACTAGCCAGTTGGAGCCGAAGACGCAGATGAATCCCAGAACCGATTGGCTTAGCCCCACGGCTGCGCTCATGCCGTAATTGGAATTGCTCTGGAGAGCGCGCAAGATGTAGGTGTCGATGACATCGGTGGTCGAGAATAGGTTGGCCTGGTTGCCGATGACAGCGTAAATCATGCCGACGTCGCCATAAAAGATCTTTCCGATATCCAGCAGTACCAGCAGAATGATGATCGGCACCAGCGCAGGCAGGCTGATAAACCGCATGCGCTGCCAGCGGCCTGCGCCGTCGATGGAAGCTGCCTCGTAGAGTTGCGGGTCTACGGCGACCAGCACGGCCAGGTAGATAATGCACCCGGATCCTGTGCCTTTCCAGATGCGGATCAGGGTCAGGATCCACGGCCATAACTCCGGTTTGTCGGTGACGATGATTCGCTCCATGCCCAGTTGTGTGATCAGGGCGTTGATGGTGCCGACGTTGTAGTCGATCAGCCCGAACAGCACCATGGACACGATCGTCCAGCCCATGAAGAATGGCAGGAACATGACTGATTGCGCGACCCGCTTGAACAACGTCGAGCGAACTTCATTAAGCAGCAGCGCGATCAGCACGGAGCAGAAGGTGGTTGCTACGATGAAGAGAAAATTGAGTCCCAATGTGTTGGTTACCAGGCGCCCGACGATAGGGGACTCGAACAATAGCCGGAAGTTGCGCAGGCCGACGAATGGGCTGGCGAACATCGTACGCGGGCTGTAATCCTCGAACGCGATCACCACACCAAACATGGGCGCGTAACTGAACATGAAGATCAGGAACAGCCCGGGCAGTGCGAGCAAGAAGAGTGACCAATTCTGTCGCGCGTATTCAAGGAATGTCTGTGCCCCCGAACGTGAGCGGCTGGGTTTGGCAGCCAATTTTATGTCCGTGCCAACTGCCATTAACTGAATACCTCCTCATATCGAAGGTTGCACTCAAGCACCATCACTCCATCGTGACTCGGCTGAACGAACTGGTTGCATGGGTGTGCGGCTGTGGGCTGTGGATGGCAAGTGGGTGTATTTACTTGCGTAGGAACGTATCTATTATATGCATGTAGCATAGGCATAAACAAACTGTAAACGGCGCCCAACATGCTATCGGTGGGCCATTTCATTGCATAAGTCGAGATAGTGCTTCACAGCGGTAACGGGTGTGTTCCACGTAAATTCATTGCCGATCCGCATAATGTAGCCACCAGTCATGTGGGCCGTCTCGAGCATACGGCGCACCATGGCCTCAATTTCCTCAGGATTATTCCTGGCGAGGATGCGTGTGTCACCCTCACCTGCGAGGAAGCAGTTCTCGTGGCGCCGCGCGATCGTTTTGAAATCGGTGTAAGGTTCTGTGAGGATACCTCTGGCGCCACAGGCGAAAATATCATCCGCATACGCGTCCATGCGGCCGTCTGAGATAAAAATGACCTCCTTGCCTGCTGCCTTCAAGATGCCCCAAAACTCCTCGTAGCGTGGAAAGATATACTTGCGCATCCATGCCGGCGAGCACACGGGGCCTCGCGAGTTTACGATATCGTCGTGACATGTCACGAAGTTGATGGGCAAGCGCGCAAAGGCATGAAACAAACGCCGGTTCAACTCTGCGAAATCGTCCATCACACGCTCAAAGCCTGGGTCCAGGCACGTCTCCAGGAACAGTTCCCAACCGAACGTCAGTAACGGCCACATGAACATGGTCTGGTATGTACCAACCTCGGCTGTGGAGCCAGGTGGCGCCTGATTTCCCCACTCCGCTGGGTAATGGGCGCGGAAGTAGCGATACAGCGTCTCCTCGTCGCTGTAGTCCCACGCGGCGACGATACCACTGTCTGTGTAGTCAGGATGCTCCAGTGGCGAAAACGAGAACACATCATCGGCAGTCCGGAATTGCTTGCCGAAGTCCCAATGGAAGGTAAGACCATCCCCCCAGCGCACGACGTGACGCCCGTCCTCGTTGATGCCAGTTGTGTGCTGGTCGAGGTTGAGCGCCGGGTGTGGCACTGGCTCATCGTCATCAGGGACGTGTACATTGAGTTGTGGATAGATCGCTGCCAGCTTCTGACGACACAGTCGCGGGTGTTCGAAATAGTCAATGCCTGTGATATACGTCTCCGCATCGGGACAGCCCAGATACTCCCAGTGTGGGATATCCTTGGGTGCCAGTCCCATTAGCGCAAGGTAGCGCGGGTTAAAGGCGTCGCTGTAACGATTGCCGTAATGATCGGTGTTGCGCAAACGGCAGTCAACGTCACGCTCTTTGGTCTCGTTTTTGTTGTTGTCCATCGTTCAGTGTGGCGCGTAGTGGCCGGTTCGATCAAGGCCGGTCGACAAAGCCGGCCTTGATTGATACTGCCTTTACACCTGCGGCTCGTGTCTGTGGAATTAGGCGGTGCCGGCCTTCTCCGGGTGTGCCTTGATGTACTCGGCAAACTTAGTATTCTTCCAGTCCTCGTACTTGGTTTGGGCTTTCTTGAGCGTCGCTTCATACTCACTCTTGTTGTCGCCGATCCACTTGTCAAGCTGCGTCTGGAACTCGGCCATGACATCATCGCGCTTTGCATCCTTTAGCGCCTTGGTCAGCTTGTCCATGCCCTCCTTGACGTCAACCTGGCCCGCGGCGAGTGGCAGCGAGAACTCCTTGCTGGCTGCAGTCAACTGAGCTAGTTCTGCCTCCTTCACTTTACGCTCCGGCTCGAACTTCTCCAATGGGTTGGGCATGTAGTTGTTCAAGTCGGTGATGTAGGCCAGCGTCTTCATAAAGTTCTCTGTCGCCTGCTCGGGCACACGCTCGAACTGCCCGGGCACGCCGGCGACATACCAGCGACGACGGTAGTTGGTTGTGCCGTCTACACCCTCGATATCGGCATACTTCATGTCAGGCAGCTTCTTATAGTTCGTGCCGTCAATGCCGAACAGGTAGAGATCGATGTTATCCTGACTGCCCAGCAGCCAGTTGAAGAACTGAAGACCAGCCAGCGTGTCCTCTTCGGGCATATGCGAATTGAAGACTTGGAAGTTCCACTGCTTGAGGATCGAGAACTGGATGGTCGCACCTTCCATAGGGCCTTCCACGGCGAAGCCGGCTGCTTTGCCTTCGGGGATGAAAGACTGAAGTCCGGGCTGAATCGTCAACTCGGCCTTCATCGCAGCCTCATTGTAGGCCAACGCCGCGCATTTGCCGGGGTTAAACAACTCTTCCACTGTCTGTTCAACCTTTAACTGCAGCACATTCTTGTTGACCCAGCCCTTCTCATACCAGTCCCTGGCTCGTTCGTAGGCAACTGTGGCACCCTCGAGGTCCTCACTTCCGAGGTACTTGGGCGGATTTGTCAGACCGTCATCGATGCCCCCGCCGACCATCGCGCCGCCGGGATTGTAGCCGTGTTTCTTAGGCAGCCACTTGCGCCATGGTCCACTCATATAGCCGACGTTGAAAGTGTCGTCGGCGCCGAAGGGGATCATATCCTTCTCGGTCTTCTGCACCTCGGCCAGGAAGAGCTCAAGGTCATCCAGGTTCTTCGGTTCGGGCATGCCATACTTGTCGAGCAAGTCCTTGCGATAGACGACACCACTCGCGCCACCGCCCACGTAGAAGCCGGTGGGAAGGCCATACAGGTGACCGAGCTGGTAGTTGAAGTCGATCACATCCTGGCTGATCGCCTTCACAATATTCGGATACTGATCCATATACGTCTCAAGCGGGCGCAGATGACCCTGATCGCGCAGGCTGTTCATGAAGTACCATGGAGCGTCGAAGGCCCAAGTGAACGGCGTGCCGCTGGCATATAGGATCGGGTACTTCTCCTTGGGGTTGTCAAGCAGCATGACGCGGAACTCAAGGTTGATCCCCTCGGATTGCATCTTTTCGCTCAACGCCTTAGCAATTGGGTCCTGGGATTCCCGGTAGGGTGGCGAGCCGAAACCAGCCGAGTCCACATAGGTGATGACTTTGGGCTCCCCAGTCTTAGGCGCCTCTGTAGGTTGGGGCGCTTCTGTTGCCTTTGGTGCTTCTGTCGCGCCAGCGGCTTCGGTGGCCGCTGGTGGCTGAGTGGCCGGCGCCATTGTCGGTGTGGCGGATTGGCAAGCGGATACAAGACCGGTCGCCGTCCCCATACCGATTACGTACAACATTTGCCGGCGCGTGATCTTTCTGGACATTGCAGTCCTCCTTAATAATGAATGTGAATGGGTGAATGGTTTAATTCGACGAGGGGATGAGCATACCCTCGTTATCGCCGGTGTAAACGCTAGCCCTTAATTGCTCCCAGGGTTAGACCATGGATAAAGTAGCGCTGTACGAATGGGTATACAAGAATGATCGGGCCGATGGTCACCACCACAATGGCCATGCGGATCGACAGTGCGGGTATCTGCGACATGTCGATCGTGATGGTGCTGCCCGGGACCGACATCGCTTCGCGGATGGCGCGAATGTTGTTTATGATACGCAGGATGATCACCTGCAGCGGGCGGAAGTCGGCAAAATCCAGCAGCATCACACCGTGCCACCAGTCGTTCCAATACGCCACTGACACAAACAGCGCCGTTGTTGCCAGCACAGGAGTGGACAGTGGCAGCACGATGCGCGTCAGGATTTGCAAGTCACTGGCGCCGTCGATGCGCGCGGATTCGAGTATTTCAGTGGGCAGATTGTTGAAGTAGTTGCGCAATACGAAGATCCACCAGGGGTTCATCAGCATGGGCACAATGAGGGCCCAGATATTGTCATACAGACCGACGGCGCGCATCGTGATGAACCAAGGGATGATGCCGCCGCTGAATATCATCGTGAAGTACACATAGAAGGCGATTGGATTGCGCGGCTTGAACTTCTTGTTGGACATGGCATATGCCAGTGCGCACATCAGCGTCAGGCTCAATAGCGTACCTGTGAGAGTGACAAACACGGTGACGGCGTAACCGGTGAGTACAGCCTGACCACGTAACACCCACTGGTAGGCTTCTAACGTGAACTGGCTTGGCCAGAACTGATAACCGAAACGGATGAGCGCACGCTTCTCAGTTACTGACGCAATGACCATTGTGTAGAATGGGATGAAGCAAATCAGCGTGAATAGTGTGGCAACGATGTAGTTGAATGCTGAAAAGATGCGATCGCTGAGTGTACGGTTGATCATGTCAGGTAATCCTCTTGCTCTGATACTTTGAACCTAGAAGAGCGAGTAATCCTCACCACGTCGCTGTGACCACTTCTTGGTAATCCAGTTCGAGCCGAAGACACAGATGAAACCAAGCACAGACTGACTGAGGCCGACGGCGGTGCTCATGCCAAAGTTGGTGGTGCTCTGTAATGCGCGGATGATGTAGGTGTCGATCACGTCGGTGGTGGGCCATAATGCAGCGCTGCTGCCGATAATGGCATAGATCATGCCGTAGTCACCATAGAAAATGCGTCCGATTGAGAGCAGAGTGAGCAGAATGATGGTTGGAACAAGCAAAGGCAGGCTGATTTGCCGGATACGTTGCAGACGACTTGCTCCGTCAATGGCTGCTGCTTCGTACAACTGTGGGTCAATGCCGACCAGCACGGCCAGGTAGAGGATGCAGCCACTGCCAGTACTCTTCCACACACGCAGGAAAGCCAGGATGCCGGGCCAGATGTTTGGATCGTCATAGAAAGATATGCGCTCCAAGCCAGCGCTTCTGAGTGTCGTGTTAAGCAGGCCTACCTCGTAGTCGAACCAGCCGAACAACAGCATAGATACAACTGCCCACGACATGAAGAATGGCAGAAACATAATGGATTGATACATCCGCCGTAAGAAGCGGTGACCAATCTCGTTGATGATCAAAGCAATGGATACTGAGACGATCGTCTCACAAGTAATAAATAGAGCATTCAGCCCAATGGTGTTTGCCACCAGCCGCCCGACGACTGGCGAACTAAACAGCAACTCGAAGTTCTTCAACCCAATGAAGGGGCTCAAGAAGCCACTTTCAGCCCGAAAATCCTCGAACGCGATCACGATACCGAACATCGGAACGTAGTTGAGCATGAAGATCAAGAGCAGACCCGGGATCGCCAGCGCAAGGAGTAGCTTATAGTTGATTAGGTTGCGTAGCAATTCTCTGGCGGCAGAGCGCTTTGCCGGCTGACGTATTTTGAGAGGAAGGGCCAAGGGGATCAACCTCCTATAAATTGATACTCCTATGAATTGGTACTCTGGCTACGAGCGGCCATCGACGTGCCAGATCTTCGTATCTGGCGCACGTCTGTTATCAGTCTCTACGCTAATCTAGCTGAAAGGCTATACTTGTGTCCATAGATTTTTGCCAAAAACATGCCATCCGGATGACAAGCTGTTGAAATAACAATGTCTGACTCGCGTGTGGTTGCAGACGCCACCTTGCCTTGTGCCTTCGTTGAGCAAGTTCAGCATATCCTGGAACATCTTCACGATTTTCCTTATCTTTTGACTCATCCGTTTGCAGAGGCAATTTTGCGTGCCCCCGAACGTTTGGGTGAATCGTCGGGACAGCAATTGCGGCGCGAGGTGATGCAAGCTGTTGAGGCGTTAAGCCCGGGGCCGGGCATATGCTTCCGAGCGCCCCATGCACGGATTTATAACTTACTTCATCTCCACTATGTGGAAGGTATGACGATCCAGGAGGCGGCCAACGAGCTTAACATATCATTACGGCAGGCATATCGCGACTTGAGGCATGGCGAAGAAAGTGTGGCTGCTTTGTTGTGGCCGCGCATGAGGCAGGATGAGGCGTCAGCAGGGTCTGGTTCTGTGCTGCCGGAGCCAACGCAGGCGTCTGCGCTGGAAGAAGAAATGCAGCGTTTGGATAAGCGCTCTTTCGCAATCAACCTGTGCCAGCTCGTATTGCGCGCACATAAGGCGGTTGATCGTCTGGCGGTGTCGCTTGGTGTCCAATGCCAGGTCGATATGCCCGCACAACCGGTAATGGTGGTGACCGATCAGGTGGTTGCACAGCAGGCGCTGGTGAGTCTTTTAAGCCACGCCATCCAGGACGCTGTGCCGGGGCAGCTCTCACTTCGCTTGAAGGCAAACGGGACGACGGCGTTATTGACGGTGCGCCATCATTTGCGGGAGGGGGCGGCTCCACTTGGAACAACGGTTGCGCAGTTGGCCGACCGTCTGCACTGGCCGTTGCCGCAGGTCACGGAGGGCGAGGGGATCCGTGAGGTGTTGTTGCGTATTCCCGTCGGCGGTGCGACGATCCTTGTGATTGATGACAACGAGGGCTTGGGCGATCTGTTCAGTCGCTACCTGGCCGGACACCCATTCCACGTTATCCAGGCCAATAATGGACCGGACGGTTTGGACATAGCCCGCCAACTGCATCCCGACGTGATCGTGTTGGATGTAATGATGCCCGATCTGGATGGGTGGGAAGTGCTGCAGACATTGCGAGCCGAACCGTCGACCGCCGGCATCCCGGTCATTGTCTGCTCTGTGATCGACGACCCGCAACTGGCACAGTCACTGGGTGCTAGCAGTTCACTGACGAAGCCTGTTGGCCGCGACGACATTCTGCGCGTCCTGCACGCGCTTCATCTCACGTAACTGCATTAAACTGCATTAATCTTGTTATCTGGGTTGGCGGTGACCTGCTCTTGGGGCGGTTGCGCGTTCGCAATCACATGGGGGATTTCGCCAAATGCATCGACGGCGCCATGCAGGCAGCGCAACACTTCCACAAGCCTCAATCCGGTGGTGCGTTGAATGCTAAAACCGCTCCCCTGGCGCAACAGGGCATCCTCAGCCGCACTGGTCACGCTCAGCAAGATGACCGGAATGGCAGCCAGCGCCGGGGTGTGATTTTTGTGTACCAGCATTTCGAAGCCGTCCATGTTGGGCATGATGAGATCGAGCAACACCAGGTCGGGTGGCTGTTGTTGTATCGCTTGCAGCCCTTCCTGGCCATCATACGCGTGTCTGACATGGTACGTGCCGGGCATGCCGAGCATGCGCTCGACCAACTGGCAAAAACCGCGGTCGTCATCTACGATGAGAATCTCGTGGACCGGGCCAATGCGATTGAGCTCTTTATAGAGCTGTTGTGCGGTGATGGGTTTGCTCAGGCATGCGGTGACGGACAACTCGCTGGCCAGCCAGGCTTTGCTCGGCAGCGAGCAACTCACGACTGGCATGGTCAATAGCCCTTTCTGCTCCAACGCCAACAGTGCGCCGGAGCCCCACCTGGTCTCCTCTTGCTGGGGAGAGGGATGTGTTGGCGGGATGTTGTTCAGGATGAGATGCGGCTGGCGGGCAATGATCTCTTCCTCCAGGTGAGGCACATCCTCCACCTGGAAGACGTCACAGTTGCCCAGGTGGCGCTGCAGGAGTGCCGCGACGGTTGGATCGGGATCGATCACCAGGAGGCGTGTGCGCTCATCCCGGTGCGCGGGTTCGAGTGAATTGGTGCTTTTAGGGTAGAGCGTAGGGGTGCCGGTATGGGGTATCGGCAGGCTGAAGTAGAAGGTTGACCCGTGCCCTTCTTCGCTCTCCACCCAGATGCGGCCTTCGTGTGCCTGCACGAAATGCTTGCTGATGGCGAGGCCGAGACCTGCGCCGTGATGGTTGCGGCGCAGCGAGCCATCCACCTGGTAGAACTCCTCGAAGATGTGGCTCAGTTTGTCGGCCGGAATGCCTGGACCGGTGTCGCTGACGCTGACGATCACATCCCCATTGCTCTGGTGCGCTTGCACGCGGACTGTTCCATGCTCCGTGAAATGGCGCGCATTCGAGAGTAGATTGAGCACCACCTGACGGATGCGTGTCCGGTCGAGATTCAGTGCCGGCAAGTTCGGTTCGACGACAAGCTCCAGGTTAACCGGCCGGTCGCGGAACAGCCCAGCGGTGATCTCGACAGCATTCTGTAACAGGGGTTCGATCTTGGTTGGTTCTTTATTCAGGGTGAACTCTGCCAGGTCATACCGGGAGAGGTCGAGAATGTCGTCGATCATCTCCAACAGGTGACGGCTGCTGCGGTAGATTTGATAGACATCGCGACGCAGGGTAGGGGGCCAGCGCATATCGCCATACACTTCGGGCGATAGATACAGCATCTCACTGAAACCCAGGATCAAGTTGAGTGGCGTGCGCAGCTCGTGCGATACATTTGCCGCGAACTGTTCTTTCAGACGTTGGGCCTCCTCGGCTTGGCGATGCGCCAGATAGAGCTTGCGATTGGCCTGTTCCAGCAGCGATGTGGTCAGCTCAAGGGATTTGAGCACGCTGGCCAGGTTCCCCTGCCGCTCGCGTGCCTCGATCAGCATCTGATCAGTCTGAGCCTCGGTTTCCCATGCCAGGCGAAGTGTACGACCGAAGACGGCCACTACAGCCATGGCGATGAAGGCGGTGAGCGCATAAAGTCCTGCGATCAGCACCATAGGGTAGGTGCGTGTGTTATCGCGCGCCAGCCACCATGTCAGCGCTCCGATGACAACGGCGCTGACCAGGCCTCCGCCGGTAACGAGCGCTGTGTTGATGACGATGATGGGCAGCCCGATCATAGGGAGCCAGGGTTCCGACGAGATCCCCAGTGCGGTGAGCAATAGTCCGTTGACTCCCCATGCCAGTAGATGGCGTGCCAGGGTGGTGTATTGACCGCTGAGGAGCAGCGTTACCAGGCCGAGTGCAATTGATGCGAGTGCGATAAGAAACAGGAGATTGGGAAACGCCAGCCGCGTGGCCGTCAGGCTGCCCAGAACGATGCCAATGACAATCAATGGCAGGCTTATCAGTGCAATCAGATCCTTGTGAAGGTCGATTGCGTTGGTCTGCCACTCCGTGGCCATCCGCCGCTTCGCGGCTATCCGGGAATACCGTCTTAAGTACGTAAGCATGATGAGATTCGGGTCCGTATTTCGAGCAGACTTTCGCATAGGCATTATCTATTAATCATAAAGATATATAGCAGTACAATTAACAAGCTACATACCAACAGGATCTCAGACAAATACAATCCATTCACGACATTCACGACATTCACAACATTCGCGCCAACCCAAGAGCCTGAACCAAAGCCAAAGCACTGAAGCACATGCCAGAACACAACTAGTGCTTGACGAAACAACCAAAACCGCTATAATTCCAGCTATACAATTTACTTGTGTCCCTAAGTGCGTCAGAAATTCTGAAGCGCGAGCGATTTTGTCGCCCGCGCTCTGTTTGTTGTAATGTGATTACGTCGGCCTGAAGGCAGAGTTGCCAGCGCATTAGAGATTCGTATAACCAGCCGTGCAGACTGCCATATAAGGAGTAATCCAATTAATGGAACTACGAGATTTTAAAGCCCTTCGCATCAGTCTTGCTTCTCCTGAACAGATTCGTTCCTGGTCATACGGTGAAGTCACAAAGCCAGAAACCATCAATTATCGCCGTCTACGTGCTGAGAAGGATGGTCTGTTCGACGAGGCCATCTTCGGGCCTACCAAGGATTACCAATGCTACTGCGGTAAATACAAGAACATTCGTTATAAGGGCATCATTTGTGACAAATGCGGCGTGGAGGTCACGAAAGCCTCCGTGCGCCGCGAGCGTATGGGGCATATCAATCTGGCTGCGCCAGTTGCCCATGTGTGGTACACGCGGCGCGTGCCAAGCTTCCTGGGTACGCTACTCGATATCAGTCGGCGCAACCTGGACCGCGTGCTTTACTTTGCTCAGTACATCGTAACGTATGTGGACGAAGATGCACGCCAGAAGGCATTACGGCGCTTGCAGGAGGACTTCGAGCATCGTACAGCCGACCTGGAGGCCAAGACCAAGGCTCAGGAAGACAGCGCCAGCGGCAAGTTGCTCAAGCAATTGATCAAGCAACAACAGACGCTCGAGAGCACAATTGCCAAATTCGACGAACAACTGGCTGCAGAGACGGAGCCAGTCATGAAGGCTGCTCAACGCCTGCAGAAAGAGATCGACACCAAGCAGGGCAAGACTATCCGCGTGCCGATCGTGTTCGAACCTACCAACGTTACCATCGCCAGCGAGGGTGAGACGGTCGGGCGCGAGCACATCACCATGCTCAACCGTGTGGTCAAAGAGCAACTGAACACCGTCGAAGCCAAGATCAATGAAGAGAAAGAGCGCACCGTCAGCAAGATGCAGGGCGAAATCGAGCTGCTGCAGGGCAAGGTTGACAACGAGACGCGCCAGGTTGCCGAACGGCTGACAACCGAGATGGAGAGCCTCAACTCGCGCTATGCTACCGACCGTGAGGACTTGCAGTCATTGGGAGTTGCGCAGTTCCTGAACGAAGCGCGCTACCGTGAGTTGAAGCAAAAGTTCGGCCAGGTATTCAAAGCTGATATGGGCGCAGAAGCCTTTTACGAGATCCTGCGTCGCATCGACCTGGACCAACTGGCCAAGGAACTCTGGCGTGAAGTTCGCCACAGCCTGAGCAAGGTTAAGAAAAAGAAGGCAATCAAGCGCCTGCGCATCGTCGAAGCCCTGCGGAAGAGCGGCAACCGGCCAGAGTGGATGATCCTGACGGTACTGCCAGTTATCCCGCCAGAGCTACGCCCCATGGTGCAACTCGATGGCGGCCGTTTTGCCACCAGCGACCTGAATGACCTGTACCGCCGCGTCATCAACCGCAACAACCGTCTCAAGCGTCTGCTTGAGCTGGGCGCCCCAGACGTAATCGTCAGAAACGAGAAAAGGATGTTGCAAGAGGCAGTGGACTCGCTGATCGACAATTCGCAGCGTGGCAAGGCGCTCAGCCGCCGCGGTCGCCGCGAACTCAAGTCACTCAGCGACATGCTGAAAGGCAAGAAGGGGCGCTTCCGCCGCAACTTGTTGGGCAAGCGTGTGGACTACTCCGGCCGCTCGGTCATCGTGGTCGGCCCCAGCCTGAAGCTACATCAGTGCGGTCTGCCCAAGGGTATGGCGCTGGAGCTGTTCAAGCCCTTCGTCATTCAAAAACTGGTCGAGTTGAACTACGCCACGAACGTGAAGGGTGCCAAGCGTGTGATCGAACGCGAGCGCCCCGAGGTATTCGAGGTGCTCGAAGACGTCATCAAGACACGACCGGTCATGTTGAACCGCGCGCCGACGCTGCACCGTCTGGGTATTCAAGCTTTCGAACCGCTGCTGGTCGAAGGGAAGGCGATCCAACTGCACCCACTGGTGTGCCAGGCGTTCAATGCCGACTTCGACGGCGACCAGATGGCGGTACATGTGCCGCTATCGCGCAAGGCGGTCGAGGAAACGCGCCGCCTGATGATCTCGACGGAAAACCTGCTGAAGCCAAGTGATGGCGAGCCGGTGGTTGCGCCCTCCAAGGACATGGTGCTGGGCGTTTATTACGTCACCATGACCGAACCGAGCAAGCTCAAGGGCGATGGCCGTGCTTTCAGCGACATCGACGAAGTGGAGATGGCATATGCCAACCGGCAGGTGCACATCCATACCCGCATTTACCTGCAAATTGAGACCTATAACGAAGATGATGGCACACGCGCGAAGGATGGCAAGCCACGTCGCAAGGTGATCGAGACCACGGTGGGGCGTGCTCTGTTCAACCGCATTGTGCCACCTGAGATGCGCTTCGTAAACCGCACGCTGGATAAGGGTGATGTGCAGAGGCTGGTCAGCCAGACTTTCCAGGTGCTTGGCACGGACGGCCACACGGATGAAATCGAGTTCCTCGACGCGATCAAGGATATTGGCTTCAAGTACGCCACACTGTCCGGTGTCAGCGTCGCAATCAGCGATATCACCGTGCCCATGGACAAAATCACCATCCTGGACCAGGCGGAAGGTCGTGTGCAGGAAGTGGAACGACAGTTCCGTCGCGGTCTGATGACCGACGACGAGCGCGAGAGCCGCACGATCGCCATCTGGACAGAGGCAAAGGATGCAGTGGCCAACGCGGTCAAGAAGTCGATGGACCCCATCGGCAACCTGAGCGTGATGGCTGTCTCGGGCGCAACCAAGGGTGGCTTTGGTCCCATCGCGCAGCTTGCTGGGATGCGCGGCATGATGGCTGACCCATCAGGCCGCATCATTGCATTGCCCATTCGCTCGAACTTCCGCGAGGGTCTTGATGCGCTGGAGTTCTTCATCAGCACCCATGGTCAGCGCAAGGGTCTGGCCGACACCGCCATGCGCACTGCAGACGCTGGTTACCTGACCCGCCGCCTGGTGGACGTGGCGCAGGACATGATCATCAACACGGATGACTGTGGCACCACCAGCGGCATTTGGATCCGCTCGACGGATGACGTCGGCGGTCAGAAGGTGCGCGAGCGCATCCTCGGCCGTGCGGCTGGCGCGACAGTACTGCACCCGGTGACGGGTGAGGTCCTGTGCGAACGCAACGAGATCATCGATGAGGCCAAGGCAGATGCCATTGCCGTCGCCAAGGTAACCGAAGTGTTCGTGCGATCGCCGCTGACGTGCGAACTGAAGATTGGTTTGTGCCAGAAGTGCTATGGCCGTGACCTGGGCCGCGGGCGCCTGATCGCGATTGGCGCTGCCGTGGGCATCATCGCCGCCCAGTCCATCGGCGAGCCAGGCACGCAGCTCACGCTGCGCACCTTCCACACCGGCGGTGTAGCGAGCGCGACTGACATCACACAAGGTTTGCCACGCGTCGAAGAGCTGCTCGAAGCCCGCAAGAAGCCAAAGGCCGAGGCACTGATGGCTGACATCTCTGGCAAAGTGCAGGTTGAGCGGTTGGAAGGTGGCATTCGCCGGATCCGAATTGTGGATAGCCAGTTGCAGCGGGATGAGTACAACATCCCAGGGAACTGGTCGATCCGCGTGGAGGATGGCCAGGAAATCAAGGATAAGGAAGTCATCGCCACACGTGGCGAACAGGAACTCCGTGTGGAGCATGGCGGCCGCGTGGTGCGCGATGGCCTGACCGTGACTATCGCTTATGATAAGCGCGAAGAGGTGGAGTACGAGGTCCCGCCAGCGGCGCGCTTGCTCGTCAGCGAAGGCCAGCAGGTGAATGCAGGCGACCCGATCACAGAAGGCACCAAGAACCCGCACATGCTGCTCAAGGTATTAGGGCGCGATGCGGCACAGCAATATCTGCTCAGCGAAGTGCAGAAGGTATACCGCTCACAGGGTGTGAACATCAACGACAAGCACTTCGAGATCATGATCCGCAAGATGATGAACCGGGTGCAGATCACATCGCCGGGCGACTCGGGTTATCTGCCAGGCGATCTGGTGAGCCGTCTTGAGCTGGCGGAAACCAACGAGCGGTTATCCTCGGAGGGTAAGCGCCCGGCCATCGGCACGCCGATTCTGTTGGGCATCAGCAAAGCAGCACTGGCAACCGATTCGTTCCTGTCGGCGTCATCCTTCCAGCAGACCATCAAGGTGCTGGCAGCAGCGGCGATTGAGGGTAAGCGCGACGATCTGCTCGGATTGAAGGAGAACGTCATCCTGGGCAAACTCATTCCCGCGGGTACCGCCACGCACACACTGCTGGCAGACAACTATGAGGGTGTGATGTTGGTCAGCGCGGAGCCGAAACCCAGGCAATCGCTCACACAGCATGCCGAAATGGCACTGTTGGGGATCAACCCAGATGGTGAAGAGGAGCCAACCCCGGTGCTTGACAACATCATTAGCACAGAGCCCCCGCCGGAGGGCCTGTTGCGGGACCCGGATGAAGACTTAAGTTAATCCGGCACGAACAACTCAAATAAAAAGCGGGTGCCACAGCCAATCTGCTGTGGCACCCGCTTTTTATATCTAGGGCTTACGCTCAGTGGCTTTAGCATATCTGAATCCGCATGGCTTTCTTGGCAAGTTGCTTCACCATAGAATTACATGGTAAACGTCTCCTCTATCACGGTTG
>JAMDDR010000008.1 GCA_023488685.1 Chloroflexota bacterium | reverse complement strand
CAACTCGATCACCAGGGCGATCAGCACACTCATCATGCGATACACTATCCGGGACGTCAGGTTTGCATTTTTGGTTTTCACACATCAGAATGTAAATCTGATGTCATTTTTTAGCCGAAAGTAAAGTCATTGGAACTCCTTTAAACGAACCCGATTGTTGCGCTGGCATGCTTTTCGCAGATTTTTGTGCCAGGCGCTTATATCGGCAACGCGATGCGTGGGGATGCTGCCACGGCGGGGCGGCATAGGCTCCATACCATGCCGGCCGCAATCACGAGTACTCCCAGCACGTCCACCCACACGGGAGACGCGGCGAACACCAGGACGAGGGTGATCGCGACGGCAACGACGGCGAGCACGAACGCGCGTGCCGGCTGCCGTCCGGTTGCGGTCATGATCACCGCAGCCAGCAGTTGTCTGAGATGGGTGCGGTCCTGGCGGTGTGCGCGTTGAGTGTACGTCACGACCGAGGCGTCACCAGTGAGAAACGTCTCGGGTTGGTAGTTCCATTTGGCACATTGGAGCGGCGGCAGGCGAGGAGCTGGATTGAGCTGATGCCCTTACTCGAGCGCAGGCGGCGGCACGACGGTCACGCGGTAGCGCACAATCCTCACGTAGATCACAGCAGTGTTGTTGGTGTAGTCGGATTCGACCACCCTGGGAATGGGATTGGTCACCGACACGAGGCAGTAAACGCCATCCGGCAACCCCGTGATGTCAAGCGACTGTCCTTCCAGGTAAGCTTCGTACTTGTCTCCCCATCCGGCTGACATGCCCTGCAGTGTCCGGCTACAGCCGTAATAGCGGCGTCGCCAGGTGAAGCTGGGGTTGTTTCGATCCACCACGTAGTTGTCCATGAGGCAGTAGGACAACTTGCTACTGGTGGACACCACCTGATCCGGCTCGCCGCTGGGTGTCAGGCTCCATAATTGATACAGGGCGAAATCGGTAAAGTGGAAATGATTATGCTCAGGGTGCCAGACAAACTCGCCCACGGCACACTCCTGGAAGCTGCCATCCGCCGTATACAGCCGCTGCCGCACGATCGTCTGCTTTGTCTCGGGGTTGAGCTCGCCAATCACCTCCAGCCGGCCCTGGCCGCTATTCCAGGCGGTGTTCGCCATGCGAAGCAGGCGCTGGCCGCGGGATGGAATCTGGATATACAAGTCGGTTGGCGGCAGCGTTTGGAGGTCGGGGAGCAAGAATGGTGGAGCCGTGTCTGTGCCCGATCCGTCAGTGGCGGGTTGGCCTGTGTTCTGGGTGATGATCGAGCATGGATCAGCAGAAGGCAACTGGGCCATGACGGTTGAGCCCATACCCTCGCTCAACCAGAGCGCCAGGGCAACGACCAGGCATAAGCCTCCCGCTGCCCAGTGTCGTCGTCGTAATGAGCCAACCGTCGCAATACGTGAGTACCCTCCCACAATAACCCCCGCCTGGTAATGACATGATGGCGCTGCCATCCTGGTATCGGATGTGGCACCTGCCACCGGCGATTATGCATGCGAGGATGAGATTGTGCCAAGAAAAGCTTGAGTGAGGGGTTCACAGATGAGGGCCTCAGTATGAAGCCCTCGAATCTGTCAAATTGCGGCGGGGCAGATTGGACCTTCCCGGTGCTAATGCAATCGGATCGCATAAACTTGGCCTCTACCGTTGGCCCCGGCGGAACTATCTGCCCACGAGAACAGGCTCTTATTTGGCGCGCGATGCACCCCGCCCGCTGCGCGGTTCTGCCCAACCACCTTGGTCACCAATCCCGTCTGCAACGAGCTGAGGTGGATCAGCAGCACCTGGTCCGTGCCTTTGTCACGGTCAATCGAGGAGACAAGCAGCACGGCGTCGTCCGGCGTGAGCGCCACGCCACCCGGTTCGCCCAGGCGCAGGCCATCGGCAATCTTGCTCACGACCCCGCCCTCCACTTTCAACACGCTGCCCAGGTTCCCACCAGCAGCGCTCTGATCGCTGACGTAGACCACCTTGGCTTTGCTCACGACGACGCCGTCGGGACTGGTGAGCGGAACGCCTTTGGCGATGACCACCGGTGCATCGCCCCCCGCAGCGGGGATCTTCAGTACCGCCGGCTGGCCGTCGCCCGGATCGTTACCCGTGAAATAGACCACGTCCACGCCGCCCTCACTCACCACATCCATGCCACGCGGTGAGGTGCCCTGCGTGCCGCGCAAGGGCGTGGGCGTGTCGCCTGCCGCGGGCAGGACGTAAATGAGGCCCTGCTTGCCACCGGCGCCGCCGGCTTGCGGGTCTGCCACATAGAGCAGTTTCCCATCGCTGCCGATCGCGATCCCGCGCGGCGCAATGAAGGGGGCGCCCGTGGCGATCTCCTCCGCCGCGCCGCCACTGGCCGGCACACGGAAGACGCCCTGCCCCTGCTCGCCTGTGGCGGTGAAATAGATCGTATCTTCAGCCGGGTTGGGGATCGAGTCCAAGGGTTGGCTGAACGCGCCCGATTGCGTCACAACCTCTGCAGACGCCACCACATCGTCGCCCAACGCCGGTTTTGCCGCCGGTGGGGGCGCCGCGCAGGCTGCCAGCCGATGCCGGTGATGCCGGGCTTGCCACCGCCCAGGTCGATGAGCCTGGCGCCATCGTAGGATGGCCTCCGGTAATCTCAGGCAATTCTTAACCGCGGATACTATAAGAGGAATCACGATGCAACGATCGATTGCCTTTCTCCGCGCCATCAACGTTGGCGGCCATGCCGTCAAGATGGAGGCACTTCGAACGCTTTTTGAGGCGCTCGGGTTCGCCAACGTCGCAACCTTCATCGCGAGCGGGAATGTCATCTTTGAGTCGCGCGCCGCAGACGCCCGCAGGCTTGAGCAACGGATCGAGCGGCACCTGCAGCAGTCACTCGGCTACGAGGTTGCCACGTTCATCCGATCACCATCCGAACTCGCCGAGGTTGTAGCCTATCAACGGTTCCCAATGGTTGACCCAGCTACAATCGGTGCCTCGCTGTATATCGCATTTCTCAAAGCTGCACCCACCCGTGAGGCAGGGCAAAAGTTGCTGGCTTACCGCACCGAGATGGATGACTTTCACATCCATGCGCGCGAGGTCTATTGGTTGTGCCGCACGAGGAGCAGTGAGTCCGCGTTCTCCGGCGCGCTGCTCGAGAAGACGATTGGCCTGCCGGCGACGATGCGGAATATCACTACCGTCAGGAAACTTGCGGCAGCCTATGCCTCACCTCAGTAGCTGATCAGGTGCCATCTTCCAACCATTCATCTCTTGAGATGGCGAATGACAGGCCGGCGAACTCGATCGGTTTCCCGTCCGGTGTCTGCCTCAGAGAACCCGTGCTTTCGCCTGTCTTCCTCATACCCAGTCGCATGAGCAACCGGCAGGACGGCTGATTGGCCGCAGCGGTGCCGGTGATCACTTTATCTGCTGCCAACTGACCAAATGCATGATCAAGAACAGCCTGGCATCCCTCCGTGGCATAACCTTTGCCCTGATAGTCAGCATTGAAGCAATAGCCGAGGTTGAACGCTAGACAGTCGTCCTGCTCCTCCCGGTTGAGCGCGATGAATCCTATGACCTTGCGCGTTGTTTTCAGGCAGACAGCGAGATAACTATCTCCACCAGCAAACCATTCCGTGATGCGCTTGATCTCTTCCGTAGCAGTCGGCCACTCGTGGTCGTACATTGCATACTCGGATGATTGGTATTGGGTGATCATCTCTCGAAGGTCGTGCCAGTCGTCAACGTCGAAGTTTCTAATCGCGAGCCTGTCTGTTTGTATCGCCGTCATTGTCGGTCCCTCCGCTTGTTGCCCATCGCCAGGCCGTTCGATCATGGCCAACATCCCGCACACACGGGCAACTCTTGAACGAGGAAGTCGCCCTCAGCCTTCTGCACGGTATAAACGTATTGTGATCGCGGGCACGTCTCCGGTGGCAGGCACGGCACCGCTGTCCGGTTGTCACCCCCGGTCAGCAGATGTCCCTGTTCATCCTCAAACCGCACCGTGAACAGGTATCTCCCTAATGAAACCTGCTTTTGCTCGACAATGTCTTTAGCCTTCCAGCAATAGAAACGGTAAACAGACCCTTCACAGGCGCTTTTGAATAGGGCGGCCCGATCTTGTGGATCCACCTTTGGATACATCGACTGCAAGGCAGTATAGGACCCTCCATAGTATTTCACAGCCGTCGAATAGTCGCCCTTCGATAAGGCGTCAAAAAACATGGTCAGTGCGTCACCGGCCAGGTCCAGGTCAGTGCGAGTGGGTGTTTGCACGGGGTTGTGAGACGTGGCGTTGTCCGCTGGAGTGGACACCGGCGGGGGAACCGCCGAACAAGCAGTGAGGAGCAGGCCAATCAAGCATATCGAGCGCAGCAGTTTAGAGTGCAACATGATCTTCTTGGGATGGCATTTGATTCGGATAACACCCATGATAGAGGAACTGTCAGCCCAAGTGTCATGATGGTGACCAGTCACAGCTTCAGTGCGGAGACAGTGACCCATGCCGGCAGTCCGGCCAGGCCGTTTTGCCGCCAGTCAGACAGCTCATCATCGTCTGGCGCTTCGTACGACGCATCCTGCCAGAATCGCGCGCTGCGGGGCGGGGACTCAGCAATCCGCCGCAACTGAAAGCCGCATTCAATCAGCGGGTTGAGCAGGTCGCCGAGTGTCCAGTGGAACTCGTAGCTCTCGTCACATTCGTCGACGAATGGGCCCGTGGCCCAATACGGCTTCTGCATCTGGAGGGGCGGCGTGCGCGACCACGGCCGCAGGAAGGGATGAACCTCGTAGAACACGTAGGAGCCTCCTGGACGCAGGATGCGATGGATGGCGGCGTAGACCTGCCGCGGATCGGCGATCCAGACGTAGAAGCCATTAGTGGACGTGGCCAGGTCGAAGCTTCCGTCCCCCAGTTCGGCAAGACCCGCGGCATCCGCACGGACGAAGCGGATATCCAGGTCCAGCCGGGCCGCTCGCTCCGCCGCGATGTCGAGCTGACGCTGCGAGATATCGACCGAGGTGACCCGAGCGCCGCAGCCGGCGAGCGCGAACGCCGCGTAATTGTCGCCGCTTCCAACGACGCACACATCCTTCCCTTCGAGGGTGCCGAGACAGCGGCGTATTTGGTCAAGCGCCTCCCCTTCGAAGGCCAGTTCGGGGTGTTGGGGACAGCATTGCCATCGTCCATCGCGATCACGCAGAGCACGCCAGTCCTGTGCGTTTCGGTCCCAGGCGCGCCGGTTGGCTTCGTGCATTTCGTTCATTCGGGGACACTCTCATGCTCCAGACGCTTCATATTCTGCACATAGGCCGTTACCCCTTGATCCAGATGATGGGGATAGCTGTACCCCAGTTGATCGGCGACTTCGATCGCCACACGGCGAAAGAGCGCGATTGTCGCAAACAAAGCAGCCCAGTTCTCCCCGATCCCGGCGCCGGCGTAGGTGCCTTCCAGTTGGGCCCAAATATCCGGCGGCAAATGCCGCTTCAATCCTTTGCCAAGGGCGCCCGCCGGCATCGACCAGTGGTGATCATGTTCCATCCGCCATTCCAGCAGCCGGCGCAGATAGATGTGTTTCATGTCGTAATCCAGGCACCATTTTGCCGGCAGCAACTCGTCACGCCACAGGCATTTCGCCACGTAGGGAACATCGCTGAAGAAGTCTTCGACAGCCGTCTGGTACATCTCGTTGGTCGGACGGGTTGGAATATAGACGCTGTATGTTGGCGCCTGCATCCCGCCGGTCACGTGGTCTTTGTCGACAAGGATGGCATACCCGACGTCCAGGTCGGCTGGAAGCAATGGATCTGCGGCGATGCGCTGCATTAATGCGACCGGCCAGAGGGTGAAATCGATCTTAAGGCCATCGGCATACTGAATGACGTTGCCGGCCTGCTCGATGCCATACTCAGGCGCGGGGTGGATCGGATCCCAATAGCTCACGAGCACCGACCCAAAATCCTGCAGCCAGGTGCGATCCTCGAAGAAGGGATGGATGTCCCGAACGACCAGCACGACATCATAGTCCGAAAAGACATCCACATGGGCGTGTGGGATGGCGCGCGTGCTGGTGAGGAGCATCGCACGAACCGAGTCCTGGCTTTCTGCCCACCGTGTTAACTGGCCTATAACGTCACGTGCGTGATGGGTATCCTTCATCGCTGTCATCGGTATAGGAATCGTTACGAAAGCCGTTTTGGCGTTTATGCGTTCAGGACGGGCTTCAAATCCGCGGCCCAGGCCCGAATGGCCTTCCAATCCCGATGATCGCCCTCTGTCCAAATGCCGAAGGCGACACTCAAGCGAAACTTGAGCCGTTGGCTAAACGATGGCACTTTGCTGATATCGAGCGCCCCGGCAAAGAGGCCCTCGCTCACCGGCCTCACCAACGCGCGCACCGGCTCCAGCCAGTCCGCCACGGCCTGGCGGTATTTGTCGGCACCCGGCATCGCCAGCGTCATGCACACCGAGAACACGGCACAAGGCTTCTGGGCCAATGTCGCCCGATGCGTCTGCATGAATTGCATGGCCTCCGGCAGCCATTGCTTCCCTTGAATGGCGCTACCGATCACCACCGCCCGGTAGGCGGCAAGGTCTTTTACGTCTTGCATGCGGCACACCTCTACCGGCGTGCCGCTATCGGTCAGGGTTTGGCCGATGGCTTCGGCCACACCCGCAGTGGACCCGGTCCGGCTGGCGTAGGCCACGAGGATTTTTTGCGGAATCATGGGTTCTCCTTCGCAAGCTGTCCAACGGCATCGAGCCAAACCGCCATGAGTTGAGACAAGGCTTGCTTACAGAGAGTTTACATCGATACGCCAGGATCCGTCCGCTCTGAACCGATAGGGTTTATCGCATCATATTTGCTGCATCTCTGGTCGAGGTTCTGGCAGGCTGTTGACGAACTCCGCATCAACGGTCAGCCGAATCTCGTTCTCCAGGACGCTGGAGATCAGCTCACTCTGAACCAGCCGCCTTGTCTTCAGCAGTTTTCCCTTCGTGATGAACAGGTCCGTGATCCGGTTCTCGGTCGTATTGAAGTGCTCCAGGTTACCCACGTTCTGGCCGTCGCTGGTAATGACTTTCGCCCCTTCCTTCAGCGCAACCGTGCCCTCTGGTATGTTCCGCAGGTCGGGGTCTACCTGAGCCGGCACGTCCCCACCCGGCTGGAATGCGGGGAATTGAGTCCAATCCTGGGCCGCTTGCCGCAACACGATGCGCTTCTCGTCCGCGGAGTAGACTAAATCGGCCGGGACCAATGCTTGTGTGCCAGCCTTCTGTACGACGAGATGAGTCACTTCCTTCGTGCCAGGATAAAGGATGACGTGGCTGACAGTGCCCAACTGCTGTTCATCTGAGCTGTAGACCTTAGCTCCCAGCTTAATTTGCATAATACACCTCTCTAAGAGTGAACGCTCTTTGAACGGCAAATGATTGGTGTATGATGATGAGTGAAGTTTACGGTCGTTATGTCTTGTGCTCTGCCTGTTTATGTAACCACTTGCCCTGGTTCTGTGGCATAGCCAACACGCTCGAACACGTGATGCAAAGATATCACTCCGCCCCTCAAAAAGTCCCAAAGGTGATAAGAGTGTTCAATGAAGCTCCCACAAGTCCGTACTCAAATATTTCAATCCAGAGTCGCACAAGATAACAGCCACTGTCTTGCCCGCCATCGACGTTTGAAGCAACTGCAGCGCAGCGGCCACATTGGCTCCGGATGAAAACCCGGCAAAAATCCCTTCTTCGCGCGCCAGCCGGCGCGCGATGTGGATGGCTTCCTCATCCGTCACCTGCACATAGCCATCGATGTGTTCGGGCCTCAACAAGGGCAAATCGGGGATTGAATAGCCACCACCCTGAATGCGATGGTTCGGATACGTGACGGCCTCCCCCACCAGCACGGCCGCCCCGGCTGGCTCGACGATGAAGCACCGAATAGAAGGGTTGTACTCCTTGAAGGCCGCAGCACACCCCGCAAAGGAGCCACCCGTCCCGACGAAATCACAGAACGCCTCAATCTGCCCACCGGATTGGTGGATAAATTCCGGGCCGGTGTGTGTGTAATGTGCGAGGTAATCCGGTTTGGCCAGAATGCGGCCATTGACGCCTCGGGTGAGCCTGGATAACTCCACCAAAGGCGTATTGCCAATCGCGTCAATCACAGACGCCAGCGGGTGACCGGGTAGAGTCATCGTCCATCCTTAGCTGTTTGCGCAGTAATAAATACAGGCAGATTTAGAAATTCGCCATAGCGCTGGGCTACCACCTCGACGGCTCGATTTTCGGCCTGTGTCAGCCGCCTGAAGAGATTCGTCTCGATGGTAACGGCATCTTTGCCAAGCGTGCGCCTCCAGGTGCCCACGATCTGACCATCGACGACAATGATAAAGCGGAGGGCATTGCCCAGCCCGCTCAACATGACGGCGTGCCCGGTATCGACGATGGCGCTGCGATCCTTGTAGCCAGACATGTATTCGTCATAAATGGACAGCAAATAGGCAGCCGGAGAGACCTCTTTTGTCGCGGGCGTAGCCGCCGGAAACCAGTACGTTTGGCCGTCTACAGTTTCATTGCGAAGCTGAGCTTTGACGGCTTCCAGACCCCTCCTGGCGTCGGCGGTGGTGAGCCCTGACCACTTCGCAAGATCCTGCACGGTGGCCGGCCCACGGCTCATAAAGTAACGGCTGGCGAGTTCAGCCAGGGCCTCGTCGCGCTCCAACGTCCTGGCGTGCGGGGCGCGTTCATCCAGCAACGCATAGGTGAACTGTTTGCCGCGCCGCGCGCCGCTGCAGACGATCCCATCCAATTCTGCCCGCATCATGAGATAGCCCATTCGCAACTCGCCAGCCGTGACAATGCCGGCTGTGTGAAGCACCTCTCGCAGTTCATCACGCGTAAGCTGGTTGCCGCCTTGTAAGGCTTTCGCCAGCGCGGCGTTACTCCGTTTGAAGATGGCGCCGTCCAATTCCAGCTTGCGATACATGGCGGCATTGACCGCATGGACGCGCGGCGCCGTGAGCGCCAGCATCCAGCGGATATCGGCCGGTGTGACGAAATGCCAGGTTGGCCGCATGAGATGCGTGCGAAGGATGGATCCATCCGCGAATGCCCGGTCAATATCGTCGTCAGTCGCCCCTTGCAAACGCAGCCCCAGCGCCCATTTCGCGCCCGCAAAATCCTGGGCTTGGACGGTGACCAGCCACGCAACCACATCACTGGGCTTTCTGAGTGTGGTTTCGGTGATGCCCTGGTTGTGGAGTCGCCGGCGCGCAATATCCAGGTGTGTATTCATCTTTTCATTCCACCGCCAGCTTTTCAAAGGCCTGAGTAATGAAATACCGGTAATGGTCTCGTATCGTTCGTTCGGTGATGTCATACCGGCCATAAGGGGCGAAGAAGGCAGCCCATCCGGCAAGATCGGAACCTGCCAGGCGAACCAGGCGCAGGGCCGCGCATAGATCCCAATAAGGAAGATTGGTGTCATCGATCGGCAGCAATGATGTGTAATGATGGGTGAAGGCATTCATGGCATCGATTCCGAATATCCATAGAATGTCCAATCGACTGATCGCGAAATCGGTGAGCGGATCTCCTAATGTTGCATCCTCCCAATCAATCACCGCCACGAGCCGATCATCCCGCCACAATAGATTGCCCGGCCAAAAATCACCGTGCAGCAGCACCGATGTGTTGCACTGGGGGAATGGCCAGGCGGCTTGCAACGTATCTCGAATGTGCCCCTCATCCAACGAGTCGTCGACGTTCGTGGGGCGTTCGCCAACATAGCCGGCGAATCCTTGTGCTTGTTTGGGCAGGAAAGATAGATCCAGCCGTGAGCCATCGATACGGTGGATGCTGGCCAGGTGCGTGGCTGTTTGAAGCATGAAATCGGCTAAATGAGCGGGGGTGAATTCCGGCTTGCCCTCGATATATTCGACGACCAGGTATGGCGTGGCGAAAATCCGGCCGGATGGATCGAGATAGTAAGGCGCCGGCGTGGCTAATCCCAGGGACTGCGTCATTTGCAGGAGCCTGAATTCGTCCTGCGCTGCATGCGGGTTTTGTTTGAGCGTCGCAGCACCAGGCCGGCGCACGATCATCCTGCTCGTTTGGCCATCAGGGCGTTCGATCTCAAGCGCCGTCATCCCCGCCGAGATGCCGCCTTTTAAAGGCCACGTTCGAAGCAACTTGCTGTGGGGGACAATCGTTTGAACCACCTTTTCAAACGCTTGATGTTCCTGGGACACTTAGCCAAACCCCTTGAACCGCCGATCCGCCCAGCCCTGCGCATATTGAATCTGCATGATATAACGCACACGTTCGGACAGATTCGG
>JAMDDR010000237.1 GCA_023488685.1 Chloroflexota bacterium | reverse complement strand
GCCGTTCCCGGCTGAAGTATTGCTGGAAGAGCGGTTTGAGCGTTTGAGCGGTCGTCAGGCTGGCACAGGGCTGCGCGTATATCATGTAACCAACTCTAACGCCGAATTCTTAGTGACATTAGGCTTAAGCGAGCTGACTCAAGAATCAACCAGTGCCTGGCAAACGCGCGGTAGAACATTAGCTATTACGTGCGAACAGACATGCTGCACACCTTTGACCGACTGCATACAATTAATTCATGCCAGATACCATCCCAAGCCTGACTGACATTCCATACCGGTCACAACTGCACCCGGATACCATCGCGTTTTTGCAGGCTCAGCCTAAGCAGTTGCTCATTGGCGGCAAGTGGGTGCCGTCCGCCAGTGGCCAGACCTTCACCACGTATGAGCCATCCACCGGCCAGCCGCTGGCCGAGGTGTATGAGGCGCAAGGCGAGGATGTGGACCGCGCGGTTGCGGCGGCACGGGCTGCATTCGAGCGCTGGCGCAAGATCACACCGCACCAGCGCGAGCGTTTGCTGCATAAGCTGGCCGATCTCATCGAGCAGCACACGCGCGAATTGGCCGAGATCGAAACCCTGGATAACGGCAAGCCGCTGACGGCCGCTCGCCTGGTCGACGTGCCTTCCACGGTCGAGATGTTTCGCTACTATGCCGGCTGGCCGACCAAGATCGAGGGTGGTGTCAAGCCGGTGTCCGTGCCGAACCGGCTGAACTACACGTTGCGCGAACCGGTAGGCGTGGTCGGCGCCATCATCCCATGGAACTTCCCGCTCAACATGATTTCGTGGAAGCTCGGCCCGGCACTGGCCGCCGGCAATTGTGTGGTGTTGAAACCCGCGGAGCAGACGTCGCTGAGCGCGGTGCGCTTTGGCGAGCTGGTGTGTGAGGCAGGCTTCCCCGCTGGCGTGGTGAACCTGGTGAACGGGCGGGGTGAGGTCACTGGCGCCGCTTTGGCGGCGCACACTGGCGTGGACAAGATTGCGTTTACCGGCAGCATGGAGGTCGGGCGGCTGATCCTGAGCGCTGCCGCCGGCAACCTCAAGCGCGTGTCGCTCGAATTGGGCGGCAAGAGCCCGTTCATCATCTTCGACGACGCGGACTTGCGGAAAGCAGCCGTGTCTGCGGCGGGCAGTATCTTCGGGAACGCGGGCCAGAGCTGCAACGCCGGGTCGCGCCTGTTTGTGCAGCGTAGCGCCTACGACCAGGTGCTCGATACAGTGACCGCGCGCGCCCGTGCGATCAAGGTGGGGGTGGGGATGGACGCTGCCACCAGCATGGGACCGCTCACGTCGTTGGAACAGCTCCAACGCATCAACAGCTACCTGGAGAGCGGGCGGCAGGCAGGTGCGAGCATCCGCACCGGCGCCGGGCGGCCGGTCGGGGTGCCAGAGGGAGGGTACTTTGTCGCGCCGACCATCTTCGAGAACACGCGCGAAGACATGGCCATCGTACGTGAGGAGATCTTCGGGCCGGTGCTGGTGGCTGCGCCCTTTGATACGTTGGAAGAAGTGGCACAACGTGCCAACGATACGCCCTACGGCCTGGCGGCAGGTGTGTGGACAAAGGACATCGGTCGTGCGCATAAGCTGGCCGGTATGTTGCAGACCGGCACCGTGTGGGTGAACTGTTATAGCCAGTTCGACCCGGCTTCCCCGTTCGGAGGGTATAAGCAAAGCGGCTTTGGGCGCGACATGGGACAGGAGGCGCTCGAACTGTATACGAATGTCAAGAGCGTGTGGATCAGTGTAGACTGAATGGCTGTCCGGCAGCCTGGCGAGTAAGTTCGGGTAACATTGGGAATCGCCCGCGCTGAAGGCTGAGAAAGGATGCGCGGGCGAAGTGTTGTGGGGGTTCGTTCTACTTGTGTTGAAGGATTGGTTGTTAAGGCATGATAGGGCAGTCAAAAACGGATAGTGCACCTGGCATTCGTCATTCCATCTTCGTGGTTGGGCATAAGAACCCGGATACCGATACGATTGCCTCGGCCATTGGGTACGCCTGGTTGCGGCGAGAGCGCGATGGGGAGGATGCCATCGCCGCCCGCGCTGGCACGGTGAATGTGCAGACAGCGTTCGCATTGCGTCACTTCAGCGCGGAGACGCCCGTTTTGTTGGAGGATGCTGCTCCGCGTTTCTTCACAATCGCCCATCGCGTCAAACCGGTATCGCCGCAGAGCCCATTGTCGGAGGCGTGGCGGCTATCTGCCGAATCCGAGCGGGCAGTGCCTGTGGTGGACGAGGTGTGCAACCCGGTCGGGATGGTGACCGGGCTGTCTGTCTTCCGCTACTTGTCCGGCCACCTCGACATGGCGGATGCGCCCTTACGCGCCTTGATCGGCGTGCCGTGCGGCGAGGCGTGTGATTGCGCCGTGCCCAGGTTCAACGCCAACGATCGCATCAGCGACTATCTGACGGAGGTCACGAACACAGAGCGGGACGACTTCTGGGTGGTGGATGGCGACGGCAAGTATGTGGGTACGTGCACGCGGGCTGATATGCTCCATCCACCGCGCGTAAGGTTGATCCTGGTCGATCATAATGAGGCGTCACAGGCGGTGAATGGCTTGGGCGAAGCCGATGTGCTTGAGGTGCTCGACCACCATCGCCTTGCCACGATCAATACCACCATGCCGATTGCCTTTCACGTGGACACGGTCGGTTCATGCTCGACGCTGGTGGCGGAACGCATGCGGATGGCGCGGTTGACTCCGCCGCCGGACGTCGCGGGAATGCTGCTGTCCGGCTTGCTGGCCGATACGCTGATGTTCCGCTCGCCGACGACCACCCCGCGAGATCGCGCGTCGGGTACGTGGTTGTCGTGGATGGCATTCGGTGTCGAGGAGGCCGATACCAGGATGCAGGAATACGGGTTGGAGTTGCTGCACGCCGGCGCGGATCTCCAAGGGCGCACGGCGGAGGACATTGTGAGCGCCGATTGTAAAATATTCACAAGTGGGCCGGTAAAGTTTAGCGTGTCGCAGGTCGAAGTCACCCACTTCCAGGTGTTGTTGGAGCGTCTTGACAATGTGCGCGCGGCGTTGCGTACCTTGCAGGATCAGCGCAGTTCCGATTTTGCTGTGTTGATGGTGACCGACATCATTCAGAACGACAGTCTGCTGGTGGGTGTGGGCAACAACCGTTACCTGGAGCGCCTGCCGTTTTCGCGCAAGGGCGAGGGGCTGTGGGATCTGCCGGGCGTGGTATCGCGTAAAAAACAGTTGCTGCCCACATTGTTGGGTATGTTGCAGGGGTGAAGCTCGCACCCAGCGTGTGCGCCTTTCAGGTACATTCATGTAACGGCCGTGCGCTGTCACGCCATTCAATTACCAAATTGTGATATAAATAGACTGACATGAACTTACCTTTGCTATCACGCTTAGGCTTGCTCGTGCTAATGTTAGTGGTAAGTCTGCCGCCGTCGCGGGCCGAGGCACTCGTTGAGCCTTTTGACGCCACCTACGTCATGGCGGATGAAGAGTTCAACGATTCATACGCCATGTCGTGTGATCAGATCCAAGAATTCCTGAACGGACGTACTGGTGCTCTCAAGAACTATGTCCTGGATGGCAAATCGGCCGCTCAAATAGTCTGCGAGCAGTCTAACCGGTTCGGTATCAACCCGCGGCTGATCCTGGTACTGTTGCAGAAGGAACAGGGTCTGCTGGGCGAGACAGAGCCTTCGCAAGATGCCCTGGACTGGGCTGCTGGTTGTGGACCGGGCTGGGATGAGGCGAAGGGCTTTGCCTACCAGGTCGAGTGCGCGGCGCGTACGCTGCGACGCCGCTTTGACAGCGTGCCCCTGGGTGATGTCGTGGATAACGTCGTGCCAGTCAACCGGGCAACCCTGGCTCTTTACCGCTACAACAACCATCAGCAAGGCAACCAGGACTTCTGGCGGATCTGGACCAAGTACTGGCCGATGAGCGCTGCCAGCCCAATGCCCACGGAGATCGTCGTCGATAGCCGCTTCCTGGAAACCACCCCTGCCATCAAGGAACCCTGTAAGAGTGGATGGGTCGTTGGGACGCAGGGCCTCAACGGCCACCATCTTGTCACACCTAATGCATCGGGCATGGGTGATTCCACGAACTCTGCGATTTGGCGGCCGAATATCCCGCGTGAAGGTGCATACCAGGTTTCGGCCTTCATCCCAAATCGGGCACCGATCCAATGGCCATGCAGCAATCTGGATATCAAGTGGGACACCAGCCACGCTGAGTACACTGTGAAGCATCGCGACGGCCTGACGACCTATGAAGTTGACCAGGGGCCCATCTCGGATGGTTGGGTCAACATTGGCACCTACTACTTCTCCAGGGGCACAGACGATTATGTGATGCTCAGTGATTTGACCGGCGAGCCGTCGATGACGTACTATGTGAGCTTTGACGAAGTGAAATTCGTTTGGGTTGCGCCGTAGCCGATATTGGCGGGCAACTGTCTCCCTTTTTCCCCTGATGCGGTAAAGCACCTGCTCAGGTGCATACAATACAGACACAAACCCAACCGCGGGCATGCTATTTGCGGTGGTGTGATATGGTTGCTGGGTTGCTGCTTTGAGAGATCCGACGGCCATCCTTCTCGGCGGGCAGTCGGCGAATGGAGGGTTACTGTGTTGAAACCACGTCAGTCGTATATCTGGTTTGCCTTCGTTGTTATGTTGCTTATTGCGGCCGTCAGTGTGCTCTTGATCACCCGAATGCCCTTACAGGCGAGCATGCCACAGGCAACTACGGCTACCTTCACGTGCACGCCCGCGGCTGTGGCTGTTTTCACCGAACGGGTGCACGTACGCTGTTCCACAGGCGCGGCGCCCGGCAATGCCATCTTCTACTTTGCCTACTGCAGCCAGCAGGATTCGGCTCTGGCTTCGCGATTCCTGAGCACCTTCACCACGGCCAAAGTCACTGGCAAGAACGTCATTATTTTCTATAGCCAGAACGATCTGAGCGGCGCCAATTGCGGTTGCTCTACCAGCGATTGCCGCGTCCTGACGGGCGCTGAGGTACAGCAGTGATCGATAACAGGCTCTCGCGCTGGCTGGTGCTGGTGAGCGCGCTGGTGGTCGTGGCCGTGTTGGTGGCGGCTGTTTTTGTTGCCGCCGGTGATGCCCCGAATCGCATGGCTAGCCACGCAGTTGACACGGCGACCGTCAGCCGTCTCACGCGTCCGGCGCACAGCCCAGCCAGCATCCAGACCAGCAGTGATGTCACCAGCACGTACGCGGCGATGCTGGCGAGTGATGCAGCGCTGAACCCCTTTACTTTCAGTATCGATTTGCCGGTGGTCACAAAATAGAGAACGTTGCACAATATCTGAAATCCGAAAATAGTAAAGGGGAATCCCTCATGACCACAGATGGAGTGGCAGCAGTGCCTGCCTATCGGGACCCACACGTCCCAATCGAGACGAGAGTAGACGATCTGATCTCCCGCATGACGCTTGAGGAAAAGGCCGGCCAGATGATGAATGCCGCGCCGGGTATCCCGCGCCTGGGCATCCCACAATATGATTGGTGGAATGAGTGCCTGCACGGCGTCGGCCGCGCCGGCATCGCGACCGTCTTCCCACAGGCGATTGGCCTGGCTGCGACGTGGAACAAAGCGCTCATGGCTCGCGTCGCCACTGCAATCTCCGACGAGGCGCGCGCCAAGCATCATGAAGCGATCCGCAATGACAACCATGAGATCTATTACGGGTTGACGTTCTGGTCGCCCAATATCAACATTTTCCGCGACCCGCGTTGGGGCAGGGGTCAGGAGACCTATGGCGAAGATCCATACCTGACGGCACGCATGGGTGTTGAGTTCGTCAAAGGTCTGCAGGGGGATGATGCCAGATATCTGAAGCTGGTTGCCACGCCCAAGCACTATGCCGTGCACTCCGGTCCTGAGGCTGACCGGCATCACTTCAACGCGCGGGCTAGCGAGCGCGACCTGCGTGAGACGTACCTGCCAGCATTCAAGGCCACCATTACCGAGGCCAAAGCGGTTTCGATCATGGGTGCGTACAACCGGACCAATGGCGAGCCTTGCAACGCCAGCCCCACGCTATTGCAGCAGATTCTGCGCGACGAGTGGGGATTCCAGGGCTACGTGGTATCGGATTGCGGCGCGATCGCCGACATCTACAAGGATCATCACGTGGTGAATACGCCCGAGGAAGCCACGGCAATATCGGTGAAGGCGGGTTGCGACCTGGAGTGCGGGGCGACCTACCGGGCGCTGATGAACGCGGTGAAGGCCGGCCTGATCGACGAGGCGACGCTGGACGTCTCGCTGCGGCGGCTGTTTACAGCGCGTATGCGGCTGGGGATGTTCGACCCGCCGGAGGTGGTGCCGTACGCACGAATCCCGATCGAGGTGAACGACTGTGAGGTGCATCAGGCACTGGCGCTCCAGGCGGCGTGTGAGTCGATCGTGCTGCTCAAGAACGCTGTCAACGGATTTGGGAACGGATTGAGCGCCGAGTACGGCGGGAATGGATTTTTGCCACTTGACAAGAGCAAGCTCAAGACAGTGGCAGTGATAGGGCCGAACGCGGACGACCATAACGTCCTGCTGGGTAACTACAACGGCATGCCGTCAAAGTCCTACACGCCGCTCGACGGCATCATGGCCGCGCTGCCGGATGCGGAAGTCCGCTACGCCAAGGGGTGCAGTATTGCCGGCAAATCCAGCAACGGATTTGCCTGGGCAGTTGAGGCAGCCGAGGGCGCAGATGTGGCTGTTGTGTGCCTGGGGTTGTCGCAGCAGATGGAAGGCGAAGAAGGTCAGGAAGAAGGCGTGGAGGCTGGGGCGCGCAGCTTCGGCGACCGCGGCGGATTGGATTTGCCGGGTGTGCAGGAGGAGCTGCTCAAGGCGGTGTACGCGACGGGCACGCCCGTCGTGCTGGTGCTGTTGAGTGGCAGCGCGGTGGCGGTGAACTGGGCGGATGAGCACGTGCCGGCCATCGTCGAAGCGTGGTACCCCGGACAGGCGGGTGGCACGGCGATTGCAGAGGTGCTCTTCGGCGATTACAACCCGGCCGGGCGGCTGCCGGTGACGTTCTACAAGTCGGTTGAACAGTTGCCGCCGTTCGAAGACTACCGCATGGAGGGGCGCACCTATCGCTACTTCACAGGGCAGCCGTTGTATGCCTTCGGTCACGGGCTCAGTTACACTACATTCACCTACGCGAATCTGGCGCTTAGCGCGGGCACGCTCAAGGCAGGGGAAGGCCTGACCGTTACGGTCGACGTGACGAACACGGGCAGCCACGCCGGAGACGAGGTGGTGCAACTGTATCTGACCGACGTCAAGGGCTCGACGATGCGGCCCATGCGCTTCCTGGCGGGGTTTGAGCGAGTGAGCCTGCAACCGGGTGACACAAAGATGGCGACGTTTACGGTGCTATCAGAGCAGTTGCACGTCGTGGATGCCGAGGGACGATGGGTCGTCGAACCGGGCGAGTTCCAAGCCGCCGTGGGAGGCGGAATGGCGCATACGCTGACGGCCAACTTCACGGTTGTGGCGTCGTAGTCGGAGCGGCATGGCTTGGAACGAGCGCTTTCAAGAGTTGCTCGTTCCAACGCTGTGATTGGCCGTCATACACGCCAAACCCGGAGCGGAATTCCCAATATGCCCAACTCATCCCGCGTGCCTCGGCTTGCCGGGCGACGTACGCGGTCCAACGCGCCCGCGACGTCATGTCTGCTTTGGAATAGGCGCCAAATTCGCCCAGGAAGATCGGCCGGTGATTGTCCTGACCCCAACGAGCAGCTACATCCAGATCGAAGTCGAGATTGTCACGCTGGCTGGATGTGCCCTCCCAGGTGGTGCCGAGCCATTTCTCGCTGCCAGATGCCCATTCGGCGCCCTGGTGCGTGAATTCAAAAGGCAGGTAATAGTGGAACGTCACGATCAGGTTGTGGTCGTCCGCGGGGAGTTGCAGATCGTTCAGTCTGCGGTGGCTGTTCCAGTCGACCGGCCCGACGATGAGATATCGCCTGGGGTTGGTGGCGCGAATGGCCGAGATGGTCGTAGCGAGTGTGTCGTTCCAGGTTGAGGCGCTGATATCATGGGGCTCGTTCATAGGCTCAAAGAACAGGTCGTCGGGATAGTCCTTGTAGTGGCTGGCAATCTGTTGCCACAGGGCGATGAAACGTGCCGTGTGCTGCTCGGGTGCCTGGAAGAACTCCTCATAATGATGCACATTGACCACGGCCGCTAATCCGCGCGACAGTGCCTGCTCTATGACCCAATCCACGCGTGTGAAGAACGCCGGATCAATGGTATAGGGCGCCGTTTCCGCTGCGTGCGCGGACCAGCGCACCGGTATGCGCACGGCGGTGAACCCGGCGTCTTTGATGAGTTGAAAGTCGGATTCTTGCAGGGTGACGCCCCAGTCGCCTTCGTTCGGCGCCTCAAGCGCGTTGCCGAGATTAACTCCCCGGCTGAGACGGGTGTTTCTTTCAAATGCGTCCATCGTTTCAGGTGTTGAAGTTAGCGTGGTTGCCGGTGTGGCTGCCGGTGTAGCGGGAACCGTCGCTGGCGCGGTAACCTGTGCGGTCGGCGTGAGGTTACACGCGCTGAGCAGCAGCACAGCGGCCGGCAAGAGCATATAAGATTTCATCGTGCCCGAGCCACCAGTTTGCTTAGCTCGCGTAACCAAAGCACAGAACTGGCCACGCCGATACAAATCAACCAATCGCTCAGGCTGAGCGCTACTGTGCTGAAAGCGCTCTGCAGCACGGGGACGTAAACGACAAGCAACTGCAATCCGACCGAGAGCAGCACGGCCAGCCACAGCCAACCATTCGCAAACAGACCTTGAAACGCGCTGCGTTCGTCGGACCTGGCGTTGAAGGCGTTGAAAAGCTGGAAAAACACGAGCGTGGTGAACGTCATCGTTCGCGCGTAGCGCAGATCGCCCGTCCCGGCAATCAATCCGCCGGTGAGCGAGGCATCGAGCACCAGCAGCGTTCCCACCGCCATGATCGCACCGACCAGGAAAATACCGATCCACATGGTCTTGTCGATGACGCGGCTCTCGCGCGGGCGTGGCGGGTGTGTCATGACACCGGGATCGGCCGGGTCAATTCCCACAGCCAATGCCGGGCCGCTGTCTGTGGCCAGGTTGATCCATAGGATCTGTGTCGCCAGGAGCGGCAGCACAATCAGTTCGCCTTCACCTGCGACCAGCCCAAGCACCCCCGCCAGGATCACGCCAAAGAACATGGTCGTCACTTCGCCAATGTTGGACGACAGCAGGTAACGCAGGAACTTGCGTATGTTGGCAAAGATGGCACGACCCTCCTCCACCGCGGCGACGATGGAGGCGAAGTTGTCGTCGGTCAGCACCATGTCGGCTGCCTCCTTGGACACGTCGGTGCCGGTGATCCCCATGGCCACACCGATGTCGGCCGTTTTCAGCGCGGGCGCGTCGTTGACGCCATCGCCGGTCATGGCCACCACCTGGCCGTTGCGTTTCAACGCCTGCACGATGCGCAGCTTGTGTTCAGGGCTTACCCGTGCGTACACGGATACGTCGCGCACCGTCGACCGCAACTGTTCCTCGTTCATGCTTTCCAGTTCGGCCCCGCTCACAGCACGGTCGCCCGGTTTGATGATGCCGAGTTCCGCGGCGATGGCAGCCGCGGTGCGCGGGTGATCGCCGGTGACCATCATCACGCGAATGCCGGCTGCGTGGGCCTTGTGCACCGATTCCCTGGCTTCGGGGCGCGGCGGGTCGATCATGCCGACGAGTCCGAGGAAAACGAAATCGCGTTCCAGATCAGCCTCGTTCAGGTTCTGGCTGGCTTCAGGCCGACCATCTGTCGCACCGCCCGTCACTGGCACCTCATCCTTGGGCAGGGTGCGGAAAACAATGCCGAGCGTGCGCAAGGCCTCGCTGGCGAGCTGGTCGATGGCGGCCTGGATCTCCGTGCGCCGCTGTGGCGTGAGCGGCCGGACGTCTTCGCCCAGGCGCTCGTGGCTGCAGCGTGCCAGCAGCACGTCGGGGGCGCCCTTGGCATAAACCACCACGCGCTCCGGCTTTTCGGCATCGGCATGGACGGTGCTCATCATCTTGCGCTCTGATGAGAACGGCACTTCACCCACGCGGGTAAAGCGCGCATCCAGCGCCTCCGGTTGCAATCCAGCCTTCATCGCCGCTACCAGCAGCGCGCCCTCGGTCGGGTCACCTTGAATCGCCCATTTGCCGTCGTGCTGTTGCACCACCGCGTTGTTGGCCAGCCCGCTGGCGCGCAACGTCTTCTCGACCTCGGTCCGCAGCGCCGGGTCCGTGGCCGGCTGCCCATTGGCGCGCATTTCGCCCTCCGGGCTGTAGCCGATCC
>JAMDDR010000154.1 GCA_023488685.1 Chloroflexota bacterium | reverse complement strand
CGTGGTCAACGTCATCCCCAGCGTGTTTCTGTTCGCGCCGGACGACGCCAGCGCCTTCATCGTTCTCCCCGCCACCAAATACCTGTTGCGCGGACGTGGACGCGAAGCCGCGTTGTTGGTCGGCGCCGGCAGCCTGGGTGCGTTGGTCACGCTGGCGTTGCTCGCACCACTCCTTGACGAACTGCTGCGCCCGTTGCGCACCATCCTCCAACCCCACCTGGGTTGGATCCTCGTCGCCATCGTCGCCTTTCTCATCCTGAGCGAATGGCCACGCAATGACGATCGCGCCCCCACCCCGCTGCGTCGCCTGCTCTCCGCCTGGACTTACCTGGGCGCCGGCCTACTGACGTTTGTGCTCAGCGGTCTGCTGGGCTTCGTGTTGCTCTATCGCAGTCCCATCCCCGTGCAGGCATCCTTTGCCAATCTGCTGCCGGCGTTCGCCGGCTTGTTCGCGGCGCCCGGCCTGTTGCAGATGCTGCTGTTCGGCGTGCGCCCGCCGGCCCAGCACATGGATCGCTTCGATCTTCCCCCCTACGCATTCGTGCGCGGCACGCTGACCGGCGTCGCCGGCGGCCTGTTCAGCGGCCTGCTCCCCATCATCAGCGGCAGCGTCGGCGGGTTGCTGGCCGGCCACGCCACCGCGCAACGCGACGAGCGCGCGTTCCTGGTCTCGCAGGGCGCGTCCAAGGTGGCCTACTACGCCGGCGGCCTGCTGCTCCTGTTTGTGCCTGGTCTGACGTTGACGCGCGGCGGCATGGCGTGGCTGCTCACGACCGTGTACGTCCCCTCCGGCTGGCGCCTGTACTGGCTGGCCGTCGCGGCTGTCGCGCTGTGTGGCGCCCTCGCGTTCGCCCTGCTGGTGTTGTTCGCGCACGGCGCGGCGGCCATCACCGGGCGGCTCAACCACAAGATCGTCGCCGCGCTGTCGCTGGCCGTTGCCGCCGGCATCACCTTCGCATTCACTGGCGCGAACGGTCTGCTTGTCATGGCTGTGGCAACCTGCGTCGGCCTGATCCCCCTGCTCATCGGTGGCCGGCGCATGGACTGCCTCGGCGTGCTGCTGCTGCCGATGACGCTCAACATGATCGGCGTTGGCCCAACCGTTGCGGCGTGGCTGGGGCTACTCTGACCTTCCAGCCGCTCACAAGCCGCGACGAGGTGAGTCGAATACGATCCAAATCACCCGCACAATCGCCCACGCGAGCAAGGCGTAGACAATCATCGCGATCAAGGTGAAAACCTCCAGCGCAGCGCCGGCGAAGGTCGGCGTAGCGGTGATGTCAAAGAACGGCGCGAGGAACAGCGACGTAAGACCGTAGATCAGTTGCGAAAAACCGGCGTTGGGATTCGCCGCGATCAACCTGAGCAGAAATCGGACGCCGAGAAATCCTTCCAGGATGCCAGTGACCAGCCAGATGATCTGTGTCACACGGGCCAACTGGTGCCTGCGTCGCCACGCCAGTTCCCCTGGCGTCGGCTCGGGTGGCGTATAGGTTGTCTCCTGGTGGCGCTCGACGTAATGCTGCACTTGCTCCGGTTCTCCGGTCGAAACCGAATCTCTCGACACGTCACGTTGCACATGCGCTTCCGAATGTGCATCTCCCCTATTCGTCATCATTCACCCCCTCTCTGATTGGCTGGCCGCCATCCAGTTGTCCCCGCAACTTTTCCCCTTGAGTGATAACAAGGGGTATCCGGCTGAGCGGCCAAGCCTCACCATAACGACTTACTCTAACTGGCTGTGTGACGACAGTGTCTTCGACTCCAATTTTAGGAAAAGCAACTGAGGAAGTCCTGAGCAGAATGTTATGGTGGCTTGAGGGGCAACAGGCGACGCAATCGTTTTCCGCACTTCGGATTCACTTGTGAAATAATACAAGCCTCCCGTTGTGTTGTATTGCGGTGTGAGGAGGTTGTGCTATGACGTGCAAGCTTCGCACTTTGACCATCAGTGGAGCAGTTGTCCTGCTGGCGATCCTCCTTGTGGCCTGCGGGCCAGTCTTCCGCGTCGACCGCCTCGACGTTCGCGTAGCCGAGGATCTTTCCGGCACACTCGCGTTGACCATTCAGGAAGCACAGCCCGCCTTAAACACGTCCGGCACGATCACGTCCACGTTTCTATCAGGCTTGGAAACCATCTTCGCGAAGTGCAACTTCAAATCAAGACAGACCAGAGACCGAGGCTTTCTCGTGATCACGACGGACTTTGCCAACCCCAGTGAACTGGAACGCGCGACAGGTTGTGAAATCACGCCTGGGCTCGTGCTGGCAAACTTCATCACCCTGCATATCTCAAGCCGCAATGATGCGGTAAGCGCCACAGTATATGAGATGCAACTCTCCCTGGCCAAGGACCTGTTTTGTGAAGTTCAGGTCACCATGCCGGGCGAGATCAAGTCCGTATATCCAAGGCTGGCCGCGGGGATTCAAGTCACAGAGACGCGTGTCAGTCCCAATTCCATGTCATGGCAATTGCCGTGTCTGGGCAAAGGGATTGGAGAGAACCAGTACACGAGCGATGTGGATTTGTCGATGGCCTTTGTCGGACCGGCGACCAGCACGGCACTCGCCAGAACGAAGGTATTCGTGGAGCCGTCCGGCGTCCTGCCCATTTCGCTAAACGTTTATTCCGTCAGGGCCACCGGCTTATCCGATTGGGTGCTGCCCGCGTCAGTGCTGGCCGGGCTGGCTGTGGTAGCCGCTGCGATAGCGATTGCCATGCGCTCGCGCCGCAAGCTGCGAACGGCACGCGTCAGCGCGCCGTCAGTGAATCCGGGTCAACTCAGGTTGTACGAGAACCTGGTCGCCTATTTCTCCATGAGCGAGTTGCAGGAGTTGTGCTTTGCGTTGTCGATTGACGATGAGAATCTGCCGGGACTCGCGAAAGCGGACAAGGCGCGCGAGCTGGTGCTCTATTGCGAGCGGCACAACCGGGTTGGCGAACTGAAAGCCATGTGCCGCGCTCGGCGTCCGCATCTGGATTGGTAGCTGCCGGCGTTAACGCCCAACAGGATCGGCGTGGTGCTCTACCTGGGCCTGTTGCCGGTTCTGCGTGGCCGCACGCACCGCTTCCGCCGTCGGGCTCCAGGCGAACCAGCGCGGGAAGTCACGCATCAGCGCCGGCACTGCGTCCAGTTCGATGCGCTGATCGTGTAAGGCTTCGGCAAACGTCATGCGCCCCAGCCATACCTGGTAGAACACCGCAAGGTCCGCCGTCACCAACACATCCGTCTCGAAACCCGGATGTTTCAAACACACCGAGACATCGCTGCGCTCCAGGATGAGCCAGTAGGTGCTGCGGCGTCTGCGTGTGCTACGAAACGCAAACTCCACCACAACGCGCGCTTGCGGCAACCGCTCTGTATAGACGCGATCGCGCATCCACCAGAGCAGCAAGCTCGGATCCAACTCGTCTGGGTCCGGTTCGCGCATGGCCCATTTGGAAATCCGAGTACCTGCCCAGGCTTGCGCCCGAGATGCTTACGCAGGCCATCAAGCACGCCGGGCACATCGTCTCACCTCACTCGACGATCATCCTCTTCCCGATTGACGGAGCGCTCAACCGGCTCCCGGGGGATTACTCCGCCATGGGTAACCGGGACGCGACCTGCGTCCTCAACATCGCGGCTTCGTGGGAGAACGTCGAGGACGACCAGGCGAACATCGAGTGGGCGCGCGCGGCATGGCGGGACATGCGCCGTTTCTCGACGGGAGGCACGTATATCAACTTCCTGACCGAAGAGGAGGGCGACGAGCGCATCCACGCCGCCTATGGAAGGAACTACGACCGGCTCGCCGAGATCAAGACGAAGTGGGACCCAGCGAACCTGTTCCGGGTGAACAAGAACATCGCGCCGCGGGTGTTATGATAGCTGCTCAAGAACTGGTGATGCTATGAGTAGTGCAATATCGAGCCACCCCAGGGCCCGGTTGGTCGAGAAGATATTGGCTCTGATGGCCGCGCTCGTGTGCCTGCTCATCACAGTTAGCGTCTGGCAGAGTATTGCCAGCCGGCAATCCATGTGGCCGTTTCCTGCCCTGTACCTGATCGAGGTGCTCGCCCTGAGTGCCATGCCGGCAGCGCTCACCATCGTTGAAAGCCGGCTCAGCCCAAGCCTCACCTGGGTCGCCGCCGGCGCGGTCTTCGCCTTCGCCGTGTTGGCGATGTTTTCAATTGGCCTGCTATACGTGCCAGTCGTTGGGCTGTTGATCGCCGTAGGGGTCATAGTCACCTGGAGAACCAGGAGCCGTGCACTGGTTTCTGCAGCCTGGGCCCTCGGTGCCGCCGTGGTCCAGGTGATGGTCATGCTCATCGTCATCAGCCTCATGTGATATTCATTCTTCATTGTTAGTGCTCGCGGCAATGACTATTGCCAGGGTGTCCTTTGTGGTTGGTCTGTGGTTGCCACCAGGCTGCGCTATGATGATGGGCCTGGAGGACACGTGGCATATCCCACGACATTGGATTTAACCGGCCGGCAACTGTCGATACTCCCCGCGTCGATCGCGGAACAGATCGGATTGGAGGAGCTGGTTTTGGATCAGAACCGGTTGGCCCAGCTCCCCGAGTGGATCGGCCAACTGAAAAACCTCAAAACCCTGAGTCTTTACAGCAACCAACTGGCTGCCCTCCCCGACTCGATGTGGCGGCTGACGAATCTCACGACACTGAATCTGGCCGACAATCACCTTTCCGTTCTATCCGAGCGCATCGGCCATCTGACCCATCTGCGCATGCTGGACCTGGGTCATAACGCATTGGTGTCCCTGCCCGAGTCCATAGGGAATCTGAGCAACCTGGCGTTCCTCTATCTCAGCAACAACCGTTTGACCCAGTTGCCTCATTCATTCGGAAACCTGCGCAGCCTGGTTTATCTGAACATCACTGATAACCAACTGGCGGCCCTGCCTGATCTGCTTGGCAGCCTGGCACAACTGGTCGAACTGCGGCTCTATAACAACCATTTTTCAACACTTCCCCCGGCACTCGGCGATTTGACCAACCTGAAAGAGCTGCATGTGATGCATAACAGGCTGGTCTCCCTGCCCGCGTCCATTGGGAATCTGGCCAGCCTCAGAAAACTGGGCCTGCAGGGCAACCGCCTGGCAGCGCTGCCCGAGTCACTCGGCAATCTCACCACTCTCACCGACCTGGATCTGCGCGATAACGCATTGGCATCCCTGCCGGCATCGCTCGGCAATCTACAAAACCTCAGGTTTCTCGATTTGCGCGCCAACAAATTGGTTGATCTGCCCGCAGCGCTTGCCGCGCTGGCGCAGCTTGAGAAACTGGACTTGCGTTGGAACAAGCTCTCCACCCTGCCCCAGTGGATTCACCAGCTCGAACAGCGCGGCTGTACGGTTTATGTCTAAAGCAAGGAACCCGTCGACAGACTCCCGCCGTTATGCGTCTCACACATTTTTGTGCGCGTAATATACTAATTCGGCCAGAATCACGGGTTATGCCGTCCCGCGCTGGGACGAGAATCTTCTACTGCAAGGCACGTCTATGAGTAAACTTACTGAAATCACATGGTATGGTCGTGGCGGTCAGGGTGTTGTGACCGCGGGTAAAGTATTGGCCGAAACGGCGTTGGAAGCTGGTTTGTTTTTCCAGTCCGCGCCCGAATACGGCCCTGAGCGCGCAGGCGCGCCCATCAGGGCATATACACGGCTCTCAGATGAGCCCATCTCGCTCCATTCAAACATCGAAGAACCGGACATTGTGGTCGTCCTCGATCCGACCGTCATCGGCCCGGTGGACGTGACGGCCGGCCTCAAGCCGGATGGCGTCATCATCGTCAATACGCCAAAATCGCCCCAGGAGATGCGCCAGCAACTCAAGCGCAGCTCTGGGCGCGTCGTGACGATCGACGCCACGCGCATCGCCATCGACGAGATCGGGCGCGACATTACGAACACGCCGCTCCTGGGCGCATTTGCGTCAGTCACGGGTATTTTCACCGTCGCCGAGATCGTGGACCAGACGCGCTCTCGCTTTGGCAAGAAGCTTTCGCCTGCGGTGGTCAACGCGAACGTGCAAGCCATCCAACGCGCCGCAAACGAAGTCCGGGAAGGGTAATTTTCCAACGAATACAGAGAAATAATCATGAGCAACAACGAAACAAGATGGCAGGACCTGCCCCTGGGGGGCGTCATCCCCACCCCCGGCAACGCGGTTGAGTATGACACGGGGGGCTGGCGCGCATTCCGCCCAGTGATCAACTGGGAAAAGACACCCACACAAAAAGCATGCAGCAGGTGCCTCACGTGCTGGTTGTACTGCCCGGAATCCGCCATGCTGGTCGTCGAAGGCGAGTTCAAAGGCGTCGACCTGGACCACTGCAAGGGTTGCGGCATCTGTGTGCAAGTTTGCCCATCCAGGTGCATCACCATGTTCCCCGAAAGCCAGTTTGCGGCCCAGGGCGAGGGTCGCGAGGGTCAGCCGGCGGAGGCCACACGATGAACAAATTCATGGCCCTTGATGGAAACGGCGCCGTCGCCGAAGCGATGCGCCAGATCAACCCGGATGTGGTGCCGGCCTACCCCATCACGCCGTCGACAGCCATTCCGCAGGCGTTCGCGCAATATATGGCCGATGGCGTCGTGGACACCGAGTTCGTGCCGGTCGAGTCAGAGCACAGCGCCATGAGCGCGTGCATCGGCGCATCTGCCGCCGGCGGGCGGGTGATGACCGCCACCAGCGCCAATGGCCTGGCGTTGATGTGGGAGATGCTCTACATCGCCGCATCCTACCGCCTGCCGATCGTGATGGCCGATGTCAGCCGCGCGTTGTCCGGCCCTGTCAACATCCACTGCGACCACTCGGACTCGATGGGCGCGCGCGACACAGGCTGGATTCACCTATTCAGCGAGACCGCTCAGGAGGCCTACGAGAACACCCTCCAGGCGGTGCGCATCGGCGAGCATATGGACGTGCGTCTGCCCGTCATGGTGATGCAGGACGGTTTCATCACCAGCCACACGATGGAACGCGTCACCATCTACGATGATGCCAGCGTAAAAACTTTTATCGGCTCATACACACCTTACTACCCTCTGCTGGACATCGACCACCCGGTTACCTACGGCCCGTTGGACTTGACCGATTACTACTTCGAGCATAAGCGCGCACAAATCGAAGGGATGCGCAACGCCAAACACGTCATCCTCGACGTGGGTGCCGAGTTTGGGCGCACCTTCGGGCGCACCTACGGCCTGTTCGACACCTATCAGATGGACGACGCGGACGTGGCGATTGTCGTCATGGCGTCCACGGCAGGCACAGCGCGTTATGCGATGAACGCGTTGCGCGCCAGGGGTGTGCGCGCGGGTCTCATCAAGCCCCGTGTGTTCCGGCCTTTCCCGGCGCAGGAACTGTGCGACGCTTTGAGGAACGTCAAAGCAGTGGCCGTCATGGACCGCTCGGTCTCCTTTGGCGCGATGAACAACGGTGGCCCACTATGGCTGGAGATGCTGGCGGCGGCGCAGTTGCACAAACTGCACATCCCCATCGTGGATTACGTTTATGGCCTGGGTGGTCGTGAGATCAAACCCAGCCAGATCGAAAATGTTTACCAGGACCTGGCCACGATTGCCGAGACAGGTGAGTTTGCCCAGCCTGTGACGTACCTGGGCGTGCGCGGCGAAGAAGATCATCAGTCAGCGGTGCAAGGCGCACTGCTCGCGGCATAGGGGGAACAACATGGCAACAAGTTTGGCTTTAAGGGAATTGGCAACGCGTGAAGATCGGCTTTCGCCAGGACATCGTATGTGCTCAGGCTGCACGGCGCCGGTCGTGGTGCGCATGGTCCTCAACGCAATTGATGAACCGGTCGTCGTGGCAAACGCAACCGGCTGCCTGGAAGTCTCCACGGCACTGTATCCCTACACCGCCTGGCGGGTGCCATGGATTCATACCGCGTTCGAAAACGCCGCGGCGACGCTTTCCGGCGTCGAATCCATGTACCAGTCCCTCAAGCGGCAGGGCAAGCTGGATCGCGACGTCAAGTTCATCGCGTTTGGCGGCGACGGCGGCACGTACGACATCGGCTTGCAGTCGCTCTCAGGCGCATTGGAGCGCGGCCACAAGATGATGTACGTCTGTTACGACAACGAAGCGTACATGAACACCGGCATCCAGCGCTCCTCGGCCACCCCCATGGGTGCCGACACGACCACCACGCCCAAAGGCAAGCAGAGCACTGGCAAGAAACAATGGCGCAAGGATCTGACCGCAATCGTGGCGGCGCATCATGTGCCCTACGCGGCGCAGGCCAGCCCGCATCGTTGGAAGGACCTGATGACCAAGGCGCGCAAGGGTGTGGCGGCGGATGGCCCCACCTTTCTCAGCGTATTGGCGCCCTGCAATCGCGGCTGGCGCATCGACACCAGCGCCGGCATCAAAGCGGCCGAACTGGCCGTGGAAACATGTTTTTGGCCGTTGTTCGAGGTGGAAAACGGCAAATGGACGTTAAACGACAAGCCAAAGCAAAAGCTGCCCGTCACCGAGTGGCTCAAGACTGAAGGCCGCTTCCAGCATCTCTTCAAGGAAGAGCGCGAGGATGTGCTGGAAGCTTTCCAGCACGAGGTGGATGAGCGCTGGGAACAGCTTCTCAAGCTGTGCGGCGAAGCATAAGGCGCTTTTCGCGCTTAGCCTTTCACCGCCTCCCGCGGGCTATGGCTTGAGGGAGGCGGTCACACACTCGCCCCCTCATTACGTATCGGCAGCAGAGCCGCCGGCGGTTGTCATGGAGTTTTGACACCCCCCTTGACAAATCACTCGAAGGTAACTACACTTGCCCTGTGAACAGAACATTTGTTCCGAACAAGTTCCCGTCTACCGGCTGGCGCGGCTCGCGGTGGCCCTTACCTGGCACGGTCACAGCCGTTGTGACAACCTGTGACAACAGTTGTCACTTGTCACATGTCACAACGCCCGCCCTGACCAACCCTTGCGAAGGTGTGCACCCTTCGCAAGGGTTGGTGGGCATATGGCATGCCACTTTGACGAAATACACCCTCAACCGCCTCGCCCTCTTGACAAATCACCGCGGCGCAACTAAACTCGCCTCACGATTAGAATACTTGTTCTGGGAGAAGCGTTGGGTTGGGTGGACAGGTGCCAGGGAGGTTTGACGATGGCTAAGAGTAGCGCAACCACGGTGGAGCAGTACTTGAATGAGCTTCCCCCGGATCGACGCGCAGTAATCTCCGCGCTTCGCGAAGTCATCCTCAGCCACCTGCCCGACGGCTACCGGGAAGGCATGAACTGGGGCATGATCACCTACGAGATCCCGCTGGACAGGTACCCCGACACCTACAACGGCCAACCCCTCGGGTACGTTGCGGTCGCCGCCCAAAAGAACTACTTCTCCCTCTACCTCATGGGCGTCTACCAGGACTCAAAGCAGGAGACCTGGCTCAAACAGGGCTTCGAGCAGGCCGGTAAAAAGCTCGACATGGGCAAGTCGTGCGTGCGCTTCCGCAAGCTCGACGATCTCCCCCTGGATGTCGTCGGGCAGGTGATTGCCAGCACCTCGCCTGCGGATTTAATCGCGGTCTACGAACAGGCTCGGCGGCATCATTAGCGCAGGTGGTGTCGCGATGATCCCTCTGCTGGCGCCCTATATGTCACACTCCAGGTGAATGTCCTCAGGCTCAAGCGCGAAGAGAGCGGGATCGGGCTCTGGGGTCACGATACAGCCCTGGCGCCGATAGAAGTCGATCGTGTGCTCCGAGGGCGTCGCCGAGATGTACAGCCGCTTCGCCCCCTTCTCGCGCGCCTTGTCTCTCGCCATCTCGAACAGTTGTTGGCCGAGGCCTTGGTTGCGATAGGCACTGCTCACATGCAGAAACGCAAGCTGCAACTGGTCCTTGTTTCTGCCGATGAACTTGACGTCGAGAACGGCCACGCCGATCAGCTTGGCGTCGTCGAATAGCCCGCAGAACCATCCGCCCCTGTCAAAGCACTCAAGGAGTTCCGGCGTGTACTTCTCGGCTTCCCCGGGTGGCCAACCGTGCATATCGTAATGCTCCGGCTTGAGCACCAGCCCGCCGTTCTCGAAGTAATAGATGTGATCGATCACTTCACTGCGATCGATGCTCCACACACGTTCGACTTCCGCGCGGCTTAATTCTCTATGAATGATCATCCGTAATGAATTCCTTGCAGGCAGGGATGTGGCGAAGCACACCTCAACACATGCTTGCACTTGCCAATCACTTACCAACTGCTCACCAACCGGCCCAACGGGCCCCCCCGCTTCACAGGATGAAAATCCCATGTTATCTTGATCGCGGAAGCCAGGCAGGCCATTGAGCTACGCGGAGGATATTATGCGCCAGAGGCAAGAAAC
>JAMDDR010000260.1 GCA_023488685.1 Chloroflexota bacterium | reverse complement strand
CCGCACGCGCCGACGAGACCGGCGACAGCGAGAGCCAACTGGAGGCCCTCTCGACTGGCTCGGAGATCGAGATCGCCTTCAACGTGAAGTTCCTGATCGACGTGCTGTCGGTGATCGACGTCCCGCAGACGGCCCTGGAGACCACTGCGTCCAAGTCTCCCGGCGTCATCAAGCCCGTCGGCGACGACAGCTTCCTGCACGTCATCATGCCGATGCACCCGACAAGGTGATTCTCGATTTTAGAGCGGCTTGCAGGTTAAGGCGAGGCGTAGCCGAAGTGGCGCATCCAGTGAGCGACTTCATCGAAAGAGCGAAAAGCGGAACAAGTCATAAGACTGGTCCAACCCTCCACGATGGGTAACCGAATCACAGTCCGCCGTTTCGGCCATAGGGGTCCATCGCCATGCCAGGATGCCCGACTGCAAAGATGGGCATTGAAAAGCAGGATACGGATGTTCGGATAGAAATGTTGGGACGACCAGCCTGTGGGAGTGGGTAAATCGCCCGCACAGGTGGGGGAAGGGCCTACAATACGCATGGGTTCAGCAGCCAGATGGCACGCGTGGCCACAAGCTGAAACCGGCGGCGAGTGAGTGGGCAATTCCCGAAAAGATGGGCTGAAACGATTTACCCCAATGGACCTGATGTGCGAATACGCAGGATTAGTTCATGCCCGTTGTAGAACGCATGTTCTAAAAATGGCTCTGGGGACATAAGAGGGAACGGTTTTTTGCCGCCTATATGGAGGCTTGCAAGACGCTCCAAGGGGTGGGATAAAGGTGTATGATTACGACGATTGTATGATCCCAAGTGGGGCCTTTTGGTTATTTCACTGCCCGAAAATGGTATGTAGTGGAGAAAAATTTCGGACCTTAAAACTGCGGTTGAAGAGGGACTAATTCGCGCAAGCGGTTTGACAAACGAAAATTGGCTCTTTCCCCTTTCCAACCAAGCTGGGTTGAAGAGGGACTAATTCGCGCAAGCGGTTTGACAAGCGTCACGCACTCGTTCTCTGGGGTTCGGATTTACCAGGTTGAAGAGGGACTAATTCGCGCAAGCGGTTTGACAAGTCTTATCCCTGTCCCATCAGGCCAACCAAAAACAGGTACCGTTGAAGAGGGACTAATTCGCGCAAGCGGTTTGACAAGAGAACAGCCACAGCCCATGATGGTGATGTGCGGGTCGGTTGAAGAGGGACTAATTCGCGCAAGCGGTTTGACAACCCAGAGTGATCAGTATGTCGATGACGACGGTTGTCAGGAAAAGTTGAAGAGGGACTAATTCGCGCAAGCGGTTTGACAACCGATCCAGGTCACCTTACCGTCTTCTACGGTATAGGGTTGAAGAGGGACTAATTCGCGCAAGCGGTTTGACAACGGAAAGGCTACTTGCCCCACCAGTCGAAGTCCTTCTCAGGTTGAAGAGGGACTAATTCGCGCAAGCGGTTTGACAATGAGGACATATGTCCGGTATGCCCCCTGAAAAACAAACGAAAATCGCTTGTGGGAGGCCGGACCCATGGCAACCAAAACGAGTGCGCAACGCCAGGCCATCAAGACACCCGAGGCCGCGTTCGTGCACGTGCTGCAGGAAGAGTTCCAGTTCTCTGCGCGTTTGTCGGGCGAGGTGTTGCAAGCCGCCCAGGAGATGCTGCTGGGTCACACCCCCTTGCGTAGCGCTGCGCCCGGGTCAGGTGCGCGTGATCGTCGCGAACTTCAAAGCACCCGGCGAAGGTGTTGAGCGTGGAGGCGTGCGCGATCCGGCGGGATGTGCGCACCCTAAAAGCGGCGGGCACAGGACAGTTGTCCCATACGGAACACAACACTTTTCTCACGAGCTACTACCCACCTAGCGTGTTGAAGAGGGGCTCATTCGCGCAAGCGGTTTGCGCTTTGCCCGGTTGTGACGCTTTACCACCCGGATAACGCCCTGTCCCCGTGCTGATAGCGTGTATATTGCTGCTATGGACATCAAGATCATCGTCCCATTCGAAGGCGCCGAGAGATACACCCCCATCTGGGCATACGAGGAAGCGGAGATCGATTTCCGCCATGACCCGGCGCGTGCGGCGCGCTGCACCAGCGCATTTGCCGCCGTCGAACTTAAGTCGTACCTGGAGCGCACCCTGAGAGATGCAAGGGTGTCTTTTGCCTCAAGGCGGGGAAGTGATGGCAATAGCGCTGAGCAGTTCGTCGAGCTGCGCATCGCGGAGGACGGCTCCAAGCACGATGGGTTCGCGCTGGCGCCTGACGGCGACGGGGTCGTGATCACCGGCTACAGCCGCGCCGGTCTGCTCTACGGCGCTTATGAATTGCTGCGCCTGCAGGGCTGGCGCTGGTATGCGCCGGGCAAGCTGGGTGAAGTGGCGCCGGCTCAAACCGATCAACTGGTTCGCCCACACCAAAAGGGCCAGCACTCGCCTTCCTTCAGCCTGGGGCGCGGCTTTGATTTCGAATACCCCTCCATGGAGTCCGCCGAATTGCTGCTGTGGATGGCGCGCAATCGCCTGAACGTGTGCGGTCTGCGCCCCGCCAGTGTGGCAATGGCGCGCAAACTGGACATGCACCCCAAGATCGGCGGGCACATCTTCGAAGCCATGCTCGCGCCGGAGCGGCCCATGCCCTCGGGCCGCACGCTCTGGGAGGATCACCCGGAGTGGTACGGGTTGCCGGCGACAGGCACGCGCAGCAAAGAGACGGCACTCGCCACACAATTCTGCGTCAGCCAGCCCGACCTGATCGCATTTCTCGGCGCAGAGTTTCTGCACCTCTTATCCGGCCGCTGGCACGACGCCGATCGCATCGACGTATGGGGGTTCGACACCTGGGGCAACACGTGCGCCTGTCCACACTGCACCGCCCTGGGCAACAGCGCCGACCAGGTGCTGTTCTTCCTCGCACGCCTGCGTGATTTCCTCAACCAGGCGCGCCGGGACGGGCAGCTCGACCACGACGTGCAACTGGCGACCTGCGCCTATGAGGGCACGGCGACGCTCGCCGGCCCGCGCCATCCGATTCCGCACAACCTGATCGAGGCCGGCGATCACATCGCCTTCTATCCGATCAATCGCTGCTACGCGCACGACCTGGCTGACCCACACTGCAGGATCAACAGCGCCTATAGCGCCGCCATGGCAAGCTGGCTGGCGCATGCGCCGGCCCTTTCATTCATTGCGGCCGAATACTATAACGTCTCGAAATACGAAGACCTGCCACTGCTTTTCAACACGCGCATCGGCGACGATTTACGCGCCTATCATCAGCGCGGCGCGGTCGGGATCACCTATATGCACCTGCCCATGGTGAACTGGGCCATGCGCACGTTGACGCAGGCGCTGTATGCACAACTGGCCTGGGATGCCACAACGGACACGACTGCCTTCGTCGCCGAGTACTTCACGAACTGGTACGGCCCTTACGCCGGCGAGATGCGCCGGGCCTATGACTTGATCGAGACCGCCTGGCAGTACATCGCGGACTGGCGCGCCTGGGCGCCCGGCAGTATCCTGTCACAACTGCTCGCATGGGACGGCCGCCGGCCGGCTCAGCCGCTGCGTGCCACCAACCATTTCGCCACCCCCGCCGAAGCCATCGCCAATGGCGAGCGGTCGCTGGCGCGCCTGCATGAAGCCATGACCATCGTCGACGCCTGCCACCATACGGAGAAACAGGCAGGCGCGGCGAGTCTCGATGGAACCGCTCATCTGGCGGCGGCCGCCAACCCGGTGCAGGCACGCGCACTCGAACAACATCGGCACCATGAGTGGCGCCTGGGCGAGGACCGCCGTCTGCTGCGGTACGGCATCGACGTGCTGGCGCTGATGACGGCGTTGGTCACTTATCATGAGGCATTGCGCACAGGTGACGCGGCGACGGCTGAGGCAGCCTATCAGGCCGGCGAACATACCGCCGAGGCGCTCGACGCGTACTATGTTCCCATTGGTTACGAATGGCCCGGCCCTGGCCTGGAGAGCAAGGATGGATTGACGCGCTCGCAACTGAAGGACGTGTTGCGGCGCATCCGCCTGGCTCAGACTCCCGGAGCTCAGACTCCCGGAGTCTCGGAGACTCCGGGAGTCTAGAGTCTAGGCCAGCAAGCGCAGTAAGTCGCCCAGGTAGTGCGCCACCATCGAAAAGTGCCCTTCGTTGGGGATATAACGCGGGCTGCAATGGGGCAGTGACCGGGCAATGTGGCGCGCCAGGGCCAGGGGCGCATTCCGGTCCGCCTCGCCGTGCCACAACTGGACCGGCGGAGAGACATCCTTCAGCTCAAAATCCCAGGGCCGGGTGATCACGACAGCATCCTGGGCCAGGCCGTTCGGGTGGCGCAGGGCCTGGTTCAGACTTGCCAGGAAGGCCTGCCGGGCCGCGGGCTCATTCAGCGCCACCCGGTCGGGGTCGCGCAAGCCCATCGCCATGAGCCGGACTTGCAGGTTTAGGAGAATGGTTTAACCTGCATATCCGAGAGACCCACCCCAGGCCGATCCGGGGCAATGACGCGAATCCCCGGCTGTTCGACAGCGCCCAACGTCGCATCCAGCCGCGAGCCCGGGTTGCCGTGGAAGAGGAAGATGGGCCGGTCACCGGGCGCGCCGAATTCGGCATAACCCAGGGTGCGCCCGTCTTTGAGTCGAATGGTCCGGTTGCGGCTGGGTGACTTTTCCATGCTATGTCCTGAGCCTCCCGAACCACAATAACACGAATTTCAAAAATTGGTGCACAAACCTATTGACAACGCCGATCCAAATCGTTAGTATGTTGCCTGTTTGATTTAAACAGTCAACGGTCACTCTTATCTAGAGAGGTGGAGGGAACGGCCCGATGAAACCTCGGCAACCTGATTCAAGGTGCCAATTCCGGCAGCATAGGACTGGAAGATGAGAGGAGGCGCACCGAAACGGTGATTACCCTCTTATCTCACATGTGTTGATAAGAGGTTTCTTTTTTTTCTGACCGAGGACGATGCCGCCGGTGAGCGAATTGTATTGTAGGTTGAAGGTACTGTTCATGGACACGATTCTGGTAAGCCAACACATCCCCTGGCTGGACGCAGCGAAACCACTTTGCGTCTGCGCTCGAACGTGCCTCTGTAGTTAGCGGGAACCGCTGCTGTAAAGCAGGCTGGCACCCCCGCCTATTCCTCTTTTCGAACTCGAACCCAAACCGAACCGAACTCAAACCGAATCCCCTCGGCGACCGCAATCGTCGCTTGAGTGATCGGTGTCGCTGTAATAGCTCATTTTGCGTGCTCCACGTTTGGCGCTTGATATGCGCCTGACGAAGGACGATGCACGCCCAAGCTCCCTTGATTTGACAAACGACTTGGATGTCTGAGGTTAGCCATGCATATCAGACTCAGAAACGAATTACAGGACGCGAAGACGCGGGCAACGCCCGGTGTCAAACCGCTTCCAAAATGGGCAGCCCTGGCAGCAACAATCATGGTCGTGATCAGCGCTTGCGCAACTGCCCCAACCAGCACAACCAGCAATACCAGTCCCACGACATCGACCGCAGTGCGATTGGCCTACTTCCCCAACTTCACCCATGCGGTGGGTTTGATCGGCGTCGCGCGTGGCACCTTCCAGAAAGCCATTGGCGACAACAATCAATTGGATGTCAAACCCTTCAACGCCGGTCCAGCGCTGATCGAAGCACTGCTCGCCGGCGAGATTGATCTCGGCTATGTCGGCCCCAACCCGGCTATTAATGGCTACGTGAAGAGCAAAGGCGAAGCGCTGCGGATCATCGCAGGTGCTTCCAGTGGCGGCGCGCTGTTCGTGGTTCGCCCCGAGACCAATATCAAGACCGCAAAAGACCTGGATGGGAAAGCGTTTGCGACACCACAATTAGACGGCACACAAGACGTTGCCTTGCGTTATTACATCCAACAAAATGGGTTGAAGACCGCCGACAAAGGTGGCACCGTCAAGATTACGCCGACGCAAAACCCGGACATCCTGACACAGTTCAAGCAGGGCAAGATCGATGGCGCATGGGTGCCGGAGCCTTTCTGAGCGGCATCTTTGATTTCGTGCCGCTGAACGAAGTGCTTAAGCAGAAGAACCTGCCGGCCATCGAACCCTCTTCGAGCGAATGATGCGAGAACGAGACGCTAGCGCAGAAAAAAGGTGTGACGATGAAATGCTCTCACCAAATGAAAATAGTGCCGTTGCGTTGACGCACACAGCGATTGCGCTGCAATTGCGCGGCGTGAGCAAAACGTTTGCCAGTGACGAGCGCGACGGGCGCGAGGTGGAGGCACTCGCGCCCGTCGACCTCGACGTTCGCACGGGCGAACTGGTATGCCTCCTCGGCGCGAGTGGTTGCGGCAAATCGACCTTGCTCAGCCTGATCGCCGGCCTGGAGCGCGCGACCGGCGGCACGATCCTCTGCAACGGGAAGGAGGTGCTTGGCACCGCCCCCGACCGGGTGTTGCTCTTCCAGGAGGCAGCGCTCTTCCCCTGGCTGACTGTGCAGGAGAACGTCGAGTTCGGCCTGCGACAGGCGGACAAGTCGCGCGCCGAGCGTGCCGAAGTGGCCCGGTATTGGATCGAGCGCGTGCGTCTGCAGGGCTTTGAGCACGCCTACTCCCACCAGCTCTCCGGCGGTATGCGCCAGCGTGTGGCATTGGCCCGCTCATTGGCCATCGACCCGGCTGTCTTGCTCATGGATGAGCCCTTCGGCGCGCTGGACGCGCTGACGCGCGACCGTTTGCACGCCGAATTGGAATCATTGTGGGCGGCAACGCACAAGACCATCCTCTTTGTCACACACAATGTGCGTGAAGCCGTAGCCCTCGGCGAACGGGTGCTGGTGTTCTCCCCACGTCCGGGTCGCATCGTAGGCGAATTTGAAATCGGCCTTCCTCGCCCACGCTCCCTCGAAGACCCCGCGGTCGTGGCCCAAACGGCCAGGATCATGAACTTGCTGCGGCTGCAGATGTCAGACTTCTCGGAGAAGTCTGACATCTGCAGAAGGAGATGAAACCCATGCTCAGCATTGCAGATCGCCCGGCGCTGGAAGGGCAAGCGAACGAACGCCCGGCCCGGCCAGGATCGCAGATCAAACGCACATCCGGCCTTCACCTGCCACACGCCGGTCTGGCCACAGCGATACGGCGACTGGTGTTCTATGCCGTGCTCGTGGCGTTGTGGGAGCTGCTGGCGCGCAGTGGGCTGTGGCCCAGCTATCTCCTCCCAGGGCCGATGGATGCGTTCGGCGCATTGGCGTCAGGCTTCCGCAAAGACCTGTACGTCGAAGGCATGCTGGTCAGTTTGAAAAATGTCGCGATTGGCTACGGGCTCTCGGTCGGCATCGGCGTATCCCTCGGCGTGCTGATCGGGCGGCATCGCTTGCTTGAGGAGACCATCGGCTCGTTGGTGATGGGATTACAGGCGCTGCCCAGCGTGTGCTGGCTTCCGCTGGCGATTCTGTGGATCGGGCTGAACGAACGCGCCGTCATTTTCGTCGTGTTGATGGGCGCGGTGTTCTCGATCACGCTGGGCGTTGACGCGGGGGTCAAGAACACGCCACCCCTGTACGTCAAAGCGGCCCGCAACCTCGGCGCGCACGGGCTTGGGCTGTACTGGCAGGTGGTTCTGCCGGCAGCGCTGCCAGCCATCCTGGGCGGATTGAAACAAGGCTGGTCCTTTGCCTGGCGCTCGCTCATGGCAGGCGAGTTGTTGTTCTACAGCTTGAGTCTCGGCAATCTGCTGCAAACCGGGCGTGACTTGAACGACGTGGCCATGGTGATGTCCGTCATGGCGTTGATCGTCTTTATCGGTGTGGCTGTGGACCGCCTGGCCTTCGCGCCGCTGGAACGCCGGGTCCGCGGGCGCTGGGGATATGACGTGAACAAGTGAGTCGGATGAAGGCCAGATGTAGGAGAGATTATGAACGATATTGAGCGAATCAAGAAAGAGCAGGATGGGTTGGAGGTGCGTGAGAACATCCAACGATATGCCCGCGAAGGCTTTAAGACCATCCCCCCGGATGACTTCGTGCGCTTACGCTGGTATGGCGTGTACCAGCAAAAGCCAAACGACGGTCACTTCATGTTGCGCGTGCGCATCCCTGGCGGGGATCTGACGGCAGGGCAACTGCGCGTTGTCGGTCAGATCGCCGAACAATACGCGCACGGCATCGCCGACATCACGACGCGCCAGAACTTTCAATTTCACTGGCTCACGGTCGAGAGCCTGCCCGACGTATTGGACCGGCTTGATGCGGTGGGCATCCATACCGCGGGCGCATGTGGCGACATCACCCGCAACATCGTGGGCTGCCCGGTTGCGGGCATCGACCCCGACGAGATCCTCGACGCGCGGCCGTACCTGCGCGCCGTGGACGAATTCTTCTATCTCAACAAGGACTTCTCCGACCTGCCACGCAAACACAAGATGTCTGTCGCGGGCTGCCCGGCGCACTGCGCGCAACCCGAGATCAACGACATCGGCGCGACGGCGGTGCGCCGCCAACGCCTGAACGGTGATACCGAGTTGGGCTTCCACGTTCGCGTCGGCGGAGGGCTGTCCACCAGCCCGTACTTGGCGCAAAAACTGAACATGTTCGTGCCGCCGGACCGCCTCGTGGACGTGTGTCGAGCCGTCACCGAGATCTTCCGTGACGAGGGCTATCGCCAGAACCGCAAACGCGCGCGCCTGAAGTTCCTGATGGCGGATTGGGGCATCGACCGCTTCGAAGCTGAGGTGCGCAAGCGCCTCGATTGGACGCCTGACCCCGGCGTCGAATGGCCCGAACCCAAGCACAACTACCGCGACCACGTCGGCGTGCACCCGCAGAGCCAACCCGGCCTGTACTGGGTCGGCGCGGCGGTGCTCAGCGGTCGTCTGAGAGGCACACAGTTGATCGAAGCGGCACGCCTGGCCGAGCAATACGGGGCTGGTTTTCTGCGCACCACGAACCAACAGAACCTGCTCTTCACTGATATCCCGGAGCACCACCTTGGCGCGCTGCTCGAAGGATTGGATGCCATCGACCTGCCGCACAAGGCATCAGCGGTCCGCCGTGCCGCCGTGGCATGCACGGGCAATGAGTTCTGCAACCTCGCGATCACCGAGACCAAAGCGCTGATCGTGGATATCGTGCAACACCTGGAAGACACAGTGGCGCTCGACGTGCCGTTGCGCATCAACCTGAACGGCTGCCCCAACTCCTGCGGCCAGCATCACATCGGCGATATCGGCTTGCAGGGATGTCTGGTACGGCAGGGTGATGAGAAGGTTGAGGGCTACGACATCTTCGTGGGCGGACGGCTGGGCGCGGGCGCGCAATTCGTGCGCCCCATCTGGCGCAAGGTTCCGGCCACGCAGGTGAAGTATGCGCTGGAACGATTGCTCCAACGCTACCTGGTGGCGCGCGACGATGATGAGGGTTTCGGCGATTTTGTGGATCGCCATACCAAGGAAGATCTCGCCGCGATGATGCAGGTGCAATTTGCTGAAGATGCCGGCACACCGCACGTGCCCGTCCCGCACGGCGACGTGCCAGAGATCTGAAACACACCGATCCCTCACCCCCATCCATGATCTACGGGGCACGACGAATGTATTACCCGATCTATCTTGACTTGCATGACCGAAGATGCCTTGTCGTCGGCGGAGGGCCCATCGCCGTTGGCAAGGTGAGCGGGCTGATCGAGGCCAGTGCGCGCGTGACCGTCGTCGCACCCGTCGTGGACGCGCGCATCGCACAATGGCACGCCAGCGGCAAGCTGGAGTGGCACGCGCGGGAATTCCTGCCAGGCGACATTGACCCGGCCTTCCTGGTCATTGCCGCCACCGGCGACCGTGCAGTCAACACAGCCATCTTCCAGTTGGCTGACGGCCGATCGCGCCTGGCGAACGCGGTAGACGACGCCGACCACTGCAACTTCATCGCGCCGGCCGTTGCTCGTGCCGGCGCGCTCCAGGTCGCCGTGTCCACGTCGGGCAAGAGTCCGGCGCTGGCAAAGCAATTACGCGATGAGATCGCGCGCGACGTCCTTACGCCCGAGCGCGCGCGGCTGGCCGAATTTTTGGGGGACTGGCGCGCCACAGTGAAACAAGCGCTGCCGACCTATCAGCAACGGATGGCCTTTTGGGAAAGTGTGCTGCAATCGCAAGTCCCCGAGTTGCTACAAGCCAATCAGTCCGAACACGCCGACCAATGCATGCAGGCATTGATCGCACAGGCTGTGGAGAAGAACTAATGCAAACAGGCAAAGTATTCCTCGTGGGCGCCGGGCCGGGCGACCCACAATTGATCACCCTGCGCGGCCTGAACGCGTTGAGGCAGGCGGACGTCGTGCTATACGACCGTCTGGTACATCCTGATCTGTTGAATCACGCGCCACCTGACGCTGCGCGGATCTTCGTCGGCAAAGAGCCGGGCAAACCGGGCAGACCCAGCCAGGAACATATCAACCA
>JAMDDR010000578.1:8857-10466 GCA_023488685.1 Chloroflexota bacterium | reverse complement strand
TCTATAGCCGATCAATAGCGCTCCCGCCAGCCCCAGCAACATGGCCACCACACCCAGGCGGCGGTTAGTCAGAAACGACAGCAGGGCCGATACGAAGACTACGAGCAGTCCCGGCAATTCGCGCGGAATTTCCAGGAAGGATCGTTCAAACCCGCTGAGGGCAAACCGTGCGTTCAGGAAGTTGTTGAATACCGAATCGAACAGGCTATAGGCCACGCCCATGGCAAAAGCGGCCGTGGCAAATAGCTTGAGTTCACGTGAGGCGCGCGTTAAGCGTGTGCTGAAAGGCAGTGACAGATTCATTTTGGGTCTTGTTGAACTGGAATTGCGCTCATGCCGTGCTGTTGCACGTGAGCATCACTCGCGGTGCGCCGCTCTTCCGATCTCATGGTGCACGCGGCCGGCGACACGTCTGTGGCGGATGATGCTCGATCGCTTGCAGAGTATATGCCAAACTCACCACAACACAAAAGTGAGACTTTCGACGGGCGTGCCGGCTGAACCCTTGCAGGGGCAGTTCGACCCCTTCGAATATACTTGACTTAGTCAACCAAATGGTTGATAATGTCAAGCGATAATTCGTCTTGTGGAGGTTCCCCATGAATCGGACGGACAACCCTCAGTGGGTGGAAGTGGTGCGACGTTTCAACCGGTTTTACACACAGAAAATCGGCGTGCTGCAGGAGGGGCTGCTGAGCAGCCCATTTTCGCTCACCGAAGTGCGCGTCTTGTACGAACTGGCGCAGCGGGAGGATACCACTGCAAGTGAATTGGCGCGGGTTTTGGGCCTGGATGCAGGCTATCTGAGCCGCATCCTGGGTGGCTTTGAGAAACAAGGTTTGATCGATCGGAAGCCCTGTGCGTCCGACGCCCGGCAGAGTCTGTTGCGACTGACGCCGCACGGACAGACCACCTTTGCCCCGCTCAACGCTCGTTCGAGTGATGAGATCGCCGCAATGCTGGGCAGGTTGCCGGCCCCGGACCAAAAGTGTTTGATCGAAGCGATGCAAACCATAGAGAAGATACTGGGCGAAGAACCTGCCCGGCAGGTCGCTTATATCCTCCGCCCGCATCAACCAGGGGATATGGGCTGGGTCGTTCACCGCCACGGCGTGCTGTACGCCCAGGAGTACGGATGGAATGAGCAATTCGAGGCGCTGGTCGCGAGTATCGTGGCGAACTTCATCCAGCACTATGACCCTCAGAAGGAACGGTGCTGGATCGCGGAGCGCGATGGTGAGATCGTCGGATCGGTCTTCCTCGTCAAGAAATCAAAGACAACGGCGAAGCTGCGCCTGCTCCTGGTGGAGCCCAAGGCGCGTGGGCTGGGAATTGGCTCCCGCCTGGTCGGCGAATGCGAGCGCTTCGCGCGCCAGGCGGGTTACCGCAAAATCGTGCTGTGGACGAACAGCGTGTTGGAGAGTGCCCGCCGCATCTACAAGGCCGCGGGGTACCAACTGGTGCAGGCGGAGCCGTTCCACGGCTTCGGCCATGACCTGGTAAGTGAAACCTGGGAGCTCAAACTGTAAACAAGACGGAAACGGGTCAGAGCTTCTCGAACACGAAGCGGTAATGGTTGAACAGCTCACGTTCAAAACATAGAATATTG
>JAMDDR010000578.1:0-8847 GCA_023488685.1 Chloroflexota bacterium | reverse complement strand
CAAAAAATGAATCTGTCACTGGCGATAACGAATTCCCCACTGCTTGATGGTCTCAATGTAGTCCAGACGACCACTGCTTTGGTGGACGAGTCTGAAGTACAGTTTGGCATCCTCAACCACCTGTGTTGCGCCGGCAGGCAACCACGAGCCAGGGAACTGTCTGCGCATGACTGCCAGGACATGCGCATCAGAATCCTGCGGCGCGTTGATATCGACATCGGAGATGTCGATCATATTCTTGCCGAAGGTCATCGTCTGCAGAAAGAATCGACCTCCGGCCGGCAAGAGCTGTGCGATGACCTTGAAAAGGTTACGATAGATCCAGTCTTGCTTGCCAGTCTGCCACTCCTCGATTGAGCAAAAATGTTCGAAGGCACCGAGGCTCACCACTGCATCGAACACCCCGACCATCTCGGGCGTGATCGTGCGGCAATCGATGACGCGCACGTCCAGTCCGTTCCTGACACAAGCTTCCGCTTGTGCGGTTGACAGTGTCACACCCACACCCTGGGCGCCGTTGCTGCGCAGGTGGTTCAAGAATGGTCCCCAGCCGCATCCCATGTCCAGGACACGTGAACCCTTCCCGATATTCAGTTGCCGGGTGATGAATTCGTGTTTGCGATGCTGCGCCTGTTCGAGTGAGATTGAAAAGTCGCCGTCGTACATGGCGCCGCTGAAATCGCCCATTTCGCCAATGCTCATACGGAAGATGCGGTCGATGAGGGTATATGTGAACTCTAACTCGGCCTGGTTTGCCATTCGCCCACCCCCTGTTGTCTCAACCAACAAGATCAAACCAGAAAAATTCATGTGCGCCCAGTGCCAGCCGGTAGGGTGTGTCAGACACGACCGGGAACGCATTGCGGCCAAACAACTCGACCGGCGTTGACCCGGTGAAGGCCGACAGGTCGAGGTCAACACACTGTGCCGCCTGTGACAGATTGGCCACAACCAGGATGCAGTTGTCCGCATGGCAACGCGTATAGGCAAGCACATGCCGGTTCCCCGATTCGACGACTGTAAACGTCCCGCGCCCAAACGCCTTGTGTTGCTGCCGGACCATGATGGCGCGCCGGGTCCACGCTAGCAACGAGTGCGGATTGCCTTGTTGTACTTCGACATTGACGGTTTCGCGCCGGTACTCCGGGTCGCTGATCACTGGAAGATACAACTGCTGTGGGTTGGCTGATGAGAAGCCCGCGTTGCGTTCTGCGTTCCACTGCATCGGTGTGCGCACGCCGTTGCGATCAGCCAGGTAGTAGTTGTCCCCCATGCCGATCTCATCGCCGTAGTAGATGATGGGCGTACCCGGCAGCGACAACAGGAAGCAGTTCATCAACTCTATCTTGCGCCAGTCGTTGTTCATGAGTGGGGCCAGCCGGCGGCGGATGCCGAGGTTGATGCGCGCACGCGCATCCTTGGCATAGGTGTCCCACATATACTGGCGGTCTTCCTCCGTCACCATCTCCAGCGTCAACTCATCGTGATTGCGCAGGAAGATGGCCCACTGGCTGTTTTCAGGGATCGGCGGCGTTTGGCGCAGAATATCGACGATGGGTGAACGATCCTCTTTGCTGAGCGCCATGTACAGGCGCGGCATGACTGGAAAATGAAACGCTGCATGGCATTCGTCGCCCTCGCCGAAATAGGCGACCGCATCTTGCGGCCACTGGTTCGCCTCGCCAAGCAGCATGCGCCCGGGATAACGCTGGTCGATATGGGCACGCAATTCCTTGAGGACCTGGTGCGTTTCGGGTAGATTCTCACAGTTGGTGCCTTCGCGTTCGTACAGGTAAGGAACGGCATCGAGCCGCAAGCCGTCCACGCCCAGATCGAGCCAGTCGTCCATCGTAGCGATGACGGCCTGCTTCACCAATGGGTTGTCGTAATTGAGGTCGGGCTGTGATGAGTAGAAGCGATGCCAGTAGTAAGCGCCGGCGATCGGATCCCACGCCCAATTGGAGATCTCAAAGTCCTTGAAGATGATACGAGCGCCGCTGTATCTGTCGACAGTATCGCTCCATACATAGAAATCGCGCCATTCACTGTCGGGCGGCGAATGGCGTGCGCGCTGGAACCACGGATGTTGATCGGATGTGTGATTGACCACCAGCTCGGTGATCACACGCAGACCGCGCCGGTGTGCCTCGTCCAGGAAATCCATGAAATCTTGGAGCGTGCCATACATTGGGTGTACGCCGCTGTAATCGGCGATGTCGTACCCATCGTCTTTCAGGGGTGATGGGTAGAAGGGTAGAAGCCAGATTGCCGTGACCCCTAACGCCTGGACATAATCGAGCTTCGACATCAACCCGCGGAAGTCGCCGATGCCATCGCCGTTGCCATCGCAGAACGCGCGAACATGGGTCTGGTAGATGATCGCGTCTTTGTACCAGAGCGAATCGTTACCTGCGGTACTCATCTTTACCTCGCCTGAATGGAATAAGGGAACACCAGCGCGTGGAACGGCGTCCATGCCCAGACGCCATTGGAGCGTCAACCAGCACAACCAGCACGCACGATGGAAAGAGCCTGGTGGTATGGCTGGTGTGAGAGCGAGTAACGCGGCGGAGGGGAAGGTAGGCAGTGTCGGAGCCGATTGCTCTCCAGACGTCATTATACGGCGAAGGTCAATCGACGTCATTCGGTGTGCTATTCTGTTATTCCAGAAAGCGACATGGACATGAATGATCAAACAGCCTACTTCGCCGGAAATATCGAACGTTTTAGCGGTTATGCCGATTCATACGACAAGTATCGCCCTGCACCTCCTGCACTGCTGGACACTGTTCTGACGCGATGGGCCAGGGTTCCCGTTCTGGACCTGGTTGTTGATTTAGGCAGTGGCACAGGGCTTTCGACCCGCTACTGGGCGGATAAGGCCAGGCAAGTCATCGGGATCGAACCGACGGATGACATGCGCCGGCAAGCCCAGGCGCAAACGGTCGCGCCGAACGTCTCCTATCGGCCAGGATTCTCGCATCAGACTGGGTTGCCCGATCGGTGCGCTCAGATCGTCACCTGTGCCCAATCGCTGCATTGGATGGACCCGCAAGCCACGTTCGAGGAGGTTGCCAGGGTCTTATGCCCTGGCGGGGTCTTCGCCGCCAGCGACTATGATTGGCCGCCAACCACCGGGCAGTGGGAAGCTGATGCAGCCTACGAAGCGTGCATGCAGCAGGTGCAGGCGTGCCTGTCCAGGTATCGGAGCCAGACGCAGGTAAGGCAGTGGGACAAGCAGGCACATCTCAGACGGATGCAAGACAGTGGCTGCTTCAGGTACATGAAAGAGATCGCGTTGCATCACGTCGAACCAGGGAACGCTGAGCGTCTGGCCGGCCTGTTATTGAGCCAGGGCGGTGTGATGACGCTCCTGAAGGCCGGGTTTCACGAAGACCAGTTGGGCATCGACGTGTTTCGCGAGGTTGCTCAACGCACCCTCGGGCCGGAGCCACGGCCCTGGTATTGGAGCTCGCGCGTTCGATTGGGGATCGTCTGAGGCGTATGGTCTCCAACGGCAAGCCTGCCATGCCCCGCGCGTGGTGCATGCATCTGAGGATGCATACTCCTCTGCGATGATGAGTGCGCATGCCTCTGCATCGTGGGGATCAGTGCGCATCCTCAGATGCGCACTCATCGTGTGGTTAGCTGCTGGCGCTGCTGTAGTTCTTTAGCCCCTGTTTCCATAGGAGCCGGACGGCCAGCAATAGGATCAACGGAATCAGCGCGGACCAGGCCAGGTATATGGACGGCATCTTGTGCAGGACGAACATGGGCGGGAAGTTGGATATCACGAAGATGGGCAGCACGAATACGCCGATCTGCTGGATCCAGCGGTTGTAGATGTCCATGGGCATGTTGTTGAAGTCCCAGAATGAATCGGTCACCTCTGCGATGGCGCTGGTGTTTACCAGCCAGAATGACAGGATTTGTGGCAGCAGGAACAGGCTGTAGCTCACGACGGTGCTGATGATCAGGAACCCGCCATAACCGCCGACGGTGATCAGGTTGACCGGGATGCCCAGGCGCCCCCATGCGATGGCGACCATGACCAGCCCGGCCACGGCATCGACCGTAAAGAGCGTCAGGTCGGCCTGGCGCAGCGTCGCCATGAATTGCAGCGATACCGGTTTGGTCAGGAGCAGGTCCAGGTCGCCGTCACGGATCTTCGAGCGCAGGCGGAAGTTGTTCAACATGAACAAACCGGCGTAGGCGGCGGTGAGGGTGACGAACGTGCCGATGAACAGCAGAATCTCGTCTGGCGACAGCCCATTGATGCTGACACCTGACCGGTAGACCACGATCACATACGAGAGCTTGACAAACAGGTAGCCCACTTCCATCGACATGTTGCCGATGAAGTTGAAACGGTACTCCATCTGGGCGATCAGGCTGTTCTTCAAGAACAGGGCGTAGATCACGATGTGCTTCTTGATTTCGCGGACAAGATTGTACATATCAGCCTCCCACCGCCACGTAACGCCCGCTGCCCCAGCGCCACAACACGCTGGCAAGCAACCAACAGGCTGCAATCCAGAAGCATTGGACGAGCATGCCCTGGGCGATCCCGGCGGCGTCGATTTTGCCGTTGAGCACATTGATTGGATAGCTGACGGTATATTGGAAGGGCAGCAGGTTCATCACCTGCAAGAAGCGCGTGCCGAAAACTTCCAGGGGGAAAATCCCGCCGCTGAGGAGGATGGTCACGATGCGAATGCCCTCGAAGAGAAAGCCGATCTCGATGATCCAGAACGCCACGGAACTGAAACAATAAAAGATGAGGAAATTCAAGATGACCGCCAGCGCCAACGTGACGAGGAAGGCCACGACCTGGTAGAACTGCGGTGCGACGCCCCAAAAAGCGGTGAGGCTCAACAGCACGATGACCATGATCCCCAGGATCATTACCAGGCCGGGCAGCTTCTGACCAAAAAAACTGCACAACCGGTAGGGGAAATAGCCCTGGGGCTTTACAAGAAACGTGCTGAACCGGCCGTTCTTGATGTCATCCATGATCTCGTACTCGAATCCCGTGCGTACAATGCGCGCCACCAACCCGGCCAGGAAGGTATAGGCCAGCATCTGCCGGTAGGTGTAGCCATACACCACGGACTCTGTTGAGTTCTGATAAATGGCCGTCCACATGAACGTTTGGATGAAGATGGGGTAGGCAGCGCTGATGAGCGAGAGCAGGAAATTGGCGCGGTATTCGAGTGCCGTCTGAAAGCCCAGTTCAAACGCTTTGGTGTATTTGCTAAGCCAGCGCATGGGCCGCCTCCCGCCGCTGGTACAGCAGTGCAATGCCTTCTTCGACTGGTATATCCTCGATGTTGAAATCCACCACCGGTAACTGGTCGAGAATCGCTTTTGAGCGCTCTTTTAGCTCAATCCTGGGCACTTCGAGGGTGGCGGCGAAGTCTGAATGCTCCTTGACCCGCCCAAACGCCGCCAATGTATCCTGGCTCACTGGGCTGGACAACTGGAGTTTGATGATCTTCGAGTGCGCGAACAGTTCATTCACGCCATGAAGGTCGCCATCGTAGACGATGTGACCCTGGTTGATGATGATGGCCCGTTTGCACAGGTCTTCTACATCCTGCATGTAATGGCTGGTCAGGACGACGGTCGCTTTTCTCTGCTGGTTGTAGTACTTGAAGAACTCTCGTATCTTCTTTTGGGACAGGATGTCCAATCCAATGGTCGGTTCGTCAAGGAAAATGAGCCTGGGTTTGTGAATCAAGGCGGCGACCAGTTCCATCTTCATGCGCTCGCCCAGCGAGAGCCGGCGCACCTGCACATTCAGCAGGTCTTTGATGTCAAGCAGTTCGGTCAGTTCTGCCAGGTTGGCCTGGTAGTCACGGTCGTCGATCTCGTAGATACATTTGTTGAGGAACAGGGATTCGTTGGCGGGCAGATCCCACCACAACTGGTTCTTCTGTCCCATCACAATCGCGAATTGCATCTTGAAGGCTTTCTTGCGCTCCCATGGCACGTACCCCAGTACTTTGGCCTGCCCGCGTGTGGGATGCAGAATCCCGGACAGCATCTTGAGGGTGGTGGTTTTGCCGGCGCCATTCGGACCCAGGAAACCGACCATCTCACCTGCTTCGATCTGGAAAGAGATATCGTTAACCGCTTCCTTGCTCAACTTTTCGCGGTGAAACAGATTCTTGAGCGAGTTCTTTAATCCCAGCTCCTTTTTGTAGTAGTCGAACGATTTGGATAGATGCTTTACGTCGATAACCATGAAGTGTCTCCGTTCTAGTGCTCGCGCCATGTCTCGGCCTGAACAGGATTCTATGCTTGCTTGGCTGTAGCACAAAACCTTGCTCAAATCGGGTATGTCAGTGTTTTACGAGGTCGAACCAGTCTCATAGAGACTTTGCAAGGGTAGCCCGCGACCTCGGTCGCCAGGTGTATGGGCGCTATGACGGAGACAAAAAGAATAGGGTGAGAAAGATCGTATCCCACGCGCCGTGAAAGACGATGGACAGCCATAGATTGCGACGGCTAGCCAGATACAACCCTCCCTCAACCAAGCCAATGAGGAAACCACCTATTATGACCGCTTGGTTGAATATGCCATGACCAAAACTGAACATCAGAGAACTCACGAGCAGCCCGATTCCCCATGCAGCTTTGCTGCAACCAAAGAGATCAACCAGACGATTCAGGACATATCCTCGATAGACCAATTCTTCTCCTACCGCTGCCAGCAGCCATATTCCGACGAGGAGAAACGAGAAATAAAGAGAATTCCCCCGAAGTGAATCTGGTTCGATAACTTGGGGTTGTGTCTCACCTGTCAGACGAAGCAGAAGTGGAGAGATTGCCTTTTCGCTAAGGTAGACACCTACTACAGCAACGCCGCTGCCTATTAGAATAACCTGGAACCAGCTTGCAGGCTTACGAAGCCCAATTCCCTTCCAGCTCTGATGACGCAACCAAAGCGATAGCCAGCCCAACAAAAGGAGTGGGATTATCGTCCCTGGCATCTGTATCAGTACCAAAAACAGAGGGAACAAAGCGACCACCAATATCTCGACAGCGATGATCAGCTTATTGTTCTGTATCAAGCCTCCGATCTGATCTCGTACAAAAGATAGATACTGGGTGCTCATCGAAAGTCTCATGGCTGGCGAGCCTGACTAGCACTTCCACCAAATCACCTTGTCTCCGGCCTTGAAGCTTGCAGTTGTCATTGGTAACGGTGTCCCGTCCATCTATCTCTGCCTTTCCAGAATGGACAGAAGGGGCAACTCTGACCTTCGGGATAATCAATTCCTTCTTCGTGCGGGCAACCTATGATCCCATCTGCCAGTGCCACACGATAAGCTTGATGGCGTTCGATAAACTCCACCATTATTGCTACTTTACCCCCATATCGCCAAAATTCGAGCGATATGCATGCTGCTCGATAAGTTGCACCGCCGTACCCACACCATCTTCGGCGCGAATCAGACGACCTATCTCTCGCGCGTGTGCGCGGAGCGCAGCATCCTCTGTCTGCGCGAGCGCGGCGCTTAACGTTTCGACTGAAAGCTTTGCCAGATCGATCGGCGTAGGGCCTGCCCCAATCGCCGCGACGCGCTTAGCCCAAAACGGTTGATCGATGGCGTGGGGAATGACGATGTTTGGAATACCGGCACGCAGACCGGCAGCAGTCGTGCCCGCGCCGCCGTGATGGATGACACATTTACACCGAGAGAAGAGCCAGTCGTGTGGCGCAGCGTCCAGGTAAAGCAGATTGGCGTCATCTTCGATGGGTTCCCTCCCGCCCCATCCGGTGAGAATGATGCCGCGCTGGCGTGTGTGCGCCAGGGCCGCGCGGACGACGGCGTCGATTCGTCCGGCATCACGATTGACCATGCTCCCGAACGTCACACAGATGGGGGCATCGCCTGTGGCAAGATAGTCCATCAGTTTCGGCGGCGGTTGATAGGTCTCGGACGTTTCGAGAAAGAAGTAACCAGTGATGTGGATGTGAGGCGCGGTCCAGTCAGCGGGTCTGGGCAGGACGGTCGGACTGTAGGCAAAGAGGAGGGGTGTCAATATTGGACGGGAGGTGTCGAAGGGCCAGTAGAGTCTTAAGTTGGAGACCTCCGGCGTGGCAAGGCGCTTTCCCGCGCGCCAGAAAATCTGTGTGGCAAGCCAGTGGGTGAAGTAACTCAACGAGCCATGCGGCGTATTTGACACGGCAACATTTGGAAAGGCGCGTGTCGGCGCGAACATGGGAAACGTCTGAACTGAAACATCCGGTATGCCGCGGGCCCGCGCCAGCGAATGACCGCCGGTAGTGAAGAGAAATGAGTGGACGATGAGATCGGCGCCGTCACAGGCGGCAAAGGCCGCCTGGGCGACCGGATTGGCGATGGAGAAGACGTAATCTGCCATGGACTTGACAGCGCTAAACGCATTGCTCCGCGCGTCGTTGAGGCGTATGCTCATTTCTTCGGGGTCACCAGGAAGAGGTGCAAAGGGGATGCCATGCTGCGCGGCAAAATGAGTGAAACGATGCGGCGCAGCAAGACGGATAGAGTGCCCGGCTTGCTGCAGACCGAGTGCGAGTGCGATAAAAGGTTGTACATCGCCACGCGAGCCATAGGTGAGGATGGTTATTCTCATAGGTTATTTATAGCGATTAGCCGGTGATAATGGCCTTGCCATCCCAGAGTGTCAGATACATGTGTTCGGCGCTCATTCAGCGACCCCGATTGTCCCTCATTTCATCGGCGTTGCCGTCACCTGTTTTTGTCAAGCAAAAACAAGTCCTTTCAACACGCTAATTGAGACCCACTTTGACGTAACGGTGTATCGCGCATCACGCTAAAAGAAGTCCACCGGGGT
>JAMDDR010000181.1 GCA_023488685.1 Chloroflexota bacterium | reverse complement strand
GGTGGGCTGGGCGGCAGCACGCGCCGGAGCTGTTCCAGGTAAGCCTGGCGTTTGGAAAGATTAACTTGTGTCATATCAGAACATGATCACCACAGAGCACACAGAGAACACAGAGACTTTCTTTGTTCTCTGTGTGCTCTGTGGTAGAAATGATTAAGCGACTTCCTCCGGCGACTGAACCAGCACGCGGAAGATATCGGACTCGGTGATGATGCCCACCAGCTTGTCGCCGTCCATCACTGGCAGGCCGCCGACCTGGTGTTCCAGCATCAGCCTGGCTGCATCACGAATGGTGGCGCCGGCCTGGACGGTCACAGGGTTGCGCGTCATGATCTCATCGATGGTCAACTTGGCGAGCAGATAGTGCAATTCGAAGATGCTGAGCGAGGTGGCCGACGATGGCTCGGCTTCGCGCACGTCGCCCAGGGTAACGATCCCGGCCAGTTTGCTGCCCTCCACCACCATCAGACGCCGCACGTGGCGCTCTTTCATCAGCGCGTGTGCGTCGTGCAAACTGGTCTTGGGGCCAATAGTCACGGGGTTCGGTGACATCCAATCGCGCACCAGGTTCTTTTTCATCGCAATGCCTCCTGCGCAATGCAAACCAGGAACTTCGGACTACTACCGGCCACGCGGCGCCTCTTGCGCCACACGCCGTCCATTGTCACACGATCATGCCTAATATTAGCCTTGTGAGAGTGTGTGTCAAACGGTGTGTCAAATAGCGACGTTAGGATGAGAATGGTAAAGTTAGTGTTGAATCCTGTAACCTCATGGCAGAGTGAATAAGGAGAAGCATGACCAGCATGACCAAGATGCAGCGCTTCATGGCTGCGATTAAGGGTGACTGGATTGATCGCCTGCCCGCCAGCATGTGGCTGCACTTTGCGAGCGAGCATCTGTCGAGCGAGGAAACGGCCCGCCTGCACATCCGCTACTTTACGACCTATGACTGGGATTACCTGAAGGCGATGAACGATTATCGCTATCCCATTCCCACCGGTGAGGGCGTGAATCGTGCGGCTGATCTGCGCGCGTTCCGGCCGCTGCCCATAACTGAACCAGCCTTTGCCAAGCAATTGGCTTGCCTGCGCGTGCTGCGTGGCGAACTGGGGCCAGATGTGCCAATCATCGAAACGCTCTTCAACCCGCTTCAGACCCTGATCCGCGGTGCGGGCGCCAGCGCCGCCAGGGTGGTGTTCGATCACCCGCGTGAAGGGCATCAAATGTTGGAAGCCGTGACGCAAACGCTGATCGACTACGTCAGAGCGTGCAAGGACATTGGGGTGACGGGCATCTTTTATTCGGTCAACGGCGCCAGCACGCCTGAGGCGGGTGGGCTGGCCGACGATCAGTTCAACGAGTTTGTCAGGCACTATGACCTGCGCGTCCTGCAAGCGGCCAAAGGCATGGTGCGGATTGCGCACATCCATGGGTTCAATTTGCTGTTCAATCGCACGCTGGATTACCCGGCCGAGGCGTTTAGCTGGTCGCATTTCAACACCGCGCCGTCGCTGGCTGAAGCGCGCAAGTTGACGCAAGCCGCGTTGATCGGCGGCATCAACGAAGTCGCCATCACGAAGCAGTCGATGTCCGAAATCGGCGCAGATATCGAAGCGTCTGTGCGTGAGGCTGGGCCGCACAAGTTGTTGATCGGCCCCGGTTGTACGGTGGCGCCCGATACACCCTGGCGGCTGCAATTCGCCGCCGGGCGCGCGGTCAAGCAGTTGAAGCTGTAGAAACGCTCAAACGCTCATGGCCAGATGTTCAAGGAACCGGTTGGCGCTGCGAATGTGTCTTCGTGCCGCTCACGATCTCAAAGCTAATTCCTTGCAGGTCCATGATGGTCTCGTGCACGGGGCAGTGCTCGGCAACACGCAATAGCGCCTCTTCCTTCCCCGTGCAATCACCATGTGGCAGGGTGATCTGCACCTTCAGATTCACCAGGCGTGCAGGCTGGTCGGCTTTTTCAAAGATGACATCCACAGTCATGTCGGTAGCATCAATGCCGGTCTGTCTGCAGTAATACGCCACCATGGCCGCAATACACGAACCGAGCGAGGCAATGAAAACCGCGGGAGGGGTTGGGGCGCGGTCGCTGCCGCCAACTGCCGGGGGGACATCCATGGTCAGGCTGTGCTTGCCGATGCGGGTTTCAAAAAGCATGTCACCTTTGTAATAAGTCGTAAGTTTCGGCATGTAGCTTTGCACCTCAACGATGTGTGCTTCCACAGAAGGGTGCCCACACAGGAACAGTCTTTCAAGTAGTGTGTTTCTGTGACAGCAAGCCTCACGGAAGCCAGCAATGACGCAATACGATCACTTGTGTATATTATACTTTATACACTTCGCACGATAACGCTACGATGGAGCGTGTTTCCGAGGGGAGCGTGGTACGAGAAGGTCGCGTCAGAATTGGATGATTCCGCTTTGCATCACCATATAGAACACGAACATGACAACGTAGCTGGCAGCGTTCGCAGCGATCACCGTCAGCCAGGTTTTGCGTTTGGGGTGTCGCTTGAGCAACGTGAGCACAATGCCTTCAACCGCTATTGATATGATCCAGGTGATGACCAGGAATAGAATGGCCCCGGTGAGATCGAAGTTGGGCGCGTTATACAGAAAACTGCACACCCCTACCAACCCAAGCAGCGTCGACGCCAGGTTCATCATGATGGAATCGAGGATGGTGCGGCCAACAGGCCCCCACTTCAGCGCCAGCATCACGGCGGCTTCGATGACGAAGATGATGGGGATGGCGATGAGGCCGGCTGCGCCTAAAATCGCCACCAGGAACAGTGGCCCACCAGCATCCAACAATGTCACTACAGGATGGAACATGCGCTTATCATAGTGCCATTCGTGACACGTGAATGGCGCTATGATAAGCGCACGCTCAAGGTGGAACGGGGACGGAGACCGTGAACTTAAAAAGATGGCTGCAATTCAACCTGTGGTACTACCGCGAACCACCCTGGGACACGGGCATCTCGCCACCAGAGTTATCCGACTTCATGCAGCGACATCGGCCAGGCCGAGCGCTCGATTTGGGCTGTGGCACAGGCAGTAACGTCATTACCCTGGCACAACATGGCTGGGAGGTGACCGGCGTCGACTTCGCGCTGCCCGCCATCCGCCGCGCGCGGCATAAAGTCAAATCTGCCGGCGTCCGCGCTGACTTGCGTGTAGGTGATGTAACCCGGTTGCATGGTGTCGCTGGCCCGTTCGACCTGATCCTTGATATCGGCTGTTTCCATGGCCTGACGGCGGCAGGGCGAGCCGCCTATCGAAACAATGTTGCCCGGTTGCTGGTACCAGGCGGCTATCTGCTTCTGTACGCGCACATGAAGGTCGCCCAAGACACACCAGGGCATGGCCTGACAGAGCAGGATATACGGGTGTTTATGCCTCCCCTGACGCTTGTGCAGCGTGAGGCAGGGATCGACGGGCAACGGCAGTCGGTGTGGTTGACGTTCACACTGTAGAGGGTAGCTGAACAGCGAGCCGATTCACCTACAGCCTCGTTCTCCAGCGTTCCACCCATTGGGGGTCCATGCGTGCCAGCCGATCCTTTTTCAGGTTTTCGCGCATCACCCAGCGCACGTCATGGTCGGCGCTGGCGAGCCATTTCTCCATCCAGCGCTTGCCTTCGGCCGGACTGGCGACTGCCGCTACGCTCCAGCAGTACCCCATTGATTTGCGCAGCACCTTGTAATCTTCGCTTTTGCGATCCGTCGCCTCGATCATCGAGGCAGTAATGCCATCGAGGATCTTGAGCACACGCTCGACCTGGTCCCGGTCACCCAGCAGCCTGGGTTCGCACAGTGCCGCGGCCGCGGCGCGTTGCTCCAATCGATTGCCCCTGGCCCAGTCTGTCATCGTCGTGATGAGGGCATGCATGTCCCGCTCGCCCCAACGCTGCAATGCCATCGCCACGCCCTCGCGTATGCGCCAGCGCGGGTCACTGGCGTAAGTGCGTAGCGCTGGGACCAGGTCGAGCCTGCCCTCCGCCAGCAACCGGCCAAACCCGACCACGCCGCACACCGCCAGGAACACCTGTGGCGAATCGGCCGGCGCCTGGGCGGGAGTGGCCGCCAGGAGGTGGTTGAATAATGCCTCATTTCCCATGTCAGCCGCCGCTTGCACCAGTTCCAGGTTGCCGCGCGGGCCGGGCAGGCCGGAGTGGGTGAGCAAATAGTCATCCCAATCGGTTAACGTCCTGAGCGTATGGCGATAGTCGTCTGTTTTGTCCATGTGTATATCAACGTGACACTTTCATAGGCACTTTCACAGACACTTTCACAGTGCCAATAGATACGTGATCTGCGCCGTCATCTGTCGTCATCCGTGCGCCGTCGGAACGACGGTATATCCCCGCCACCAACGCATATTCTCCCGCCGCTAGCGGGGTTCGGATCAGCACGGCGCGCCGGTCGACGATGGTTTCACCCACGGCCCATGTAAAACTCGGCGCCAGACCATTCACTGCGTCACCGTCGCTCTGTGCCACCATCTGCCCATCCGGCCCGATGAGATGAACGAAGGGTGTCAGTTGCTCGCTCACCGGCCGCAATGCCGACCACTTCAGCGTCACATCCAATGTGTCTCCCTGCGCCGCTTGCCTGGGCACGAAGTCATAATCCAGGCCGATCACGCCACCAAAGGTGGCTGCCGGCGTGGCTGCCGGCGTGGCTGCCGGCGTAGCGGCTGCTGAGGCTGCCGGCGGTGTGTTATCACTGGATAGGGCCTGGGTGGGGCAGACGGTATCAAACAATAGCACGCTGCTGGCGCCCCAGGTGACGCGGTCGGCATATGCTCCAAAACGCTTCAACCACAGTGTGGAGAGGACTTCCGGCGCGTCTGGGTTGCGCTGGAAGTTCACGGACCAGATGCGCGGGTGATTGCAGGCAATCGGCTTCAGCAAGTCTTCCACTGTCTCCGGGCTGTACACCTCCTTATACCAGCGTAGCGACGAACCCGTCTCAGGGGCATAGCTGGTGAACATGCCCTCCATCCAGATATAGGCACCCAGCGCGGCGTCGCCGCTTTTGATCCACGGGCGCACCTCTGCCACCAGCGGGCGATAATCATTTTCCGCGTCAATCGGCGCCTGGCGAAATGCAACGCTGCCTGCCGCCAGGATCACAGCGACGGCGCTGGCGGGTACCCAGCGCAACGCGGCTGTGGTAGTGGTGCCACGGGTCAGCAGGAGCACACTCCCCGCGCATAACGTGCACAGGTTTGGCATCGCATAGAGGAGAAAGCGTGGGAAAAAGAAGGTGACGCGCTGCTGCATCGCCACGGCCCCGGCCAACGGGACGAGAATCGATACGCTGAACCAGAATGCGCTCCGTCCCCAGGTTGGAGCGCCGTCGTGGTCTGCAATGGTTTGTTTCCACAGGCACACGCCGCCAATGATTGCCGCCGCGGTGACGATGAAAGCGCCGGACGAAGCCAGCACGCCGCTGGCGAATTGGCCAGCACTCATCTCCCCCAGGATTCTACCGAGCAACGCCAGGGGCGAGGCGGGTTCAAACTTCGTCGAGGAACGCATGGTGCTGACCTGCAATGACGCCCACATCAACAATAACCACACGCCAATGGGGACACAGGCAACCGCCTGTGCCGTCAGCGCCCGGATGACTTCGCCTCCGCGCACCAAACGCACCACACCGCGCCAAATCCGCTGGCGCGTCTGCCCGGGACCAGCGAAGAGGAGGTCGAAGCGGGCTCCCACAAACCACAACCACTGCATGGGCAACAGGAAGATGGTGTAGTAGTGGGTGCTCAGAGCCAGGGCGGTGCTGAGGGCGTAGGCGCTGAAGGCGTAAGCGATGAATGCCGGGCGCACGTGGGATGAGCGCCGCCTTGACATAGCGATCCATGCCCACCATGAAATCATCGTCATCGCCGCTCCCATGGCGTACCCTTTGGCTTGTTGCGAGTAGTCTATGGCGTATGGGGCAAATGCCAGCAGGGAAGCTGCGACCGCGCTGGGCAGGAAGCCCAGGCGCGTCGCCCGAAGCACCCGGTAGGTGGCGGCGACAGTGAGTGTGCCGAAGAAGACCGACAGGATGCGGATTGAAAACGCGGATGGCCCTGCTAACCTCATCCAGACGCCCAATGTGAGACGATGGCCCGGTGGGTCGTTGTCGTAGGTTTCACGGGACATGTTCAGCACGTATTCGGGCGAGCGGTGCCCCATCGTCACGTTGATGCTTTCGTCGAAATGGAGTGGGCGTCGCTCCATGTCGATCATGCGCAGCACATATGCCGCCATCACGAGTGCCAACAACAGCCATAAGACCCGTGATCCCAACGGCGTTTGCAGGGGAATGCGATCATTCATGGGGTTTCGTCAGATCGGTAACCATAGACTCGTTCTGCTGTTGTGATGCCTGCTCGCGAACGCGGTACAGGATTTCCTCAAGCATGCGGCGATTCTCCCGCACCCGGTCGGCGGTGATGCCAGTCATAATGAGGAGCAGGCCAATCACGAGGGAAATTGCGCCAACCACGAGCGATTGCACGTGGCCGACGAGTTGCCCGTCCTGTCCCATCGCAATCACAACCAGGCGCGCCAGCAACCCTGCGCCCACCACCACGAAGGGCAGCGCCAGGGCGCCGAATGTTTTGAGCGGCTCGTAAGTGATGTATGTGCGTATGAGGATGCTGGCTTGTTGCGAAATGAAGTGCCATATCCCCCGGTGCAGGCGGGATGGCCGTCGTGTTTCATATGCGTGGATGGGGACGCTGACAATAGTGAGGCCAAGCTTGCCGGCCTGAATCACTGTCTGAATGGTGTAGGAGAAAACACTCGTCACAAACAACCGCAAGGCTGACTCGCGCGAGTAAGCGCGAAATCCCGACACGGCGTCGGGGACGTTGGTTCCGGAAGCCGTCCGCACGACCAGACTGCCCAACCACTGCAACAGCCGTTTGCGCGCCGAAAAGTGCATCAAGGACTGCACCTGGCGATCCCCAATGACGATATCGGCTTTCCTCGTCAGGATGGGGTGGATCAGGGTAGGAATGTCCGCGCCGTCGTACTGCCCATCCGCATCGATGTTGACGACGATATCGGCGCCGCGCTTCAGGCAAGTGTCCATACCCGTCTGGAACGCCCTGGCCAACCCTTTGTTCACGTTGTGATGAACGATCAGATCGGCGCCGGCTTGCGCCGCGACGGTGGCCGTGTTATCGGTCGAACCGTCGTCGACGACCACCACATGCACAGACGCAACGCCGCCAATCACTCGCGGGATATTCCTGATCACCTGGCCGAGTGTTTCCTGTTCGTTGAAGGCACATATCTGCACGAACAAGCGTGACTGCTTCCCTTCCAACGCGACCAGGGGGGTGGGCGCGGAGGGTATGGGTGCATGATCAGGCGGCATGGACGGGCTATCCCCTGGATCCCGATCTGCCGCGCTGCGCTTCTGGTCCCTGGTCAACGCGAACCATGCCGGCAATCCACACACTGCCGACGTGAGGATGATCAATGTATTTACAGCAAAACCACTGCTGATGGCGAGACTGGATGGGAACCCAAGCAGCATGAAGCCCGCGGTCCACCCCACCTCGTGGGCTCCCCAGCCACCAATCGAGGAAAACGGAATGGCCTTGGACAGAATGCCAAATGTCGAGCCGAGGATGGATTGCTCGAGCGTCACCTCAATACCCAGGCTGAGCATGAGCAGATAGATCCAGGCGAAGATCAAGAGCCAGATCATCAGCGATGAGGCCACGACGCCGGCATAGATACGCGGGGTGCGCAGTTGTACGAATGCAGCGGACGCGCGCTGCCCTTCACGTGTGACAAAGTCGATCACCTGTGGTTTGCGGGTCAGGCGCACCATGGCGACGAGCAGGTGCACCAGATAATGCCCCACCCATGGCAGCAGCCCGGTGACGATCACCCCGGCGCCCAATGCCACTGCGAACACCTGCAGGATCAGTGAAGATGAGGTGGCGCCTGTCACGACAGCCGCACACACGAAGATGACAGCCACCAGCATCATGTCGAAGACGCGCATGATGACCATGATCGCAGAACTCGTGCCCCAATCCAACCCAAGACGGTGATGTGTTGCCCACACGAAGATGGGCTCGCCGGCGCGCGCGGGCAGTACGTTATTTCCAAAACTCGATGCCAGGGTGGGGACGAGCAATGGAACCGTATCGCTGATCGGCCGGTCACAGATCCAGGTCACCCGCACTGCGCGGATGACGCTGGTCACCATGTAGACGGCTGCGCCGATGAGCACCCCGGCCAGGTTGGCGTGCGCGAACAGTTCGACCAATGCCTGTAGTGAGATTTGGCTCAACAGGAATAGAACAAGACCGAGGGTGACAGCCCATTGCAAAATCAGCCGCCAGTGTGACACAGTGGTTTTACGCTTCATAGTCTTCATTCGTGAAAAAGCCGGCCAGTCACCCAGCGTGTTCCGATTTCGGGGTGAGAGCAACTGCAGGATTCACAATTTTACGATGCCTTGCTGCACGGCCTTGATCACGACCTGGGTGCGGTCGTTGGCGTGTAATTTTGCCATGATTGCGCTGACATAGTTCTTCACCGTGCCCTCGCTGAGAAACAGTTGCGCGGCGATATCCTTATTGCTCTTGCCTTGCGCAATCAGGGTCAACACCTCGGTCTCACGCTCGGTCAAATCTTCGATCACCAGTTCCTGTGAGGAAGGGGCGTCGGTTGTGGGGGGAGGCATGGGGAGGAGGCTGGCGCGTGGTGCGCTCAAGCGGCGGAACTCCTCCATCACCTTGCGCGCGATGGCCGGGTCCAGTTGCGACTCACCATGGTGAACGCCGCGGATGGCGTTCGCAAGCTCATCTGTGCCGGCATCCTTCAATAAGTAGGCCTGGGCGCCGGCGCGGATGCCTTCGAACACCCAGTCGTCGCTGTCATAAGTGGTAAGAATGATTACCTGGGTCTGTGGTAGCTCGTTGGTGATGATGCGTGTGGCCTGAATGCCGTTCATGCGCGGCATCTTGATGTCCATCAGCACGATATCCGGCTTCAGTTCGCGCGCTAAGCGGATGGCTTCCTCGCCGTCACGCGCCTGGCCCACGGTGACGATATCTACCTGGTGATCCAGGATCATCGCCAGCCCGCGGCAGATAATCTCCTGATCGTCGGCAATCAAAACTCGAATCTTGTCCATCGACCGCTATCCACGAATGTGCACGGAACGACACAAATGATAAGCCCATCTGCTTTTGATGTGCATTCATCATAGGGATAGCGGTTGTGGCTTCAGGTTGATCGTCACGCGCGTGCCGGCACCAGCGGCGCTGTCCACGCGCAGGTGTGCCCCGATCAGCTCAGCCCGTTCTCGCATGCCTCGCAATCCGAAACGCTCGTCGTCCAGCGCCGACACGTCGAAGCCGACACCATCGTCCTGCACGGTAATTGTCAGGGAAGGGTCGGGGAAGCTCACCTGTTGCATCGTTACGTTCAGGCAACTGGCGTGCGCGTGACGTTCGACGTTATTGAGCGCCTCCTGGGTGATGCGGAACAAAGTCTCGGCACTCGCCTTGTCAAGCTGCGGCTCGTCACCGCTCTGCTCGAAGTCGGCTTGCAAACCCGCCCGTTGTGCCACCAGTTCCACCTGCCGCTGCAATGCCCCACTCAGCCCCAGGTCTTCAACCATGTTGGCACGCAAATCGCTAATGGCGGCGCGCGTCTCGTCCAGCCCGTGTTTGGCGACTGCCTGCACGCGCGCCAGCTCCCGGCGCGCCGCCGCGGGGTCCTCGTCGAGTAGCGCTGCGACCACGTTTGCCTGCACGACCAGGCCGGCCAGCGTGTGCGCCAGCGTGTCATGCAAGTCGCGCGATAGCCGCACACGCTCACGCGAGGTGGCCAGTTGTTCCCGCACATTGGCCTGCTCGGCCAGCCGGCGGTTGGCTGCTTCCAATTGCGCCTGCTCGGCGCGCTGTTGGTCGGCCAGCGAACCCACGAAGTAGCACGTGATGAACACGACGATACTCTGCGCGCCGATCAACCCAGTACTGATTCGCCAGTCGATAAGAAGCGACGATAGCGCCGAAATTGGCGTTAGCATCGCGCCCATCAGGCTCATCAACGCGGTAAACGCCGCCCACCGCATCGCCCCGCGGCGGCCGCTGATCCATGCCCCCAGCAAGGCTGGAATGGTGATGAACAAGACCGACGCATTCAGTGGCAGGCGGCGCACCATCCATTCCGGTAGAGGGCTTTGTGACCGTCTTAACCAACCAATGAAGTCAATGCCGGTGCCAGGGCTGTAGATCTGGGTGCCCAGCCGGCTCGCAGCCGACTCAAGTGCCTGTGCCACGATGACCGCGATAAGCAGACCCTGGACAAAACGCACACTTTGCCAGCCGCGCCATGGCGCGACGACAGCTACCGCCAGCAGCAGGATCGACGGTAAAACGACGGCCAAATCCAACACCACGGGTACGCTATCAGGCAGCAGCGTGAGACCGATCACCGTACTGAGGATCGCTACGGCGATCCTCAGCACCAGCGTAAGCCGGATC
>JAMDDR010000547.1:1429-10551 GCA_023488685.1 Chloroflexota bacterium | reverse complement strand
GAAGCATATCCTCTGCCCTCGCAGCTCCCGGTCCCGAGACGGGACCGGCGGGGAGTATGCAGCCGCGCACGGCGAGCCGTCCCACCCCGACCGCGTCCCGAGACGGGACGCTGAGCTTGTATGGGGATGGGCAGATCACCGCTGCCATCACCGCTCCCCGCTACGACGCCACGAGATGGGGCGCTGAGCTTGTATTGGGGGTGGGCAGATCATCCCAATTTGCTGGAAGATTTACGGAACTTTTTGCGCGCATTTGGTGCATCATTTATCAGTAAGATGTGAGAGGATATCGCTCGATGATGGCGGAATGGATAGCATAACCGCACCCATGACCGAAACGTTGAATTGGATTCGCCGCAGCCAGGCCGGCGATGGCGAAGCCTTTGCCGAACTATTCAACCACTATAAAAATCTGGTCTTTAAAACAGCTTGTCTGATGCTCGGCAGCGCCATTGAGGCGGAGGATATGCTTCAGGAGGTGTTCCTTGAGGTGCACCGTTCGCTGTCCAGCTATGAGCCGTCGAAAGGGGCCTTTACGACCTGGCTCTACCGCATTACGGTAAACGACTGTCTCAATTGGCGCCGCAAACGCCGGCCCAAACTCATCCCGCTGGAGCTGTTGCCGGTGAGGATGACGAGCATCCTGTCTCACGAGGACCAAATGAGCGCAGACGACGCCGTCTGGCAGGCGCTGCGCAAGTTGAATCCCAAGCTGCGTACCGTGGTCGTGCTGCGTTATTACGGCGATCTTTCTTACGCGGAGATTACTGAAATCTTGAACATCCCGCTCGGCACCGTGAAGTCCCGTTTGAACCGGGCGTTACTCGAATTGCACGACGCGCTGGATTTGCGGGCGGACGATATGTGCGCTCCGGCAATGCATCCCGAAGCGCTTGACGGGAGAGTGGCAGGATGAATCGTGGCAGGATGGAGCGCGCCGGCGCATGTCGCGAAGTGGGCGAGTTACTCATCCCCTATCTTCATGGCGAGGCGAGCGCCTCTGAACGCGCATTCGTGCAAACACACCTGGCGCGTTGTGCGAAGTGCCAGCACAAACTGGCGCGTTTGTCGGATCTGCACGCCCGGCTGAACGTGTCGCTGCGCGCCAGGGCTTCTGATGTCCAGCCGCCGGATTCCGCATGGGATCGCCTGCAGGCGCAGTTATCCGCACAGCCACCTACCCCGCCGGGAGGATCGCGGCGCCGGCACTCCTCGCGATTACGGGCAGCGTTGGAGGCAGCCGCACGACTTTTACAAGCGCCGCTTGGGGGGATGTTCGGCCTTGCCAACAGAGGGCTGGCCGTATCGATGCTGTTGGCGGGCATGGTCATGGCGCTGTCAGCAGTGCTCGCCCCCATGTTCAATAACCAGTTCTCTGCCACCGCTATCCCCGAGACGGTGCTCGACCAACAGCATGAGAATGCCGTCTCGTCCTCCGGTGCGCTGCAGAACGGATGGTTCGCGCCGGTTCCCGATCCGGAGTCTGTATATCCAACGGAGGTAAGCCGGACGATCGCGTGGTGGGATATGCGTGGGGTGGCAATGCCAAGAAATCGTATCGGGTCGGGTCGCTGGATCCCTGAGTAGGCCTGAGTAGGCGGCTGCGGACGCGCGTCCGTGGCCAGCAATCACCCAATCCAATTGATACAGGCCAGAAGCCAAAGCGGATGGCTGGGCATGCTTTTCCCAGCGCCCGGCACCGTTATGTGCGGAATCGACGCCGGGTTTTCATGTGGAGTAAACCATTCATTCAGATAAAGGAGGAAGAAATGAAACGAACGAAATACTGGAGAGCGGCTGGCATTCTGGCTGCGGGCAGCATGATGCTCGCAGCTTGCAGCGGGGGCGCGCAACAAGTGATCAAGGAAACGGTCATCGTCGAGCAGGATAAGGTGGTTGAGGTGACGAAACAAATTGAAGTGACCGCGACCACCGAACCCACCCCCGGACCCACATCCGTTCCTGAAGCGCAGCCTTCTGACACCGTGATCATTGCCATGCAACAAGAGCCGGACACGCTGCATCCGCTGATCGGCTCGATGCAGGCGCGCGCGATCGTCCTGGGCGCACTCTCGCCGGGCTGTATGGGTCAAAATGAGAAGACCGAGTGGATTCCCTTTGGCTGTGAATCAGTGCCGACCCTGGAGAACGGCGGCGCGCAGTTGGTCGGCGATGGGGCGGACAGACATCTTGAGTTGACCTACAAGATTCGCACGGACTGGCGTTGGACGGATGGCGTCCCTGTCACCGCGCAGGATGTCCTGTATGCGTGGAAGCTGATCATGAACCCCGATTTCGAGATCGCCGACCGCACGTCCGTGGAGAAGGTGTATTCCATCGAAGCGGTTGACGATCATACCGTGCTGGTCAAGCTGCTCAGCGAGAACCAGATCAAGCAAGCCATCGCCGGTACGCTGTCGGGGGACGTGCCCTTTGAGGCCTTCAAGGAGGATTACGCCGCCAACTACACCGGCTTCACCGGCCCGGCCGTCGACGCGGTGTATTGGGCCTACCCATTCCCCGGCTGGTTGCCATCGCACATCCTTGAGTCGATTGGCGTGCAGGATCAGGCCGCAAGCGACTACGCCAAAGCCCCCGTCGGTGACGGCGCATACGTAGTGACGGAGTGGGTCCAGGGGCAGGAGATCATCCTGCAGCGAAGCGATCAGCCCTTCCCACTGGGCGAGCCGAAGGTCAACACCATCATCTTCCGCTTCTTCGGCGACAGCGCCGGCGTGAAAGCCGCGCTGCAGAATGGCGAAGTGGATGCCGCCGTCGGGAACATCGCGGGTTTGAGCCCGGCCGATGCGCCGGACCTGGACAAGCTGGAAGCCACGGGCATGTACAAGATCAACTGGCTGGCCGGCTACTCGTGGGAGCATATCGACCTGAACACGACCAAGGCGCCGCTGGATGATCCCAGGGTGCGCCAGGCCCTGTATTACGCCACCGACCGCAAGGCCATCGCCGACGCATTGTACTTTGGCAAGATCAACACGGTGGACCTGCCCGGCGGCGTCGCCCAGGGGACGTCATGGGCATACACGGACAACTACACCAAGTATTCGTTCGACCCGGACAAGGCCAAAGCGTTGCTCCAGGAAGCGGGTTGGGACTGCGCCGCGGTGCCGTGCACGAAGACGGTTACCGAAAATGGACAGGAGGTGACCAAGAATCTAGAGTTCACGCTGATGACGACCGATCGCGCCGACCGCCAATCCCTGGCCCAGGTCATCCAGAATCAATGGAAGTCGGTTGGATTTGGCGTGAACCTGGTATTCCTGTACGGTCGCGGCCTGTTCACCCCGGCTTCACAGGGTGGCCCACTGTACGGCCGCAGCTTCGACGCGGCGATTTATACCGCGATAGGCGGCGACGATCCCCAGTTCACGGGACAATACAATTGCGCCGCCATCCCTGCGGAATCCAACAGTTGGTCCGGACAAAACTATCCCGGCTACTGCAATGAACAAGCCGACCAGGCGCTCAACCAGTCCGAGACCAATGTGGATGTAACGCTCTCCCGTGAAAAGCGCAAGCCTTTTATCGAGACGTTCTTCCAGGAATGGACGAAGGACGTGCCGGTGATACCGCTGTTCGCGGCGACCGAGCCGTACGTCTATCGCAGCGGTTTCAAGAACTTCAAGCCGGGCCTGACCCAATATGCAACGGCGGCCTGGAATGCATGGGAGTGGGAGATCGCCAAATAAAAGATCGCCAGACAAGACAGACTCAGACAAGACAGACTCCCGGAGTCTCAGAGACTCCGGGAGTCTGAGGGTGCTACTTCACAGCCAGGCCAGCGATGTGTGGTCCGGCGATCGTCACGGCAACGGAAAAACGCTCGTAACGCACGCTGGAGAAGCCGGCCTGCTCGATCACCGCCCCCGTATCACGGTTCGGCTGGCAACCGTCCCCCACGAATTGCCACAGGGGCCTGATCCAGTTCTGCAGGCGGCGTAAGCGGGTGCCACGCGCAGCCGCCACGTGTTCGACGAACAGGTATCGCCCCCCCGGCTTCAACACCCGCAGCACCTCTCGCAGCGCAGCCTGCTGGTCCGAGACCGAGCACAGCACCAGCGTGCCCACCAGCGCGTCGACGCTGTCATCAGGCACGTCCAATCGTTCTGCCACGCCGCTGCGCAGTTCGGGTTGGAGGCCCAGTCTCCCGGCTTCGGCACGCAGGTATTTGTGCATAAAGGGGTTGGGTTCCACACCTACCCAACGAATGTGCCGCGGATAGTAGGCCAGGTTGGCACCGCCGCCAGGGCCGATCTCCAGCACGTCGCCATGGAGATCGGAAAACAGCCGGCGCTTGTAAGGTGCGACGATGCTCTCGTACCCATCATTCTTGCCGCCGATGAACCGGGCGGCGAATCGCTTGCGCAGGTGCAGTTGAAACGGCATGATCAGGTCCTCAAAGCCGGGCAATCGCTGGCCGGGCGGGGCCATTGTACCGGGCTGCAGGCGCGGGTATAACATGCGATGACCGCGCGTCTATCGCAGCGGCGTCATATCCGACCAAAGATGGAGGATGGCTCGGCCACACGCGGGTGGAACACCGGTAAGGTTGAATCATATCTTGTTGGCGAGCGTAATCATGTGATGGCAGGATGGGTGGTGAGGTGGTGAAATGGCACTGGTTGATCGTCGTCGATTTATAAAAATGGCTGGCAGCGCAACCGCGCTGGCAGCGGCAACAGCGTTGCTGAACACGGCGCGCGTCTTTGCGGACATGCCGGATCCCGAGCCACCGCCTGCGCCTCTCGGGCGGGTGACCGTGCAGGATTTGCCGATCCGCACCAGTCCAACGACCTCGGCGAACGTCGTCGCGGTACTGAACGAGGACGACATCATCCGGCTGCACGAGCAACTCGAAGGACAGGCCTATCGCACCCACAACAACATCTGGTACCGCACGGACGGCGGCTACGTATATTCATCCTCGGTGCAACCGATCGACGATGTCAAGAACGAACCCGAGCCTGAACGAGCGGCTGAGCATTTTTGGGGCGAGGTGACGGTGCCCTACACCAACGCACACGCCGCACCCGATCTCGCGGCATCGCGCGTGGCACGGCTATATTACACCGGCGTGTTTCGCGTGATCGACGCTGTGGTTGGCGCAGACAACGCATGGTGGTATCGCTTGCAGGAGGGCATCACCTACGTGCCGGGTCCGTACATCCGCGCCACCGATCTGCGCCGGTTTGACCCCACAGAACTGACGCCGCTATCCCCAGACGTGCAGGATAAGGTCATACGCGTTGACCTGGCGTCACAAACCCTGGTGGCATACGAGAACGGAGAACCGGTGATGAAGAGCCGCGTTTCCAGCGGCTATGGTGATTTCGGCACGCCGGTCGGCAACCACACCGTGCTGTTCAAATATCCGACCGCGCGCATGATCGGCGGGCAAGGGGCTGACTTCTACGACCTGCCCGGCGTTGCCTTTCCCACCTTCTTAACCTGGAGCGGAGTTGCCATTCACGCGGCTTACTGGCACAATGACTTCGGACGGCCGCGCAGCCACGGCTGTCTGAACGTACCCGCCGGCGTGGCACGTTGGGTGTGGCGCTGGACCTCGCCCACCGCGCCGTACGAGGCGGCGAGTTATATGACACCGAACGGCACGACTGGCACTCGCATCATCGTGGCTTAAAATAGGGATCTATATTGATCAAGCTGTAGGGTTGACCAAGGGCCCTGCGGTGCCGGCCAAGGTGTGCCATGGCCGGCGCTATGCGCATGGCAGCATCACATTCAAGATCGGCGGGAAGTCGCTATCGATACGGAGCCAGAGTATGTCCAGGATCAATCGTCGTGCGTTGTTGAAGTTGGCTGGCAGCGTGACCACTGCTGCAGCCGTTTTGCCGTTCACCAATCTTTGGCACGCGTTCGGTGCCTCGATCGAAGCAGACCCTGAAGCACCGCCCGCTTCACTCGGCCGGATTGCCACCTGGAGTGTTGAGATTCGCGAAGCGCCAGAGCGCAAGGGGAAGCTGGTGCGCGCGGCAAAGCGGGATGAAGTGCTGCCCCTGCGCGAACAGGTGGTGGGCGAAGCCGTCATGCCACACAACTCGATCTGGTACAAGACCGACGAGGGCTACGCTTATTCCTCGTGGATACAACCGGTCGAAGAAGTCAGGAATCCGGCCGAGCCGGATAAGGCAGCGGAAAAGTTTTGGGGCGAGATCACGGTGCCTTTCAGCGATTCACGATATGCGCCTGACCCGAAGAGCGGCCGGTCCATGCGCCTGTACTACACCTGCGTCTTCCGCGTGGTCGGCGCGGTCATGGGCAAGGATGAGCAGTGGTGGTATCGCCTGCAAGACGGTGTGACGTACTCACCCGGCCCTTACGTGCCGGCAACAGACGTGCGCCGTTTGGATCCCTCGGAACTGACCCCGCTCTCACCCGAGATCATGACCAAGCGCGTCGAGGTGAACCTGAAAGAGCAGACCATCACGGCCTACGAGTACGATAAGCCGGTGCTGACATCGCGTGTGGCCAGCGGGTATGGCGGATTCCGCACCCCTGGCGGCACGCACAAGGTGCTGTTCAAAAACCCCACGGCGCGCATGATTGGCGGACAGGGGGCGGATTACTACGACTTGCCGGGTGTGCCGTTCCCCACGTTCATCACCTGGAGTGGCGTCGCCATTCACGGCGCTTACTGGCATAATGACTTCGGACGACCGCGCAGCCACGGTTGCCTGAACGTGCCCGCCGACGTGGCGCGTTGGTTCTGGCGCTGGACTTCGCCCATCGCACCGTACGAGGCAGCGGTGTACTACACGCCGCGCGGCTCCGCGGCAACGACGGTAACCGTAATGTAGTCTATGGGAGAACCTCCCGCAGGTGTGCGCACACCTGCGGGAGGTTCTCCCATCGGTGTCAATGTACCCACACCCAGGTGCCTGGGTCATCGGGCGCAGCCTGGGCATAACCGTATTGGCTGGGGTAAGGCTGTGACCAGTTGAAGAGCCACTTGGCGTCCTTAATGGACAGGTTGACGCAGCCGCGGCTCTTCTTGTATCCAAAGCCGTCATGCCAGTAGGCGCCATGCAACGCATAATCTTCGAAGAAGAACATGTTGTACGGCACCTCTTCAAGGTAGTACTGGCCCAATTCCGGGTCGCCGGCGCCATTGTACATGGGCTGGGACTTGTTCTTGGACTGGATCTGGAAGACACCCTTCACTGTCTCCCATCGTGGTAATCCACTGGAGACCAGTGACGCATAGACCAGCCGCTCACCCTCGTAGGCGGCGATGGTCTGTTCGAACAGGTTGACCGAAATCCACTTGCTGTGCAACCGCTCACGCGCGCCAAGCCTGGCCGGCGCCTGGCGGGGGCTGACCACGGCTAAGCGCTGTTGCGTGCACCATTGCTGATCGCCGATGCGATACCACATCGTCGTGCCGACGAGCGCCTTTTCATAAATATCGACCACGTCGTAGCGGCGGTATACCGGCGCCGCCGCATTGACATCGCCGTCCGGCTCGTTGGTGGGTTGAAACTCGGAGATGACCCACGCAAATGGGCGATCGGGTGTCTGGATCTGGTCGAAGGTGCGCCCTTGAAACTGTGAAGGGCGGAAGAACGCCAGGCGATCGGAGAACACCCACTCATCGGCGTTGATCTGCGACAGAGCAACGCCGTTGATCTCGGTGCTGGCGATAACCGTCACCCATTCGTAACCGTTAAGCTCTCGCAGGGGGTTGGTATTGCTGATGGCGTCCGCTGGGGTGGGATAGACGGGGACTTTGCTGTCCTGGGTGTTCACGTGGGCATACACCTTTAGGAACACCGGGTCCTCTACACTGGCGGGATCAGGATTCTGATCTGATGGCAACTGCGCAACGGGTTCTGGGGTGGCCTCCTGGTGATCGCTGCGCGCTAACGTGGTGCGCGCGCCCAGGGCAATCAATGCAACGACCCCGGTCAACAACAATACAATGAATAGACCCAACCGTCGCCAGTTCTTCATGCTTGTAAGACCCCGCGCAACTTGCCGGCCCACCCGCCGGGACTCGCTCTTCGTTGTAGCCATTATCCCCCCTAACCTCTGTGTTGTTCCTGATTGCTACCCTACACAACACCAATCTAAAGAATACGACACGCAGCGGCGCGGATACACCTGACAGGTCTCGAAAGACCTGTCAGGTGTATCCGCGCGACGGAGGGAGGCTAAAGTTAAAAGCGGGTTAAGGTTAACCGAGTGGAAGCTTATCGGCGATGAACCATGCCAGTATGGTGATCACGCCCACCAGCAGCGCGGGTTGGTGCAGGGCTTCACGGTCGTCGACCACGTTTGCCTCGCGCCGCACCAGGCGCCATAACTGCTCAGCGAGGAGCATCGGCCCGAGCACCGCCGGCACGATCAACAGCCAGATGGGAATCACCTGCATGGCCAGGAAAGTGACGATCACGGCCACCGCGCCGACGATGGACGCAATCATCAAGATCTTGGTCCACTTCAAGCCAATCAGGTCAGCCGTGTGACGGATGCCGGCTTTCTGATCCACGACGATGTCGCGCAGCTCGTTGTTCAACTCGCCATATACCGAGAAGAACACCACGAACAGGAAGAACAGCCAGCTATAGGGCTTGCCCTGGTCATACGTGAAGTACGCGCACAGGAACTGTAGTCCGGCCAACGACAGGCTGTGTGAGATCAGGTCGGCCACCGGTACGGCTGAGCCGCGCCACACGCCAGGAGTAGAGGAACGCCAGCGCCAGGCACAGGCCGCCGAGCATCACAGGCATGAAGCCCAACACGCCATACAGACCCAACAGCAGGGCGCTCACGGCGATGCAGGCCGCCCTGCCCATGCGCGGCGAGATGATGCCGGCGCTGATGGGATTGCGGCGGGCCTTTCTCTCGTCCAGGGCATCGTCGGGCGCGTCCTCCACGTCGTTGTACATGAAGGCAAAACCGACGACCAGGATATTGGCCGCCAGCACGATCATCAAGCGCAGGTCAAAGTCGTGCCGGTGGCCGACCTGATCTCACACAGCCTGTCGTTGGCCGGACTACAGTTCCTGTGCGCGTACTTCACGTATGACCAGGGCAAGCCCTATAGCTGGCTGTTCTTCCTGTTCGTGGTGTTCTTCTCG
>JAMDDR010000547.1:0-1419 GCA_023488685.1 Chloroflexota bacterium | reverse complement strand
GACGACCAGGATATTGGCCGCCAGCACGATCATCAAGCGCAGGTCAAAGTCGCCTCCGCCCAACTTGGCCCCCATCAGGGTAGTGACGCAAACGAACAACACGTATTCACGGTAGCGGGTAAGCTGTAGCAAGCCTTTCAGGGGACGGCGTGCCCAGCGCATCGTGACTTTGAGGGATGTTGGCATGGGGGAATTATATTGCCATTACCGAGAGGCAGTAAAATCCACGGCGCGATGCACTTAAAACACCTCGTTCTCAATGGCTACAAGACCTTTGCCAACAAGACTGCTTTCGATTTCACCGAAGGTGTCACCGCCGTCATTGGCCCCAATGGATCAGGGAAGTGTGTGACCGGTGATACGCCCATCGTCCTGGCAGATGGTCGCAATGTGCCAATCCGTCAATTGGTTGAAACCGCATTGGTCGAATCACGCTGCGTAGAGGTACTCGACGATGGAGCGTTGACAAGGAATAACCCACAAAACATTCATGTGTTGTCCCTCAATCCTGACACACTGCGCCTGGAGCCACGGCCTGTTGCAGGGTTTGTCAGACGGCGAGCGCCTGCGTCCCTACTGCAAATTCGCTCACGCACCGGGCGCGAGATCACTGCGACTGCCTACCATCCGTTATTTACGTTGAAGAATGGTCATCTTCATGCGCTCAGAGCTGACGAGCTAAAGGTGGGGACGCGTGTCGCTCTGCCACGCCAATTACCAGTAGCTGGACAACCGGTTACATTCCCCTTGTTGGATGTGCTGGGCAAGCTCAAGGGCGAGGATCACATGACCATCCAAGCGTTGCGTTTTCCCAAGTCTGATGGTTGGACTTTGGAGAAAGCCAAAGAGTGGGTGAAGTCCCATCCAGTCAAGTCCTTCGATGTACTGATGGATCTGGATGACGGTATCAATATCGCTGAGGCGTATGTTGAAGTGCTGGAGTATGGGGACAGGACAGTCATCGAGCAGAGGTCATCCAGCCCAGTACTGGCTTCCATGGACGACATCCGGTCTGCAGTGGATTCTGCTTTGAAGACGCACCTTGCTCCCATCCAACTTCAGGTGGAGCAGTTGATGTCTGTACTGACAGAGACTGCAGAGAAGGAGTTGCCAGATCCTCCTGCTCCTCCTGATCCAGCAGCCGCTGGGTACATCAAGCAGATCTTTGATGGGCTGAACGAGAACAAGCAGTTGCTTGGCGGTTAATCTCTATGTCAGCGTACAGCCACTGGCGATGTACGCAGTGACAAGAGTTTGGGTGCTGTAAACAGGTAGTACAACATCAGACGAACATGGAGGGCATCATGAACGAGGAACTGAAGAAGTTGCTGGACGCGATTGCCGAGCAAGGCAATCAGATCAAGGGTTTCCAGACCAACATCGACACCCGGTTCACGGGTATCGACAACCGGCTCAAGG